>NZ_JAUMTJ010000017.1:0-150267 GCF_032654765.1 Bradyrhizobium sp. 33ap4 | reverse complement strand
CGAGCCTTCTTCGAGACCGTCCCGGCTCGAAACACCGCTTAAGCCGGGCGCCGGCGCCAGTTCTTCACGAACGACTACTGGTGATCCCGGCAGGCTCGTGCGCGGGTCTGGTGTCCGGGATTAGACGTCGCCAACCACCGATTGACCACCGAAACACAGTGAACAAACAGCGATAACAGTGGTCAATCAGGATCGGCCTTCATTGTTTTTGTTGATTTTTTCGCTTGCTGCTTACGTTCGGGACGCAGGGGTCGCAGGTTCGAATCCTGCCACTCCGACCATTCTTTCAAGCACTTATAGTTTCTGTGTTTTTCGTGCGCAACGACATGCGCATCGATTTGAAGCGCGGCTGCCATGTCGGTCGATTTCGGGACGCCTGTCTCTGATATCGGCGATTCGGGACCATTGGAGCGCGCGAGGGTAACGGCCCCTGACGTGATGTTGCGTAGCACGTCGCCAATCACCACACGGTCTCCCTTCGGACCTCTCGACTGATCCTGTCCGGCATCAAAGCACGAATAGCCCGCCGCGAGTAGTGCTCAGCTTGCCGGCGCAAATACCTGTCAAGGGTTGCCGGCGTCAAAGGCCAGCAGAACATTGCCGGGCAGCCCGCTCCATTGCGCGTAGCCGGAATTGACGTACAGCATGCCGTCGACGACGACCGGGCCGGGTCCGTCCATGGCGCCGCCATGGGCCGCAACGCCGTTGACCGTGGCGTAGTCGCGGGCGGTGTCGATTTCCCAGAGCAGCCGTGCGTCATCGGTCGCGTAGGCGCGCAGGAAGCCGCTCACGCCGCCCGAGAACACGACGCCGGGAATGGCGGTGACCGCCGCGGAGAGAGCGGGACTGCACTGGGGGCGGTCGCCACAGGCCACCGGCGCCACCTGCATCGCGATCCTTCCGGTCGCAAGATCGAGCCCGAACAGGCCGCCACCTTCGCTTGAATTCAGACGTCGCGTGCCGTCCCTGAGAAATCGTACGTCCGAATTGGCGACATAGATTCGGTCCTGGTCGGCGGCGGAACCCCATTCGGTCCCGCCCAACGCGCCACCCTTGCCGATCCGCGTCTGCCACAGGATCTTGCCCTCGTGGTCGGGATCGAGCGCGTGGACCACGCCGGATTTCTGGCCGATCACCAGCACGCGCTGTCCGTTACGCAGGCTCACCAGGATCGGTGATTGGCCGAAATCATGGTCGGGGCCGCGGTCTTCCGGACAATTGCTCTGATCGGTGCCGAAACACGCAACGACGAAGCTGTCCTTCGGTGTGGCCTGTTGGTGCCAAAGCATTCGGCCGGTCGCGAGATCGAACGCGAGGATGGCATCGCTGGTGTCGGTTGCCGGATCGGCATAGCTGTTCGAGGTCGCGACATAGAGCGCCTGGCGCTGCACGTCGATCGTCGGCGCGGACCAGACCGACGCGCCGGCCGGACCGAACAGCTGGGTCCCGAGGGCGTTCGCCCGTGTCGGATGCGGTGCCTCGGGAATCGTATAGGCCTTCCAGATCTGCGCGCCGGTCTCGGCCTTCAGCGCAACGACGCTGCCGCGAAACGTACAGCACTGGTAGGTGGGACGAGACCCGATAGCCTCCTCGATCGATGAAACGCCGACATAGACGACGCCGGAATAGAACACTGGCGCACCGGTAATCCGGCCGGCCACATGATCGTCGACCTTGCTCTTCCAGATCAGTTTGCCGGTCGCGGCATTCAGGGCGTAGACGTTGGCACGCACATCGCCAAAGAAGATGGCAGGCTGGCCGTTGTCCAGCGGGGCAAAGCTGATGGCCGTCCGCACCGGCGCCTCGGTCGGAAACGCCCAGCGCGTGCAGCCGCTTTTGGCGTCGAGGGCGTGGACCTTGCGGTCGCCGCCACCGACGAACAGCAAGCCGCCGACGACAGCCGGCTGCGCGTTGGCGTTCGACGTGTCAGGAAATCCGAACGCCCATTTCAGACGCAGCCGCGGGACCTGGTCTTGCGCGAGGCCGGCCATTGCCGCCGGCTGAAACCGGCTGTTGTTGATATCCGTGCCCCAACCGTTCCACCGCGGCCCATCGATCGGCTGCGGAAAGCCGGTCTCGTTCTGCGCGCATTGGCCTGCGCTCTCGGTTGGCACGAGCGACGCGGCCTTTCCGGTGACGAGTGAGGCGATCGCCGCCCGCTCGTCGCTGGTCAGTCCCTGCGCGAAGGATGCCATCGGGCCGGTGGTGATCGCACCAAGCACCTCGTCGAACGATCTGGATTGCAGGGTGGTGCGGCTCGGCGCGCGAACACCCGTGTTGCTGCTGTCGTGACATTGCGCACAGCGTTGCGCGTAGAGGTCGGCACCGGCTTGCTGCGCCGCGGCGGGCAGGCAAGACGAGATCAGGGCGATGGCAATCGCAGCACTCAGTTTCATCGTGATTCACCGGCGTTGGCTTTGATGAAGAGAGCAATTGCAGCTTAGCACAACCTTCCGGCTGCCATCGTGCCTGGCGGAGGCCGGCCGCACGTATGGCGGTGCAACATCCGATCGCCGCCTTCAATTCGAGCGCCCGCCGGCGCGATCTCCCATTGACAGGTCGGTCGATGTGATAGAATTATAACAAGATAAGTTGCAAAAATAACAATATGTCACCATCGTACCAGCGCCTCGCGCGGTCGACGGGAGGAAAATTTGGAATTGTCCGGTTCGATCGCAGCCGAGCCTCGGCCGTCGACGGCGCTGTTGATGGTCGGTGGCATCAACAAACGCTTCGGCGGCGTGCGGGCGTTGCGCGACGTCAACCTAGAGGTCCGGGCCGGCGAGGTGCACGCGCTGCTGGGCGAGAACGGGGCCGGCAAGTCCACGCTGATCAAGATCCTTAGTGGTGTCCACGCGGCCGACAGCGGCACGATCGAGATCGCCGGCAAACCAGCTACGTTCGACAGTCCGGCTAGATCGCGCGAGGCAGGCATCGCCGTCGTCTATCAGGACCTCAGTCTCGTCGAGTCGCTGAGCGTCGCCGACAATCTGTTGCTCGGCCGCGAGCCGCGTACGCGGTTCGGCTTTGTCCGCAAGCGCGAACTGATGGCCAGGGCCGGGGCGTTCCTGAGCGAGCTCGGCATTCCCCTCGATACCAAGGCAGCAGTCGGCTCGCTGCCGTTCGCCTACCGCCAGATGACCGAGATCGCCAAGGCACTGATGGGCGAGGTGCGCCTGTTGATCCTCGATGAACCGACATCGTCCCTTACTTCGGATGAAGTTCGCATCCTGTTCGATGCGATCGGCAAGGCGACGCGCCGCGGCGTTGGCGTGATCTATGTGACGCATCGGCTCAACGAGGTGTTCGAGATCTCGCAGCGTGTCACGGTGCTGCGCGACGGCGGCAATGCCGGGACTTTCGTCACCGCCGAGACCGACATGAAGCGGCTGGTGAACGCCATCATCGGCATCGATCGATTGGTGCCCGCGGCGTCGCGCGCCGAACCTGCAGTTGCGCGTTCATTCGATCCGTCGCCGGTTCTGTCGCTGTCGCGCGTGTCGAACGATCGCCTGTCGGCCGTCGAACTGTCCGTGATGAAGGGTGAGATCCACGGCCTTGCCGGATTGATCGGCAGCGGACGCACCGAGATTCTGGAGACCATCTTCGGCCTTCGGCCGGTCGACAGCGGCACATGCCAGATCGACGGCCGGCCATGGCTGCCGAGGAGCGCGGCCGATGCGATCGACCATGGCGTCGCGCTGGTGCCGGAAGACCGGCATCTGCAGGGCCTGGTGCTGGATCATTCGATCGAGCGCAACATCACCTTGCCGCGGATTCCGCATTTCTCGCGCTGGGGCTTCATGCAGCAGCGCGCCGCCGCCCGGCGTGCCGACGCTGCGGTGGCGAGGCTGTCGGTGAAGGCACAAGGCGCTTCGAGCCTGGTCAGGACATTGTCCGGCGGCAACCAGCAGAAGGTCGTGTTCGGAAAATGGAATGATCCGCGGCCGCGCGTGCTGCTGCTCGACGAGCCGACGGTCGGCGTCGACGTCGGCGCGCGCGAGGAGATCTACGGCGTGATCCGCAATGCCGCTCGCGACGGCACCGGCGTCCTGGTGGTCTCGTCGGACCTCGTCGAACTGATCGAGCTCTGCGACCGCATCTCCGTGATCGTCGATGGACGCGTGGCGCGAACGCTGCTGCGCGGGGAGATCGATGATGCCGAAGAGCTCCATCATCTGCTGCAGATCTACCAGGCTTCCGAACAAGGCGTATTGCAAGAGCTGCTCGCATGACCGAACTGACCGCGCCCAACCTCGTCGCCTCGTCGACCCGATCCGATCGACGCCGCAAGCTGCTGCAGAATCTGCTGCGGGGTGAGCGGCCCTACATGCTGTACATCGCCTTCGTGGTGCTGCTGGTCGTGTTCAGCCTGTCCTCGCCCTGGTTCCTGTCGGTCGACAATTTCCTGAACGTCGGACGCCAGACCACGCTGGTCTCGATCATCGCGGTCGGCATGACCTTTGTGATCATCGCGCGCCAGATCGATCTGTCGGTCGCATCGACATTGGCGCTGTCGGGCATGGCCGCGGCGCTCGCGATGAGTCAGATCAACAATAGCTGGATCGTAGGCGCTGTTGCCGGGCTCGGCACCGGCGCGCTGGTCGGGCTGCTCAACGGCATCCTGACCACGCAGCTCTCGATCCCGTCGTTCCTGGTGACGCTGGGTTCACTGAGCATGGCGCGCGGTTTGGCGATGATGGTAACCAATACCAAGCCTGTCATCATCACCAACGAGACGTACTTTGCGATCTTCGGCGAAGGCTCGTTCCTGGGCATACCGGTTCCGATCGCCTGGACGCTGGTGGCGATGATCGTCGGCATCCTGCTGCTGCACTATAACGTGTTCGGCCGCCGCATCTATGCGGTCGGCGGCAATCCGACCGCGGCGCTGTATTCCGGTATCAACACCAAATGGGTAACGACCGCGGCCTTTGTGCTGACCGGCGCGCTCGCCGGGCTTGCGGCGCTGGTGCTGTCCGCGCGCTCGCACGCCGCGCGGCCCGACGTCGTGCAGGGCATGGAGCTCGACGTCATCGCCGCCGTGATCCTCGGTGGTTGCAGCCTGTTCGGCGGGCGCGGCTACATCCTGGGGACGCTGTTCGGCAGCCTCATCATCGGCACACTCAACAACGGCCTCGTGCTGCTCGGCGTCAGCTCGCCGCTGCAGCTCGTCATCAAGGGAGCGATCATCGTGGCCGCGGTCGCCTTCACGAAACGCTAGAGCACGACGGTGCAGCGCATGGGCCGCAAGGTCAGGCGTTGCAAGGGTAGGGGCAAGGTCGCCGGCCTCCGGTCAATCGGCGACCAAAACGGGAGGAAACAATGAAGCCGATCTTGCGACAAACCCTGCCGCTGACCGCGTTGATCGCGGCGACGGCCATTTCGATCGCCGCCTCGGCTCGCGCCGAAGTGCCTGCAACCTGCGTCAAGGGCGTCGATCTCGCGACGCTTGGACCGAAATCGATCGTCGGTCAGGGGCCGCACGGCGAGAAGGCCGCCTCGCCCGAAGTGCTGGCGCTGTCGGACGCCGATGCCGCCAAGATCAGGGAGAAGCATTTCAAGGTCGGCATCTCCATGCAGACCGTCAATCTCGACTGGGCGCAACTGCAGATCCAGGGCATCACCGATACGCTGAAGAAGTACGGTGTGACCGTCACCGGCGTCGCGTCCGCCGAATATCAGGTCGACAAGCAGATCGCCGATATCGAGAACACCATCCAGCAGCATCCGGATGGCATCATCTCGATCCCGGTCGATTTCACGGCGACCGCACCGACCTACAAGAAGATCGCCAAGGCCGGCATCAAGCTCGTGCTGATGGACAGCATCCCGACCGGCCTGAAGCATCCGGAGGAATATGCCTCCATGATCTCGGCGGATAGCCAGGGCAACGGCCTGATCGCGGCCCAGATCCTGGCGTCCTGCGTCGCGCAGGGCGGCACCATCGGCCTCGTCAATTTCGGCGTCGATTATTTCAGCACCAACGAGCGCACCAAGGGCGTCCGTGAGTGGATGCAGAAGAATCGTCCCGACATCAAGATGAAGCAGGTCGACTTCACCGACCCGCCGAAGGTGTCGCAGATCGCGGGCGACTTCCTCACCGGCAATCCGGATATCAAGGGCCTGTTCGCGGTCTGGGACCAGCCGGCGCTCGATACGCTGAGCTCGATGCGCGCGCAGGGCATCGACATTCCGGTCGCCACCGTCGATCTCGGCCTGCAATCGGCGATCGAGATCGCCAAGGGTGGCCCGCTGAAGGCGACCGGATCGCAGCGCCCCTATGACCAGGGTGTCGCCGAAGCGATGGCCATGATGAACGCGCTGCTCGGCAAGGAAACGCCGGGCTGGATCGGTGTGCAGTCGCTGCCGGTGACGCAGTCCAACGTGTTGGAATCCTACAAGACGGTGTTCAAGAAGGAGCCGCCGCCGGAGCTGACCGACGCCTGCAACAAGGCGAAGCCTGCCTGCAACTGAGCCGCAGGAGTGCGATGCGTGGTCCCGCGAGCCCGCGCATCGTGAGCAGCCTGATCCGGGCGTGCCAGCCCCCGCTCGGATCAGGTTGCGCTGGTCACGTACTCGACGGGAAGGCTACGGAAGTGCTTGCGCATGTCCGCTGACGCCGCGCCGCCGACGATGATGCGCGAGAACGCGCCGATATCGGAGAAGAACGCCGACTTGAGGCTGCCGAGCTTGCTGGCGTCGATCACCAGGATGCTTTCCATCGCGGTCTCGATGACGGCCTGCTTGACGGCGACCTCGTGAAAATTCGAGCAGCTCGCGCCGCGGGTCCAGTGCACGCCGCCCGCGGAGATGAAGGCCTTGTTGATGCCGAGCCGCCGCAGATAGGATAGGCCGTCGTCCGACGCAAAGGACTGCGACGACGGATGGTAGAGGCCGCCCATCAGCATCACCTGCGTGGCCGGCCGTCGCGTGACGATCGACGCCACGTTCATCGAATAGCAGATCACCGAAAGCGGCAGGTCCTCCGGTAGGCAGTCCGCCAGCGACTGCATCGTCGTGCCGCAATCGATGAAGATCGTATCGCCTTCCTTGATCGAGGCCGCGGCAGACCGGCAGGCCAGGCGCTTGTCCTGGGTGTGCTGATCGATCTCCTGCTCGAACGTGTACTTGACCCCGGTCGGCGACGCCGCATTGACGACGTAGCCGCCGAGCAGCGCCAGCGCGGCGTCCGGCCCGGCGAGATCACGCCGGACCGTCATTTCGGAAACCTTGAGGAGCTCGGCGGCGTCCTTCAGATGCAGCGTGCCGCTCGATTCGACGGCGCGGCGCAGCCTCTGCAGGCGCTGCACGCGCGTCTCGCTTGGTCGTGCGTTCGATGTTTCAGCCATTTTGATCGCCGGGCTTGCTTATCCGATTGACAATGATCTTACAATGTTGTGAGTTTATCAACGTCGATTTGTTACAATAATAACATCCAGTCCGGCGGGCTGATCGAGGGTCGGGGACGGTGTCGTCCTCAGGCCGTCGGCAAACCCCGCGGCAAGGTCAGGGGAGGATCACATGTTGCGATCGACACATTCAGTCTATCTGGCGATCTCGTCGATTCGCTAGGACGCACGGCGCCTCCATGACGCAGAGCGTCTTCATGCAGAATCCATCCCCATTGGCCGCGCAGTCGCCTTCCCCGGGCGGCGGGCATCAGCTCCCGCGCAACAGCGGTCGCGCGCTCGAGATGGATTGGGTCGACGAGATCAGGATCAATCTGTCGGCCGCCGAACGCCGCGTTGCGAGCCTGCCGGGCCGACGCACGGTCAAGAAAGACGCGCAGGCGGCGTGGCTTCTCAAGGCGATCACCTGCATCGACCTGACGACGCTCAATGGCGACGATACGACCGAACGGGTGAAGCGCCTCTGCGCCAAGGCCAAAGCGCCGGTGCGCGGCGACCTTCTCGAGCGGCTCGGCTTTGCCGGCCGCGAGCTGCATACCGGCGCGGTCTGTGTCTACCATCGGTTCGTGGCGACGGCCGTCGAAGCGCTCAGCGGATCGGACATCCCGGTCGCCGCGGTCTCGACCGGATTTCCCGCAGGCCTCGTGCCGCATGATCTGAAGCTGAAGGAGATCGAAGCGTCGGTCCGCGACGGCGCGCAGGAGATCGACATCGTCATCACGCGCGAGCATGTGCTGACCGGCGATTGGCGGGCGCTTTACGCCGAGGTGCGGGATTTCCGCGTCGCCTGCGTCGACGCGCATCTGAAGACGATCCTGGCCACCGGCGATCTCAAGACGCTGCGCAATGTCGCCAAGGCGTCGATGGTCTGCATGATGGCCGGCGCCGATTTCATCAAGACCTCCACCGGCAAGGAAGGCGTCAACGCGACGCTGCCGGTGACGCTCGCGATGCTGCGGATGATCCGCGTCTATCAGGAGCGCACCGGCTACCAGATCGGCTTCAAGCCGGCCGGCGGAATCTCGACGGCAAAGGACGTGCTCAACTATCAGTTCCTGATGAAGGAGGAGCTGGGACGCGACTGGCTCGAGCCGGATCTGTTCCGCATCGGCGCCTCCAGCCTGCTCGCCGATATCGAGCGACAGCTCGAGCATCACGTGACCGGCCACTATTCGGCCTTCAATCGCCACCCCGTGGGATGAGACTCCAGCGATGAGCGTCGCAAGCTATTTCGAGACCATGGAGTATGGCCCCGCGCCGGAGGCGGACGGCGAGGCACGCGCCTGGCTGGCGCGGCATGGCGCCACGTTCGGGCATTTCATCGCCGGCAAGTTCACAGCGCCGCACGCCGGCAAACACCTCACGACGACCGAGCCGGCCACGGGCAAGACGCTGGCGCGCATCGCGCAGGGCGCCGCCGCCGATATCGAGGCGGCGGTCAACGCCGCACGCACTGCGCAGACAGCCTGGGCAAAGCTCGGCGGTCACGGCCGCGCGCGTCATCTCTATGCGTTGGCGCGCATGCTACAGCGTCACGCCCGGCTGTTCGCCGTGCTGGAGGCGATCGACAACGGCAAGCCGATCCGGGAAACCCGCGATCTCGACGTGCCGCTCGCCGCGCGCCATTTCCTCTATCACGCCGGCTGGGCGCAGCTGCAGGAGCGCGAATTCACCGATCAGGTGCCGGTTGGCGTGATCGGGCAGATCATTCCGTGGAATTTTCCGCTGCTGATGCTGGCGTGGAAGATCGCGCCGGCGCTGGCCGCGGGCAATACGGTGGTGCTGAAGCCGGCGGAGTTCACCTCGCTCACCGCGCTGCTGTTCGCCGAACTGTCGGCCGAGGCCGGCCTGCCGCCGGGCGTGCTGAATGTCGTGACCGGCGACGGTGCCACCGGCGCGCTGCTGGTCGAAAGCCCCGGCGTCGACAAGATCGCGTTCACCGGCTCGACCGAGGTCGGACGGCTGATCCGCCAGTCGACCGCAGGCACCGGCAAGTCCCTCACGCTGGAGCTCGGCGGCAAGTCGCCGTTCATCGTGTTCGACGATGCCGATATCGACGGCGCGGTGGAAGGCGTGGTGGATGCGATCTGGTTCAACCAGGGCCAGGTCTGCTGCGCCGGCTCGCGGCTGCTGCTGCAGGAGGGGATCGCGGAGACTTTCCGCCGGCGCCTGATCCGCCGCATGGAGACGCTTCGCGTCGGCATGCCGCTCGACAAGGCGATCGACATGGGCGCGGTGGTCGCGCCGGTGCAACTCGAACGGATCAAGTCGCTGGTCGAGACCGGAGTGAAGGAGGGTGCCGAGAAATATCAGGCGTCCGGTGCGATCCCGGCGGAAGGATGTTTCTATCCGCCGACCTTGCTCTGGAACGTGCATCCGTCCTCGACGGTTGCGACCGAAGAGATCTTCGGCCCTGTCCTGGTGGCGATGACGTTCCGCACCCCCGACGAGGCTGTGATGCTCGCCAACAACACGCGCTACGGTCTTGCTGCGAGCGTGTGGAGCGAGACGCTCGGGCTGGCGCTCGATATCGCGCCGAAGCTCTTGGCCGGCGTGGTCTGGGTCAACGCCACCAATCTGTTCGACGCCAGCGTCGGCTTCGGCGGCTATCGCGAGTCCGGCTTCGGCCGCGAGGGCGGCCGTGAAGGCATGTATGAGTACCTCAAGCCGAAGGCCTGGAGCGGGCGCAAGGCGCGGGCCAAGGCATCGCCGCTGGCGACGGCTTCTGGCGCCAGCGCCGGATTCGATGTGCCGCCGATCGATCGAACGGCAAAACTGTTCGTCGGCGGCAAGCAGGTGCGCCCGGACGGCAATTATTCGCGTCCGGTGCTGTCGCCGAAGGGCCGGCGCCTCGGCGAGGCAGGCGAGGGCAATCGCAAGGATATCCGCAATGCGGTGGCCGCGGCGCGCTCCGCCGAGTCCTGGGCGCGGGCGACGGCGCATAATCGCGCCCAGATCCTCTATTACCTTGCCGAGAATCTTTCCGCGCGCGGCGACGAATTCGCCCGGCGCATCGCCGAGATGACCGGCGTGTCGGCTGCGAAGGCGCGCACGGAAGTCGATGCGAGCATCGAGCGGTTGTTCAGCTATGGCGCCTGGGCGGACAAATTCGAAGGATCCATCCACGCGCCGCCGCTGCGCGGCGTGGCGCTCGCGATGCATGAGCCGATCGGCGTGGTCGGCGTCGCCTGTCCCGACGAGGCGCCGCTGCTTGCCTTCATCAGCCTGGTGGCGCCGCTGGTTGCGATGGGCAACCGGGTCGTCGCCGTGCCCAGCGAGCGGCATCCGCTCGCCGCGACCGACTTCTACCAGGTGCTGGAGACCTCGGACGTGCCTGGCGGCGTGGTCAACATCGTCACCGGCGATCACAGCGAGCTGGTCAAGGTGCTTGCCGAGCACGACGATGTCGACGCGCTCTGGGCGTTCGGATCGCAGGACGCCTCAGCGGCCGCCGAACGGCTGTCGATCGGCAATCTCAAACGGACGCTGGTCGATCATGGCCTCGCGCTCGATTGGTACGACAAGGCCGCGAGCGAGGGCCCGATCCTGCTCCGCCACGCGGTGCAGGTGAAGAACATCTGGATTCCGTACGGTGACTAGCGACGTCACCTCGCGGTGATATCGATGGGGTTCGGACCGTCAGAGTCCGGCGAGTTTGAACACAAGGGAGGGACGCAACATGCTCAAGGGCATCGATCCACTGCTCAATGCCGACGTACTCTATGCCCTGCGGGCGATGGGGCATGGTGATCGTCTGGTGGTGTGCGATACCAATTTTCCGGCCGACTCGATCGCGCGCCAGACGGTTCTCGGCCGGTTGCTGCGCATCGACAATGTCAACGCGGCTAGGGCGATCGAGGCGATGCTGTCGGTGATGCCGCTCGATACGTTTGTCGACGATGCAGCGATCCGCATGGAGATTGTCGGCCAGGCTCAGGAAGTGCCACCCGTGCAGCGCGAGGTGCAGGCCGCGATCGATCGCGCGGAGGGACGGTCATGGCCGCTGGTCGGCGTCGAGCGCCACGCTTTCTACGAGAAGGCCAAGACGGCCTATTGCGTGATCGCGACGGGCGAGCGGCGCTTCTATGGCTGCTTCCTGTTCAGCAAGGGCGTGATCGGGCCGGACGGGGAGTGACGAGATGAGCAAGAGTGGCGTCGCCGTCCTCGGCGTCTTCGTCGTCGACTTGGCGTTCCGCGCCGGCAACATGCCGGCGATCGGCGAGACGATCGCCGGTTCGGGATTCGCGATGGGGCCCGGCGGCAAGGGATCCAACCAGGCTGTCGCGGCCGCGCGGGCCGGCGCCGGCGTGAGCTTCATCTCGCGGATCGGCAGCGACGCCTTCGGCGAGCTTGCGATCAGGACCTGGGAGGCCGAGGGAATCCGGCCGCGCGTGGCGAGGACCGCGGATGCGCCGACCGGCGCGGCGTTTATCTATGTCCATGAGACGTGCGGCGACAACGCCATCATCGTGGTGCCGGGTGCAGCGGGCGGTATCGGCCCGGCCGATGTCGACGCGGTGGCGGACGCGATCCGCGACAGCCGCGTGTTCGTGACGCAGCTCGAGCAGCCGGTCGATGCAGCGCGGCGCGGACTCGAGATTGCGCGCGCCGCCGGCAGCATCACGGTGTTCAATCCGGCACCGGCGATCCAATTCGACGATGGCCTGTTTGCGCTGTGCGATTATGTCGTTCCCAACGAGACCGAGGCCGAAGCGCTCACAGGCATCGCGGTGGGCGACCTCGCCGGCGCCCGCCGCGCCGGCGACGCCCTGTTGGCCAAAGGCGCCGGGACCGCGCTGATCACCCTCGGCGAACGCGGCGCGCTATTCCATGCGCGGGATCGCTCGCTGCACGTGCCGCCCTTCGCGTCCGGCAAGGTCGTCGAAACCACCGGCGCGGGCGATGCATTCGTCGGCGGCTTCGCGGCGGCGCTCGCCGACGGCGTCGATCCGCTCGAGGCCGCGCGGTTCGGTGCGGCCACGGCGGGAATCTCGGTGACCCGGCCGGGCACCGCGCCCGCGATGCCGCGGCGCGCGGAGATCGAAGCGCTGCTGAGGGGATGATGCTGCGATGATGCGGAATGATCCGATCAAGCATGTCTTCATCTGGCCGGCGGTGCTCGTCGTGCTGGCGATCTCGATATTTCCGCTGATCTATTCGCTGACTACGAGCTTCCTCAGCTACCGGCTGATTCCGCCGATCCCGCCGCGCGTCGTCTGGCTTGGCAATTATGCGGCGTTGTTGCAGGAGCCGCGGTTCTGGAATGCGCTCTTCACCACGACGCTGATTGCGCTGATCGCGGTCGGGTTGCAATACGCGATCGGGTTCGGCGTCGCGCTGGCGCTGAATGCGCGGGTGCCGGGTGAGCGGCTGTTCCGCGTCGCCCTGCTGCTGCCGATGCTGCTGGCGCCCGTCGCGGTCGCGCTGGTGGCGCGCATGATCTTCAATCCGACGATGGGACCGCTCAATCAGTTCCTGTCGAAGTTCGGCCTGGTCAACCTGCCGTTCCTTACCAATGGACATTGGGCACTCGCCTGCATCATCGCGGTCGAGGTCTGGCAGTGGACCCCGTTCGTCATCCTGATGATGCTAGCCGGGCTGCAAACGCTTCCCGAAGATGTCTACGAGGCCGCCGAGCTCGAGAATGCCAGCGCCTGGCAGCAGTTCTGGGCCATCACCTTTCCGATGATGCTGCCGATCTCGGCCGCCGTCGTCTTCATCCGCCTGATCGAGAGCTATAAGATCATGGACACGGTGTTCGTGATGACCGGCGGCGGGCCGGGCGTCGACACCGAGACGCTGACGCTGTTCGCCTATCAGGAAGGTTTCAAGAAGTTCAATCTCGGCTACACATCGGCGCTCAGCTTCCTGTTCCTGATCGCGATCACGATCATCGGCGTGACTTATCTGGCGCTGCTGCGGCCGCATCTGGAGAAGCGCCGATGAGCGGCCAGGGCTTGACGGGACTGTCGCCATGGCGCCGCCGCCTGGTCGCGGCCGGCGTTCTCATCTGGTGCCTGATCACGGTGTTTCCGCTCTATTGGGTGGTGGTGACCGCATTCAAGACGCCGCCCGGCGTCGTCGGCGGGCCGACCTATCTGCCGTTCATCGACTTCACGCCGACCTTGCAGCCCTTCATCGATCTCTATCAGGGCATCCGCGGCGAGTTCTTCCGGACCTTCCTGAACTCGACCATCGTTGGCCTATCCGCGGCAGCGATCGCCACGGCGATTGGCGCGATGGCGGCCTATGCGCTGGTGCGCTTCGAATTCAAGGTCCGCTTCGGCGCGGGCCTCGCGTTCTTCCTGCTCGCGCTCGGCGGCTACCTGCTGTTCAACACGACGTTCGGGTTCACCCGCCCGCAGGCCCTGTTGCTGGCCTTTCCGATCGCGCTGATCGTGGCCGTCGCCGCCAACCGCCTGCCGCTGCCCGGACCGATCCTCGGCAATGAGGACATCCTGTTCTGGTTCGTCAGCCAGCGCATGTTCCCGCCCATCGTCACCGCCTTCGCGCTGTATCTGCTCTACAGCGAGATCGGGCGGCTGGGCTTCCAGCTGATCGACAGCTTTGTCGGCCTGACGCTCTGCTACGTCGCCTTCTCGCTGCCGATCGTCGTCTGGCTGATGCGCGACTTCTTCGAGGCTGTGCCGATCGAGGTCGAGGAGGCGGCGATGGTCGACAATGTGCCGAGCTGGCGCATCTTCTTCGGCATCGTGGTGCCGATGTCGATGAACGGGCTGCTGGCGACGTTCATGATCACGCTGGCCTTCGTCTGGAACGAGTTTCTGTTCGCGCTGTTCCTGACCAATTCCAGATGGCAGACGCTGCCGATCCTGGTGGCGGGACAGAACAGCCAGCGCGGCGACGAATGGTGGGCGATATCGGCTGCGGCGCTCGTCGCCATCGTTCCCATGATGATCATGGCGGGCCTGCTCAGCCGGATGATGCGGTCGGGCCTGCTGCTCGGGGCCATCAAATAGCAAAAAACCTTGTAGGGAGGACTAGACGATGTTGCGACGGACGTTCCTGATGCTGACCACCTCGCTCGCGATGGCCTGTGCCGCGAGCCAGGCGAATGCTGCCTGCAGCCCGGACTATACCGGCGTCACCCTGACGGTGGCGTCGCAGACCGGGCCGTATATCGCCTCCGCGCTCAAGCTCGGCGCGGACGAATGGGCGAAGAAGACCTGCGGCAAGGTCAATGTCGTGGAGTTTCCATGGTCCGAGCTCTATCCGAAGATCGCGACGTCGCTCACCGCATCGGACGCGACGTTCGACCTCGTCAGCTTCGCGCCGGCCTGGCTGCCGGATTTCGTGCCCTATCTCAGCGAGATGCCGAAGGAGATGCAGTCCGGCAAGGACTGGGACGATATCGAGCCGGCCTATCGCGAACGGCTGATGGTGTGGGAAGGCAAGATCTACTCGCAGTCGATGGATGGCGACGTCCACACCTATACCTACCGCACCGACCTGTTCAGCGATCCCAAGGAGAAGGACGCCTTCAAGGCCAAATACGGCTACGACCTCGCGCCGCCGAAGACCTGGAAGCAGTATCTCGACATTGCCGAGTTCTTCCAGCGGCCCGACAAGGGGCTGTGGGGAACGGCGGAAGCCTTCCGCCGCGGCGGTCAGCAGTTCTGGTTCTTCTTCAGCCATGCGGCGGCCTACACCAACAATCCGAACTATCCGGGCGCGATGTTCTTCGACCCCGAGACGATGGACGCGCAGATCAACAACCCGGGCTGGGTGAAGGGGCTCGAGGAGTACATCAGGGCATCGAAGCTCGGTCCGCCCAACGCGCTGAATTTCTCGTTCGGCGAGGTGAACGCGGCGGTGGCCGGCGGCCAGGTTGCGGAATCGATCGGCTGGGGCGACACCGGTGTCATCGCCGCGGAACCGAAGCAGTCGAAGATCTCGGGCAAGGTCGGTTCGGCGATGCTGCCCGGTTCGGACGAGATCTGGAACGCCAAGACCAAGAAGTGGGACAAGTTCCCGAGCGTGCTTCCGGGCCCGTTCATGGCATTCGGCGGTTGGCAGATCGCGGTGCCGAAGGCCGGCAAGAACCAGAAGGCGGCATGGGATTTCGTCAAGACACTGACAAGCCCTGAAGTGTCGGGCCAGGCGGCGATCACCGGCGGCAGCGGCGTCAATCCCTATCGCAAATCGCACACTGCCAATCTACAACTGTGGAGCAAGATCTTCTCGCCGGAAGAGGCCAAGGAATATCTCGGCGCGCAATCGGACTCCATCAATGCCAAGAACGTCGCGCTCGACATGCGTCTGCCCGGTTACTTCTCTTACACCGAGGTGGTCGAGATCGAGCTCGGCAAGGCGCTGGCCGGCCAGACCACGCCGCAGGCGGCGCTCGACGCGATGGCCAAGGAGTGGAATCGGCTGACCGACGAGTTCGGCCGGGCCAAGCAGCTCGCGGCCTATCGCGCGGCGATGGGCCTTCCGCCGAAGAACTAGCTTTCCAGTGAGACGTCCCGGATGATGCGCGAGCATCGTCCGGGACTTTACTTGCCGTCGACGAAGGGACGGAAAAGGAATCCATGGCGCACGTCGAGATCGAGAATGTCAGCAAGGCATACGGGCCCTACAAGATCATTGAAGGGCTCGACCTCAACGTGGCCGACGAGGAGTTTGTCGTGCTTGTCGGCCCGTCCGGCTGCGGCAAGACGACGACGTTGCGCATGATCGCAGGACTGGAGGCGGTGACGAGCGGAACTATCCGCATCGGCAATCGCGACGTGACGCAATTGCGTCCTGGCTTGCGCAATTGCGCGATGGTGTTCCAGAACTACGCGCTCTACCCACATATGACGGTCGGAGAGAACATCGGCTACGGCATGAAGGTGCGCGGGGAATCGCGCGCCAGCATCGAGAAGGCCGTCAGCGACGTTGCGCGCGTGCTTGACCTCGAACAATATTTGCAGCGCCGGCCCAAACAGCTCTCGGGCGGGCAGCGCCAGCGCGTGGCGATCGGCCGCGCCATCGTGCGCAGCCCGGATGTGTTTCTGTTCGACGAGCCATTGTCCAATCTCGACGCCAAGCTTCGCATCGAGATGCGGACCGAGATCAAGGCGCTGCACCGCCGTCTCGCCAAGACGATCGTCTATGTCACGCACGACCAGGTCGAAGCCATGACCATGGCCGACCGCGTCGTGGTGATGAACCGCGGCCGCATCGAGCAGGCGGCCGATCCGATCACGATCTACGAGAAGCCCAGCAATCTCTTCGTCGCCGGCTTCATGGGCGCGCCCAGCATGAATTTCATCCATGGCGAGCTAGTCGCCCGCGACGGCGCGCTCATTTTCACCGAGCCGTCGGGCACTGCGTTGAGAGTGCCGAAGTCACGCGAGGCGGCCTATGCCGGCAGCGTCGGCAAGCCCGTGGTGCTCGGCGTCCGGCCCGACCATGTGTTGCGGCAAGACGCATCGACAGGCTCTTCCGTCCGAATCCTTGTGAAAGACGTGGAGCCGCTCGGGCCGCACACTCTGGTGATCGGGACCGTCGGCCCATTCGCGTTCACGGCGCAAATGCCGGTCGGCGTCGCCGCGGAACCGGATCATGTCATCGACGTCGCGCTCGATCTTGAGCGAACGCACTTATTCGACAAGGCGTCTGGGACGGCTATTTGCTGATCCGCCGCAGCCTGGCTCGACAACCGCCTGCCTAGCTTAAGAAACCTCGCGCGCGCCGGACCGTATCGGACGGATACAGGCCGAAGGCCGAGCGGTACACCGCAGCGAAACGGCCCATATGCGTAAAACCCCACTTCAGCGCGACTTCGCTGATCGGGAGCATGTTCTCCGGTCGCGACAGTTCGTCGTGGATGGCCTCCAGCCGAATTTGTCGCAGATAGGCGACCGGCGTCGTGCCGTGGATTTTACGAAAGCCCAATTGCAGCAACCGGCTGCTGACCCCAACCGTTGCGGCAATATCCGAGATCGTCAGCGGCAGATGCGGATTGGCCCGCATATACTCGACCGCACGGCGAATGTAGCGCGGCGGCGCATCCCGCGGGTGGCGGCTCAACCGGTCGGTCAACCGATGAGGAACGTTCTCAAGGATGAGCTGTATGGCTGCTTCCGATAGCAGCGCGCTGGCTTTCGGAGAGCGTACCAGGATCCCGTCATACAAGCCGGTGGTGCTCGTGCGGACAAGCTGAAGAAGGGTCTGTCCAACGCCGGTCGACAAGTCGACGATCGGCGTTAGGTTGAGATCTTCCAGCGCCGTGCTCCCGAACGTCGCAGACAGCACCTTGGCAACTACGCCCGTATGCAAGGTGAGCGTGACGCTTGAGTATCGTCCATCGACCGCTTCGACCCGCTGCGCTTGCATCGTCGGAAGGGGGACGATGGCGATCTCGGAGGGGGTCCGCTGGATGCTCTTTCCTGCGATGAGCATTTCGGCCTGGCCGGCATTCAGCAGGCTTATTGCAAGCTCTCCGGCAGATTTCTCGTAAGAATAGCGCCAATCCCAACCGGCCGACAGATCGGCCCGCACGACGTCAAGTTCCGCGCCGATGGCTATGTCCGCATGCCAGCGAAACGATTCGTCAGGCCGCGGCGAGGAATGCGCATTGATCCCGTGGGGGTGGAGCATTTCAAGGAGTTCTTCGAACGAAGATCCCGATCGCGTGGGAGGTGCAGCGAGTACGTCTTCGACCATCAAATCCCAACCATCGGATGATTGCTGTTTCGCGGATTGCCCGATCCATCAGACCGGTTTTCCGCTGTTCAGGGCGTCCGCCACACGCATAGACCGCATCACCACACTAGCACAGCTTTGGTGATTTCGGGTCGCGTACCCTTTCTCACAATTTCTTCAATATCCGAATAGCGAACAGAATATCCAGGTCGCGCAATCGAGCCGCGAAAGCTGACATTTGATCTCATCCGCTCGCCGGCATCGCGCGAACGTTCCGATTCAATCCGCCGCGCCAACGTTCGAGAGCACCAGCGGATGCACAGCATTCGCGATCGACTGCTCTAGCCACAATCCGAACGCCTGCATCCGGAATGCGACGTCGTCCATGGACTCGTAGCCCATTTGGCCTAAATCGTCACGACCAACTCAAACGGGTTATGAAAGCATGCTTACAAGGATTACTTGCGTACTCGCGCTTACAGTTCTTTCGTCCATGCCTGCGCTGGCCGATGGTTGCGCAGATCACGTCCAGAGCACCGGCGTTCCCATGGTAACGGGCATGACGCACAAGACCTGGATGATCTTCCCGTCGGTCAATCCCGGTGCCGCCCTCGACAAGGTGTCCCGCGCCGTTCTGGCGGAGGGCTTTGTCGGTGTGAACGTCGACAAGAAACTCGGCACGCTGACCACCCAGCAGGACACCACCGGATCCGGCCGCCCACAAACGCTGCAAGTCGTCGTCCGCAAGGACGGCAAAGGCAGCCGCGTCGATGCGATCTTCAGCTTGCCGCCGGGACAGTTGGCTCCAGGTGTCGGCGATAACCTCTGCCGCGTCGTGAACGCGGCCGGCCAATGAACTTCGCCCATCTGTGAAGCGGGCTGACGCGCGAATTGTAACCGGCCGCGCGTGTCCGGGTGTCGTCCGGTCCGGAACCAGACGAGTTCATCCAAGTCGAGGGAATCGGGACGCAGGTGCCGGCCTGCGCCCACAGCAATGAAGCAGGAGATATGATGCGCAGGGCTCGCTTTGTGAAAGTTGTTTTGATGGCGACCACCGGTGCCGTGGTGTTTTCGGCCTCCGCCATTTCGGCTCCGTTGCAGCACGGTACCGGCGTTGCGGCGGCAGTGCCATCGTTGACCGAGAAGGTTTGGTGCCGTTACGGGCAGTGCTATGACAATGGCGGCGGCGCTGCCGTCGGCGGACTGGTCGGTGGCCTCATCGGCGGCGTCATCGCGGCCGGCGCAGCCAACGCCGCCGCGCAGCAGGAAGCTGCCGCCGCCCAGCAGCACGCGGCGTCCTGCGCCCAGCGCTATCGCTCGTACGATGCGGCGTCGAATACGTTCCAGGCAAAGGACGGCCGGCGGTATCCCTGCCAGTGAGACTGCCGCAGGCTTGCGGCGCCGGAACGGGGAGGAAGCGAACCCGCCGCTCCAGACAATAGCCCTCGGCGGCCACGCTGAGCACGAATGGAGCTCCGGCCCGTGAGCCGGAGCAGGCGTTCGAGCGCCCCAGGAGCCGCAAACGCGGCTTCTGGGGCGAATTGGCCAGGATCTTTGACTGAACGGGTTCCCGCTCCGCGCCTGGATGCGCGGATCGAGAGGCTTCATCGGGAATCGCAGAGCGGGCAGCCCACGGCGGCTTCTGACGCGACCGTTTTCCATGCTATCACGCGATCCGTCGAAACTGCGCTCGTGGCAGGATCTGCCCGAACCTTACGAATCCGGATCTCGATGATGCTGTCGCTTCCCAAGACCAAAATACGCGTGCTGCTGCTGGAGGGCGTGAACGAATCCGCGGCCCGGATGTTTGAGGCGAACGGCTATACCGAGCTGCAGCGTCTGCCCAAGGCGCTGGGACCAAAAGAACTCAGGCAGGCGCTGTCGGGCATCCACATGCTGGGAATTCGCTCGCGGACCCAGTTGACCGCGGACATCCTGGAGGCCGCCGACCGATTGCTCGTTGTCGGCTGCTTTTCGGTCGGCACCAATCAGGTGGATCTCGACGCCGCGCGGAAGCTGGGAATCCCCGTATTCAACGCGCCATACTCCAACACCCGCAGTGTGGCGGAGCTGACCATCGCCGAGATCGTGATGCTGTTCCGCCGGATCTTTCCGCGTTCGGTCTCCGCACATGCCGGCGGCTGGGACAAGTCCGCCGAAGGCAGCCGCGAGGTGCGCGGCAAGACGCTCGGCATCGTCGGCTACGGCAACATCGGCTCGCAGCTGTCGAACCTCGCCGAAGCCATGGGCATGCGCGTGATCTATTTTGATCAGACCGACAAGCTCCGCCATGGCAATACCGAGCCCGCCGAATCGCTCGACGCGTTGCTCGCAGCCAGCGACGTCGTATCGCTGCATGTGCCGGAGACGCCGGCCACCGCCAACATGATCGGCGCCGCCCAGCTCCAGCTGATGAAGCCTGAGGCCTATCTGATCAACAACTCGCGCGGCACCGTGGTCGATCTCGATGCGCTGGCGAGCGCGCTGCGCGAGGGCCGGCTGGCGGGTGCTGCGGTCGACGTGTTTCCGGTCGAGCCGGTGTCGAACGAGGCGCGCTTTGTCTCGCCGCTGCAAGGTCTCCCCAACGTCATCCTAACGCCGCATGTCGGCGGTTCGACGGAAGAAGCGCAGGATCGGATCGGCGGCGAAGTTGCGCGCAAGCTGATCGACTATTCCGATGTCGGGTCGACCTTCGGCGCGGTCAATTTTCCGCAGGTGCAATTGCCGGCGCGACCGACCGGCACCCGTTTCATCCATGTTCATCGCAACGTTCCCGGCGTCATGCGCCAGGTCAACGACGCGGTCTCCCGGCACGGGATCAATATCCTGGCGCAATATCTGCAGACCGATCCGGAAGTCGGCTATGTCGTGCTCGAGACCGACGTGGTCGGCGGCGAGGGCGAGGGACTGCTGGCCGATTTGAAAGCCATTGACGGCACGATCCGCGTGCGGGTGCTGTACGACGCGAACCGGCCGCAGGGGTGATCGACTTCGTCAATCCGCCGAGAAGCCGAACGGCACGCTCGAGGTCCTGAAATCGTCCGGAAGAATCTCGCGTCCGATCGGCGGCGCCGACCGCGCCGCGCATCTCGGCCGATGGCAGACCCGGCATGCGACGCCGATCGGCGTCGGCTCGTCGGCATTCGGTCCCTGTCCGTCGCGCGTGTAGATCAACTGGCCCGCATGTTCGGCGGCGCAGCCGATCGCGATCGCCCGCTCGACGCGGATGGCGCCGAACGCGCCGCCGCCGGCGGTCACGGTGCGGGCGATCGAAAAGAACCGCTGTCCGTCGGGCAGTTCCAGCCATTGGGTGACGATCTGGCGCGGCGTCTTGAAGATGTCGTGCACTGACCATAGCGGACATGCACCGCCGTGCTTTGCAAACGGAAAGCCGGCGCCGTCAAGCAGCTTGGAAATGTTGCCGGCCGGATCGACCCGGATCAGGAAGAACGGGACCTTTTCGAGACCCGGCCGTTGCAGGGTCGTGACACGGTGCGCGACCTGCTCGAAGCTGGTGCCGAATTGACGCGCCAGCGCCTCCAGATCGTAGCGGCGGGCCTCGACCGCTTTCGCGAACACCGAATACGGCATGATGAGTGCGGCGGCGGCGTAGGCCGCAAGCGCACGGCGTGCCAGCAGCTCGGCGCTTTTGGTCGTGAACTTGCCGGCTTCGACGGCGGCGCCGATCTCGTTTTCCAGTTCCAGATAGGCAAGTTGCTTGGCCAGCTGAAAATTGAGGCCCGCGGTATCGAGCGAGTCCTCCAGCAGCAATTGTCTGCGATGAAGGTCCAGTCGCCTGATCGAACCCAGCATGACGTTCGGCGGCAGATAGCGGACCTGGAGTTTATGTCGCTCCCGAAGCCGCTCGATAAATCCGGCGGGCCCGGCAGGTTCGTGGACGAGCCGCTCGGCGGCATCGTCGAGGCTGGCAAAATTGTTGCGGCGCGCGGCGAGAAAACGTCGGACCTCCGCAACGGGATCGTTGGCGTCAAAGTTCTCCTGGCCCGGTGAAGCGATCGCCATGTCCGGAGCCCTGCGCTCCGCAAGCGCCAGCTGCTCTTCGCGATAGGCGGTGTAGAGGCGCAGGAACGCCTCGGTCATTCCGGGATAGCTGACCGCGAGGTCGCTGACCTCGAGCGCGGGGATGTCGATGTCGGCAAACATCGGCTCCTTCAAGACGGACTGCATGCGGGCGGTGTGATCGGCACCGCCATCGCCAGCGAGATCAGCCAGATCGATCTTGTAGGTGCGGGCAAGCCGCAGCAGCATGTCGGCCGTCACCGGGCGCTGATTGCGTTCCAGCAGCGCCACATAGGGGGCCGAGATTTCGAGATCGGCGGCCATGTCGGCCTGGGTCAGCCCGAGGTCGCGCCGCAGCCGGCGTAGCCGCGGGCCCATGAAAACGGAACGGGCGCTTGAGGTTACCATCGCCTTATCCAAGGTTTGTAAGGTTATTACAACAATACATCGGTTTCTTGTAAGTTATGACAAGTTTTCCGCGCCAGGTCTAGCTCCCGATGACGCCGCGCGTCACAAACGGTGCAGTTATTTCGTCACCGAAGGGATCACGGACATGAACTTCCAACCGCGCGGGATCAGCGACCGGGCCATCCAGGGACCGGCTTCGTATCAGAGCGAGATCGAGGCGGCCGAAGCGCTGCTCAAGGGCAAGGACACCTGGAACGGCGTCACCGCCGAAGCCGTGGCGCGGATGCGCCTGCAGAACCGCTTCAAGACCGGTCTGGATGTCGCCCGTTACACGGCTGCGCTGATGCGCGCCGACATGGCGGCCTATGACGCCGACAGCACCAAGTACACCCAGTCGCTCGGCTGCTGGCACGGCTTCATCGCCCAGCAGAAGCTGATCTCGGTCAAGAAGCACTTCGGCAATACCGACCGCCGCTATCTGTATCTTTCCGGCTGGATGATCGCGGCGCTGCGCTCCGAGTTCGGCCCGCTGCCGGATCAGTCGATGCACGAGAAGACCTCGGTGCCGGCCCTGATCGAGGAGCTCTACACCTTCCTGCGTCAGGCGGATTCGCGTGAGTTGAACGATATCTTCCGCGCGCTCGATGCGGCCCGCAAGGAAGGCGACAAGGCCAAGGAAAAGGCGCTGATCGAGAAGATCGACAACTTCCAGACCCACGTCGTGCCGGTCATCGCCGACATCGACGCCGGCTTCGGCAATGCCGAGGCGACCTATCTGCTCGCCAAGAAGATGATCGAGGCGGGCGCCTGCGCCCTGCAGATCGAGAACCAGGTCTCCGACGAGAAGCAGTGCGGCCACCAGGACGGCAAGGTGACCGTGCCGCACGAGGTGTTCATCGCGAAGATCCGCGCCTGCCGCCATGCGTTCCTCGAGCTCGGCGTCGAAGACGGCATCATCGTGACCCGCACCGACTCGCTCGGCGCCGGCCTGACCCAGCAGATCGCCGTGAGCCACAAGCCCGGCGACATCGGCGACCAGTACAACAGCTTCCTTGATTGCGAGGAAGTGACGGCCGCCAACGCACGCAACGGCGACGTCATCATCAACCAGAACGGCAAGATGATGCGTCCGAAGCGTCTGCCCAGCAACCTCTACCAGTTCCGTCCCGGCACCGGTGCAGATCGCTGCGTGCTCGACTGCATCACCTCGCTGCAGAACGGCGCCGACCTCTTGTGGATCGAGACCGAGAAGCCGCATATCGAGCAGATCGCCAGCATGGTCGATCGCATCCGCAAGGTCATTCCGAATGCGAAGCTGGCCTACAACAACTCGCCGTCGTTCAACTGGACCCTCAACTTCCGTTGGCAGGTCTATGACGCGATGAAGGAAGCCGGCCAGGACGTCAGCAAGTATAACCGCGCCGAGCTGATGAAGGCGGAGTACGACGACACGCCGCTGGCGAAGGAAGCCGACGAGCGCATCCGTACCTTCCAGGCGGATTCGGCCAAGCGCGCCGGCATCTTCCATCATCTGATCACGCTGCCGACCTATCACACGGCTGCGCTGTCGACCGACAATCTCGCGAGGGAGTATTTCGGCGAGCAGGGCATGCTTGGATACGTCAAGAACGTGCAGCGCGCGGAGATCCGTCAGGGCATCGCCTGCGTCAAGCATCAGAACATGGCGGGCTCCGACATCGGCGACGATCACAAGGAGTACTTCGCCGGTGAGGCTGCCCTCAAGGCGGGTGGCGCCCACAACACGATGAACCAGTTCGGCTGATCGATCGAACGGATCATTCCGACATCGGCTGGACAGGCTGGCGCGCGAGCAGCCTTGCCTGTCCGCCTTGGCGGGGCGATTTTCGACCACGGTAACGCGGTCGAGATCGCCCCGCGACTTTTTTAGGCCCGCTTCCCCTCGAGCCCGCCATTTGCAGAGGTTCGCGCGTTCCACGCCCGTGTGGTAATGCGTCGCTGCGATCTTGAGGGCATGCCACGCGATGACTGTCGGGCACTACGCATCCGCCGTCACCAGCTCCGCCGTGATGGAACTGCTGAAGCCGTTCGATCCCCGTATCGTCGGAACGCTGCCGCTCGGCCTCGCCGTGCCCGGCAGCGACATCGATATCGTCTGCCATGCGTCCGACCCGAACGCATTCGCGGACATCGTTTGGGCTCACTATCAAGCGTGCGATGATTTCGTCCTCTTCCGGTGGACCTCGGGAACGCGGCCGGTGATTGCGCGCTTTGTGTGCGACGGCTGGCCGTTCGAACTGTACGGTGATCTGCGTCCGGTGGAGCAACAACGAGGCTGGATCCATTTCGAGGTCGAACGGCGGCTGCTTGCGCTTGATGATGGAGGGCTGCGGCGAGCCGTCAGGGAATTGAGGGCGGGCGGTCTCAAGACCGAGCCTGCGTTCGCTACCGTGCTCGGGATATCGGGCGATCCCTATCGTGGATTGCTTGAGCTCGCGGCCGAAACGGACGCCGAGTTACGTGCCCGGCTCGCGGCGTGCGATTTCGGCTGAGCGACAAATTGATAGAACGGCTTCATTCGCCCGGAACGAGGTGGCCGACCGGCTGCCGCGCGAGCCGCCGGTGCCTGCGACGGGACAGATAAAGCAGCAGGCCGGTCACGGCGAATAGCGGCATCATGGCGGCGGCCAGCATGAAGGCGAGCTTGCCGGGCCATCCCAGGATGGCGCCGCGGTGGATGTCGAGCACGCTGGCGAGGACGCGTTCGCCAAACGTCTTGTCGGCGTAGCGATCCGATGAGACGACGCGGCCGGTGAGGGCATCGATACGGAATTCGTCACGCACGGCCTCGCGCGACGAGTCCCGCGGCCATGACCGCACGCGCACGGCCGTGCCCGCGCCGGCCGGCATGGTCAGGAGGACCCTTCCGTAACTGTTGTTCTCCTGATGCAGGAACGCCGACCAGACGTGATCGAAGGCAAGCGGCTTTGCCTCGGCGTTGGTTTCGGTCTTGGCTTCACCCTTGCTCTCTGCAGCCGCGCCGCCGCGCGGCGGTTTGGGCTGCATCGCGTTCGCCGCGGCTGTGGCCTGAGGCCGCGCGAACAGCCAGTTGGCGCCGGCCTTGTACCACTCGAACGAGTACCACAGGCCGGTCAGCGTCATCACCAGATAGACCGGCAGCACCCAGGTCCCGATCACGGCGTGCAGCGAGCGATACAGGCCGCGGCCGCGCAGTCCCAGATTCGGCTTCAGCCACATCTTGACGCTGCGCGCACGACGCGGCCAGCGCAGCACGAGGCCGGTGATCAGCATCACGATCAGGCAGATCGCGGCTGAGCCGGTGATCTTGCGGCCGATGCCATTGCCGTCGCCCGGCAACAGCAGCCAGCGATGCAGCTTGCGGACGGTTGCGAAAAAGTCCTCGCCGCGCGGCGAGCCGAGCACGTGCCCATCATAGGGGTCGACATAGACCGAGGACGGCCGCGTGCCGCCTTCGCTGCGAGCAAAACGGATGCGGTGCGCGGCCGATGGATCGCTCGACATCGTCACGGCCGAGACCTTGCCGAAATCGCCAGCCGCCGCCAGCCGCGCGATCAACTCGTCCGGCGTGAGCCGCCGGGCCGCACTGGCCTCGACGCGCATCATCCGACTGTTCAGGCTGGCCTCGATCTCATCCTCAAAGGCCATCGTCGCGCCGGTGAGGCCGACCACGGCCCACAGCAGCGCCAGCACGAGGCCAACCAGGGAATGGACCTGCAGCAGCGCAGCCTTGATTGGGCGCCAAACGTCACTCATCAGAATTTCACCGTCGCCGAGAGCGAGAAGCGCCGCGCGTCGCCCATCGCGACCGTCAGGATGCTGTTGGCCGAAGGGTAGTAGACCGTGTCGAACAGGTTCTTGACGTTGAACTGGTAGATGACCGGGAACGACTGGACCTTGGTCTCGTAGGTCGCAAACACGTCAGCGACCGTGTAGGCCGGCAGCACGAAGCTGTTCGCGGCATCGCCCGGCCGGTCGCCGACATAGCGCGCGCCGCCGCCGAGGCGAAGTCGGCCGGGCAGGGTGGTGCCGAAATCATAGACGAGGTAGAGCGATGCGGTGTTCAGCGCGACGTTCTGCAGGGCCTTGCCGGCGAGCGTCGGGTCCTCGGTTACGCGTGCGTCGGTATAGCCATAGCTGCCGATCATGCTCCAATTGTCAGTCAGCCTGCCGGTGACGTCGAGTTCGACGCCGCGCGAGCGAACCTTGCCTGCCGTACGGTACTCGACGATACCAGTCGTGGCGTTGAGCTGCGAAACCAACACGTTCTTCTTGTCGATGTCGTAGAGCGCAAGTGTGCCGGAGATCTGTTTGTTGAAGTCGAACTTGACGCCGGTCTCCCACTGGGTGCCCTCTTCGGGCGCGATGTTGGACCCGATCACGACGCCGCCGGTAAGCGGCGCGATGGTCGAGGTGGGTTTCAGCGATTGCGTGTAGCTCGCATAAAGCGAGACCTGGTCGGTGAGCTTGAAGATGGCGCCGCCGAGCGGCAGCACCTTGTCGGCCGAGACATTGGTATTGGTGATGAACGGGCGGCCCCTGCCGGCGAGCTGGTCGTAATCCATGTATCGTACGCCGCCGACCAGCGCGAAGCGCTCGGTCAGATGCAGCGTGTCCTGGAAGAACAGCGACCACTGGCCGAGCTTGTCGGTCTGCGCGCTATCGGCGGCGGACACCGTCGTCCCCGGCGTGATCAGCCCATAGATCGGATTGTAGAAGTTGAAGCTCGGCGTCGCCTGCCGGATCAGGTCGTCGCGGTAGATCGTGCGGTACTGGCCGTCACCGCCGAACAGCACCTCGTTGCGAATGTTGCCGAGCCAGACATTGCCCTGCAGATAGGAGGTGCCGTAGCTGGCATTGCTGAGCGAGCCCCATGTGCCGTCATTGCTGCGGGTCTCGACGCCGGTCTTGGCGTTGACGCCGGTGATGCGAAGCTGGTTGGCGCTGAAGGTCTCGGTGTTGTAGCTGTAGGCCGCGAACAGCTTCCAGTCCTTGTTCAGCCGGTGCTCGACCGACGCCTGCATCAGGTCGGAGGTGCCCCACATGTTGTTGAAGGGCTCGTCGAGCCGGCGCGTCGCCGGGATCGCCAGCGGCGCCTTGGTCACGGAATCGAATGCGGTGCCGCGGTCGAACGGCGTGATGAATTCGCGGTGCTCGTAGTTGAGCTGGACGGTGGTGTTCTCGCCGTACCAGGCCAGCGACGGTGCGACCAGCATTTCGCGATGGCGCCCGAAATTGCGCCAGTAATCCTCGCTCACGCCATAGCCGATAAAGCGATAGGCGAGTCCGCCATCGCCGATCGGGCCGGTGATGTCGATGGTGCCGTCGGCTCCGGTCCTGGAGTTGGCATAGGTCGAGCCGAGCAGGGTCACCGAACCATGCTGGTAGAGCTCGGGGCGCTTGCTGATCGTGTTGACGATGCCGCCGGGATCCATGATGCCGTACAGCAGCGACGCCGGGCCCTTCAGCACCTCGACGCTTTCGACCGCTGCGTTGAGGCTGCGGCCCTGCACCAGCGGCATGCCGTTGCGCATGATCGAGCCGTCGCGGTTGTCGCCGAAGCCGCGGCGCATCACCGCATCCTGGGTGCCGGCCAGCGTATTGGCCTGGGTGACGCCGCTGACATTGGCGAGCGCATCG
Source organism: Bradyrhizobium sp. 33ap4 (assembly GCF_032654765.1). Taxonomy (NCBI): domain Bacteria; kingdom Pseudomonadati; phylum Pseudomonadota; class Alphaproteobacteria; order Hyphomicrobiales; family Nitrobacteraceae; genus Bradyrhizobium; species Bradyrhizobium sp. 33ap4. The sequence goes on along the minus strand of NZ_JAUMTJ010000017.1, from coordinate 122,116 downwards.
TCGAGGTTGCGCGGCAGCTGATCCTTCAGCACCTGCTCGGGCACAACGTTGACCGTCTGCGAGGTGTCCAGCGGCGAGGCGCCGCTGCGCAGCGTGGTTGGGCTTGGCATCGCGCGGTAGTGCAGCTTGGCTTCGTTGAGCGCCGCGGCGGCAGCTGCCGCGCGCTCCGACGGTGTCGGCGGCGCCGGTTGGGCATTCCGGCTGCGCTGCCGTGCCGCGGCGGCCGCCAGCGTTCGCTGCGCCGGCTTTGCCGCGGCGGCAGCCGGCTTGCGCTTCGGCGTCGGTTGGTCGACCGAAACAGGCGGCAACGGGACGCTCGATTGGGCGTTTGCCGGCGTTGCCGGGGAGGCGACATCGGCGAGCAGGAATGCTGCGCCGATCAGCAGATGGGTACGGCCCTTGTCGGCGGCATTTCGACGGTCGCCGACAACCCGGCCATCAGCATTCACAGGCACTCTTGGACTTCCGATTCACGCGAACTCGTTCACGGCGCGCCTCTAGCAGTCGGCGTGCGCGAAAAGAACCGGAGCAGACTTGAATCTCTCTAACCGGAATGGATTTGAATCATTCTAAGACACGACAGGGCTCGCGCGTGTGCGCGAGCCCTGAACCTCGTGACCTGCTTGTCGCGTCTGCGCGTCAAATGGCCGTGCGATCGTCGCCTAAGGCTGCAGCCGTCGTCCTGTCACATCTCAGGTGTACGGTTTGCCGTAGGCCGCGCGATGCGCCTCACGACAACGCCAGGCTGACCGGCGTCTTGCCGACCACTCCCGTGCTCACGCCGTCGCGGGCCATGGATTCGATCGTGCCCCAGTTCTCGCGAAAGATCCGCGCCGCCTCGTTGGCGCTTTCCGCCTGGATCGTCAGACTGCACGCGCGCCTCGTGCCGTTGCTGGCGAGCTGGAAGTAGAGAACATATCCAGACGATTCCGCACTCCGTGCGGCCAGCGGTGCCTGCTGCATGTAGGTTTTCCCCAAAGTGTTTTTGTTGCGCCACCCGCAGGCAGGATTTGACAGGGATGCGGCACAGTCGTGGTCGCGATCGAGCTGAGCTGAACGTTTGTTCATTTTGTTGGCCGGTGTTGCCAGGATTCAACACCGGGTGGAACTTGCCGTAGCTCGGCACTGCAACTAAGCCGCGATCGCGGCATCAGCTCAACCGTCGTGGCGTCTACGCATCGCCCTCTGGATGGACCATCAGCGTCTCTTGGATTGCGGTGGCGAGCATCGCGCCGTCACGGTCGTGGACGCGCGCGATCGACAGCCCGCGGCCGCCATCCGCGCATAGGCTCTCGGTTTCGACATGCATCCAGGCGTCAGGCGAAAATGTGCGATGAAACCAGATGCAATGGTTGAGGCTCGACAGATAGAGTGGCGCGCGCGACTGCAGATCGCCGAGATGGCCGCCGACGCTGGAGAAGTTGAGCCACCAGTCCGAGAGATAGGCGAACACCGCGGCCTGGGCGCGAGAAGCAGTGGTGAGCGGCTGCCTGGATCTGATCCAGAAGCGCAGTCGCGGCTCTGCCGTCGCGGCCGAGAGCTGACGTTCGATCTCGGGGATGCGGAAATCCATGCTGGGCTTGATGTGCTGGGAATAAGGACCGAGCGGTCGCAACTGCGCCATCAGCCCGTCGGGGATCATGGTCAGATCGGGCAGGCTTTCCGGATCCTCTGAGGGGGTGAATGGCGCTGCGTGCCGCGGACCCGGTTGCGCTGCGCAGAACGTGGCCTGCGCGCTCAGGACCGTGCGCCCGTTGCCCTGGCTGCCCACGACGTGGCGTGAGGAGAACCGCTTACCGTCCTGCAGGACCTGCGCGTCGAACGTGATGCGGCGGCCGGGATCGGCACCGCGCAGGAACAGGAGCTGCAGCATCGCGGCGGGACGATCTTCGGGCGCGCTGAGGGTCGCGGCCATCATCGCCTGGCCAAGGATCTGGCCGCCATAGGACCGGCCATTGAGATTGCCGTCGCCGAAGCGGCTGCGATAGCGGAGCGGGGCGATCGTCTCGAGCGAGACCAGCGCCTCGGCTGCCTGATTGTCCCATTGATCGCAAGTGAATTCGCTTCCTTCCGCGACGCGCTTGCGTTGCCGGTCCATTCCGATCACATCGCTGGGAATTTCTGTGGTCCGGGATAGAGCGGATAGCCGGCGGCGACACCGTATTCGCTGATGCCAAATCCGGTCTCGTTGCCGCTCTCGAGCCGGACGACATGATCCGACAGCGTCCGTGCGATGGCGCGCGTCGCCGCATCGTCGAGGTTCCAGATGTCGTGCCCGGCATGGCTCTCGCCGCGGTCGTCGCCATGGGTCCAGCCTTGCAGGCCGCCATACATGCCGGCCTTGAGATAGAAGCGGGTCCGCAGTCCGTGCATCCTGATATGGCGCGGCTCACCGCGATCGAAAGCGAAGGTGAAATCGGCCATCGCGATGGTCTGACCGAGCGGATCGTCAGCCCACTCGATCTTGTGCTCCAGCGAGGTCACCTCGCGATGCGACACCGATCCGTCGGCTTCGCGGTGGAACTCGGTGCCCGAGAGGTAATGCGGCTTGCCCGGCGCGCGCTCCTTGATGAAGATCGATAGCGCCGACTCCGGGAACTGGAACATCGACCAGGTCCAGAAGAAATTGCGATGGGTCGCGACCGGCGGCCTGGTCTCGTCGGTGCGCATCTCGGATCGCAGGCCCCAGGAGCGGTCGCGCTGCCCCCACCACAGCTCGGGCTCGATCTCGTAACGCTTGCCGTCGGCGACGATCCAGCCGCGCCAGCGGCCGAATTGCGAGACGCGCGCGAGGTCTTCCTCGACGACACCGTTGCGCTCGCGAAAATTCTGCTTCTCCTGCGCCGCCGGAAAGCTCGCCTTGAATTCGAGCGCGAAGCTGATGCCGGACGGATTGTCGGCGAGCGAGATCCTATGCAGGCTGTTCCCCTCAACGATCTCGATCCTGAGCCCGCCGACTTCCGTCTCCAGCGGACGGGTCCCGAGCCGGCGCGAGGCACGGAAATTGTGCTGACGCCGGCCGATGGTGATGCCGGCAAAGCCGTCGATCACGTTGCGGTTCGGGTAATAGCCGAGCCCGATGTCGATCAGCAGTTCGCTGCCGTCGATCGGATGCGCGGTGTACCAGTAGCGTTCGGTGAACCTTGCATCGCCGCCGCCTGCCTTGGCAAACGGCTGCGGCGTCTGGTGGCCGATGAGATCGTCCTGGGCTGTCAGCATTGTTCTTGTCCTTGTGTTTGAGCCGGTTCGGTCGGATGGGTAGCGCGGGATCAGTCCTTGGCCGGGCCGGCGCCCACGATGTCGCCGAACAGCACCCAGGTCTTGCCGTCGAAGCGGGCGAAACGGCGCTCGGTAATCGCTGCGTAGTCCTGCGGCGTGGTCTGGATCGTGATGCCCGGGAGCAGCATCGGCAGCTCGATGCCGCTGAGACTGGTGCCCTGCTTCAGCACGTTCTCGCGCGTGAGATTGTCGCCGCAGCGCTGCAGGATGATGGCGCCGAGCTGGGCGGTGGTGTAGCCGGTCACCGCGATCACGTCGTTCGGGTCCATCCCCGGCATATATTTCGCGGCGAAGGCGAGATAGTCGGTCATGCCCTTGTCATTGGCCCAGGCCGGATCGTTCGGCGTCTTGTAGGAAGTCGTGGTCAGGATGCCGGTGGAGGCCTCGATGCCTGCCGGCACCAGCACGCCGGCGATCGAATTCGCGGTCGAGCCGAGGAAGATCAGCGGTTTCCAGCCGAGCTCGTGGATCTTGCGGATCGCCATCGAGGCGAACTTGTTCTGCGCGGCGATCAGGATGGTGTCGGCGCCCGATGCCTTCAGGTTCACGATCTGGGAGTCGATGGTGGGCTCGGTCGACTGATACATCGCCTCCTTGACGATCATCGTCTCGGCCATGGCACCGAGCCCTTCCTTCAGGCCAAGGACAAAGTCCTTGCCGATGTCGTCGGCCTGCAGCAGCACGCCGATCCTGGCGTCCGGCTTCTCGCGCAGGACGTAACGCGCGATGATCCGCGACTCGTTGACATAGGTCGGCGAGTAAGGCGTTGTCCAGGGAAACTGCTTTGGATCGTTCCACCGCGTACCGCCGCTCTGCACCAGCAGATGCGGAACGCCGTTGCTGTTGAGATATTTCTGGATCGCGGCGTTGGTCGGCGTGCCGAACGGCGCCATGATCGCGAGCACCTTGTCGTTCTCGACCAGCGCGCGCGTCACTTCGACGGTCTTGGGCGGGCTATAGGCGTCGTCGCGGGTCAGGAAGTTGATGTGGCGGCCATTGATGCCGCCTTTCTCGTTCAGCATCGTGAAATAGGCGAGCATGGTTTTCGGGAAGCTCGCATAGATCGATGCCGGTCCGCTGTAGGGCGCGTTGGCGCCGAGCAGGATCTCGCTGTCACTGACCCCCGGGCCATAGGCCTTCTGGGCATTCGCCGTTCCGAGCGCGCCGGTGAGCGCGAACGCCCACACCGCAAGCGTGACGATTGGCTTCCGCATCTTCCCCTCCCATGACGCCCTCTTTTGCGGGGCTGGTTGATCCGGCGATGGAAGCCTTGAAAGGCTTTACCCCTCGCATCGGCTATGCAATAATAGACCGTCTGTCCGGATTATCAACTGGAATCTACGGACGGCGTATCGGCCTCATGCGTGACGGAAACATCCGCAGGCGTGCGCGGCCGCATGACGGTGTGGAGGAAACATGAAGCTGACGCAGGCGCTGATCGCGGCGGTGCAATTGCGCAAGGACGCACCCGGCACCATCCACGCCGGACGGTCGCGGAGCTGGAAGGAGATCGGCCATCGCGTCGCCTGTGCCGCGGGCGGGCTGCGACGGCTCGGCGTCGATGCCGGCGATCGCGTCGCCATCCTCGCGCACAACAGCGACCTCTATATCGAGGCGCTCTATGCCGTCGCCTGGGCCGGCGCGGTCGCGGTGCCGCTCAACACACGCTGGGCGGTCGCCGAGAACGCCTATGCGATTGACGATTCCACGCCAAAACTGTTGCTGGTCGACAAGGCCTTCGCCGAGATTGCGTCCGCGCTGCGCGGCGCAAAATCACTCAGCGCAATGGTCTATCTCGATGAGGGGCAAGTGCCCGACGGTATGCAAAGCTATGACGAGCTCATAGCGCATGCGCCGATCGAGGACGCCTCCGGCGCCTACAACGATCTCGCGGGCATCTTCTACACCGGCGGTACCACCGGGTTTCCCAAGGGCGTGATGCTGTCACATGCCAACATCATCTATGAATCGCTGGTCTGGATCTATGCGCTCCGGTTCCGTGAAGATACCCGGTATCTGCACTCGGCCGGCATGTTCCATCTGGCCGGCACCTCGCCGATGATCGCGCTGACCCTGGTCGGTGGCACGCACGTGACCATCGCGAAATTCGAGCCCGAGCTCGCGATGAAGACCATCGCCGAGCACAAGGTGGATTACTGCCTGTTTGTGCCGACCATGCTCAACATGATGCTCAATCATCCATCCTTCGGCACATATGATCTGAGCAGCGTCAAGGATTGCGAATATGGCGCCTCGCCGATGCCCGACGCGCTGCTGGTCAAGCTGATGCGCGTGCTGCCGAGCTGGCGCTTTCACCAGGGCTACGGCATGACCGAAAGCGCAGCGCTGGCGACCATCCTGCCGTGGGAGTATCACGCGCTGGAAGGGCCGCTGGCGGGCAAGCGCAAATCGGCGGGGCGGGCAGCGCCAGGCGTTGAAATCCGCATCATCGATCCCGCGGGCAATGAGGTGCCGCGCGGGACGGTGGGCGAGATCGCGATCCGCGGCGCCGGCGTGATGCTCGGCTATTGGCGCAAGCCTGAGGAAAGCGCGCGCGTGCTGCGCAACGGATGGCTGCACACCGGCGACGGCGCCTGGATGGACGAGGACGGGTTTGTCTATATCGTCGACCGACTGAAGGACATGATCGTCTCGGGCGGCGAGAACGTCTATTCCGGCGAGGTGGAGAACGCCATCTTCCAGCACGAGCACGTCAAGGAATGCGCCGTAATCGCGGTGCCCGATCCGCAATGGGGCGAAGCGGTGCACGCCATTGTGGTGCCGAAGGACGGCAGGAGTCTCGATTCCGAAATGGTGATCGCGCACTGCCGCACCTTGATCGCCGGTTACAAGTGCCCGCGTTCTGTCGATATCCGCCTCGAACCATTGCCGCTGACCGGCTCCGGCAAGATCATGAAGTCGGCGCTGCGCGAGGAGAAGTGGCAGGGCTATACGAGGTCGGTCAATTGATGCCGGAGGCTGCGAAACGATCCCATCAAGATGTGCCGGAGCCTGTTCGCCCGGTCGTGGTCAATGACGACGCGGTGCGGCCAGCACTCGGGCGGCATCTGTCGCGGATATCCGGGAGCCGGACGGAGATTGTGGGCTTCGGCCGCAAGTCATCGGGTTTCTCCTGGATCACCTATGCGTTCGTGGCCCGCACTGCGGCTGAAGGCGACCGCAAACTGATCCTGCGCGTCGGTCCACCGAGCGGGCTGTTTGCGCCTTACTCGGTGCTGCCCCAGGTTTATGCGCTGCAGTCGCTGGCCGGCAGCGGCGTACCGGTGCCGGCGTTGGTGTCATCAGAACAGGATGGCGCCGAGATCGGCTTTCCGTTCTTCATCTGCGCGCATGTCGAGGGCGACGTGCCGGCGCCCTGGGCGGCGAGCGAACTCGATCCGGACCACAAGCGCGCGGTCGCCCGGCAGTTCGTCGAGATCCTCGCGTCGCTGCACCGGGTCGACGCGGATGCGACGCCATTCGCATCGCGGCATCACAGCGGAGAACGTGCCGAAGTCCGCGCCATCGCCGGCTGGCGCGCCTCGCTGGCGCGGCCGACGGCGCGTTACTATCCGCTGCTCGACTGGGGTGGACGCTGGCTGCAGGACAATTGTCCGCAGCCGCCGCGCCGTACCATTGTGCATGGCGACTACCGGATCGGGAACTTCATCGAGCACAAGGGGCGGATCACAGCCATCCTCGATTGGGAGCTCACGCACCTGGGCGATCCGCATGAAGATCTGGCCTGGGCGATGCTGCCGACCTTCAACGCCAGGAGCCGCAAGCTCTATGGCGTGCTCGAGCGCACGGAGGTGATTGATCTCTATCAGCGCGCCTCCGGCATTCCCGTCTCGGACAAGAGCCTCGCCTTCTACGAGGCCTATGCGCTGTATCAGGCGGCAGCGATCCAGATGTGCGCGGTGCGCGCCTTCGAGGTCGATCGCTTCAACGACATGCGGCTCGCCGTGATGGCAAGCCAGATGCCCTCGATCGTGCGGGCCTTCGAGCGCGCATTGGAGGCCGCGGCATGAGTGCATCCTTCGAGCGGTTGATCGACGGCATAATCGATGCGCTGCAAAGCCACGTCGTGCCGAACAGCAATGACGATTTCGTTCGCGGGCAGGTGTTCTCTGCAGTCTACGCGCTGAACGGGCTGAAGCTCGCAGCCGACTGGAAGGCCGGGCCGCTGCTCGAGCAAGTGCGTCTGCAGGACGATACTTTCGCGATGGTCGAGCGACTGGCCGGCAGCATGACGCATCCGGAGGTTCCTTCGACGCCGCGCATCCAGGGCGGCCCGTCCGACGTTGCCGCGATCGAGGCATTGCGCGACGATGGCGACCGGCGGCTGGGGCAACTTCTGCTCTGGGCGAGCGGGGAGCACGCACGAGCGGCTAATCCCAATGCTGCGACCGAGATCGAGCGCCTGCTGCGGCGGGCGATTTGCGACCAGCTCAAGATCGAGCTTGCGACGACGCCGAAGTCGATGCTGCAGCAGATCGCGGGTGGCGAGCGCGACGGTGGTGCGGCGCAGGGCTAGCGTGGTTTCGTCGCCGACCGCCGCCGGGATGCATCGTTGCACGCCTTCCGCGACCAGCGGCGACGCTCACGAAGAAGCTTGCCGGTCCATGGCGCTCATGCTACTAATTCACCGAACGGTCGTTCGGATTATTATTGAATGGCCGATAGACATCCGCGGTAAGCGGCCGGCGAGGGAGACGGAGCGATGAACATGATGACCGGCGTCCCGCCATGGGAACGGCTGATCCGGCCCGACCGGGTGCACGGATCGCTCTACACCGACCCTGACATCTTCGAGGCCGAGCTCAAGAACATCTGGTACCGCACCTGGGTCTATGTCGGGCATGAGAGCGAGGTCCCGAACGCCAACGACTACGTCGTCAAGTCGATCGGCCCGCAATCCGTGATCATGACGCGCGACGAGCAGGGCAAGGTCAATCTGCTACTCAACCGCTGCTCGCATCGCGGCAACCAGGTCTGCTCCTATGACCGCGGCAATGCCCGCTCGTTCACCTGTCCGTTCCACTCCTGGACTTTTGCCAATGACGGCCGCCTGGTCGGTTATGCCTTCCCCGACGGCTATGAGGGGCAGGACAAGTCGCAGCTCGCGCTCGGGCGGGTGACGCGCGTCGAGTCTTACCGCGGCTTCGTGTTCGGCTCGTTCGCGGCCGATGGCCCGACGCTGAAGGAGCATCTCGGCGGCGCCGCCGAGACCATCGATCGCCTGGTGCGCACCTCGCCGGAGAACGAGGTCGAGATCACGGCGGGCTTCCTCAAGCATCGCGTCAAGGCGAACTGGAAGTTCATCCTGGAGAACGAGTGCGACGGCTATCACCCGGCCTTCGTGCACACCTCGATCTTCGGCGTCGCCGACAGCATGATCGGCAAACTCTATGGCGGAGCCTCGACCGCGCTGACGCGCGACTACGGCAACGGCCATACCGAGATCGACCTGCGGCCCGAGTTCCGCAAGCGCGACGCGCCGATGAGCTGGTTCGGCACCAGCGAGGACCGGTTGCCGGACTACACGGCGCGCATGAAGGCCGCCCATGGCGACACCGCCGCGCGGGAGATCATGATCGACGGCACGCCGCATGTGATGATCTTCCCGAACCTGTTCATCGCCGAGATCCAGATGTTCGTGATCCAGCCGCTTGGCGTCGACGACAGCGTGCAGCACGTCACCGCGCTGCAGTTCAAGGGCGCGCCCGATCTGAACCGAAGGCTGCGCCAGCAGACCATGGGCTCGGTCGGCCCGGCCGGTTTCCTGCTCGCGGACGATTCCGAAATGTACGAGCGCTGCCATCGCGGCGTGCTGGCGCGCAATCCCGAGTGGATCTTCCTAGGCCGCGGCGAGAAGCGCGAGCGGCAGGACGAACTCGGCTTCACGGTCGGCCACGTCACCGACGAGGTGCCGTCGCGCGGCATCTGGACCCATTATCGCAAGCTGATGGAGCCAAACTGATGCTGTCGCGCGAGAGCAGCGCCACGTTGATGAGCGCCATCACCGCCTTCCTCTATCGCGAGGCGCGGCTGCAGGACGAGCATCAATACGAGGCCTGGGAAAAGCTCTGGACCGACGATGGCGTCTATTGGGTGCCGGCCAACGGTGCCGACATCGACCCGGAACGGCAGATGTCGATCATCTACGACAACCGCTCGCGGATCGCGCTGCGCGTCCGGCAGCTGATGACCGGCAAGCACTTCACCCAGACGCCGCAGTCGAATTTGCGCCGGCTGATCTCCAACATCGAATTGATGGATGAGCAGCCTGACGACGGCGACATCGCGGTTGCCAGCAACAGCCTCATTTTCGAATCGAGCCTGCGCGACGACACGCTGTGGGCGGCGCGCAATGAATACCGGTTGCGCCATGTCGATGGCGAATTGCGGATGGCCGCCAAGAAGGTCATCCTCGTCAACAACGACAAGGCGATCTACACGCTTTCGTTCCTGGTCTAGAGGAAAACGCGCCATGATCGACAAGGGCCCCGTTCTGCTCGACATCACCGACGGCATCGCGCGGCTGCGGCTCAACCGCCCCGATGCGGCCAACGGCATGAGCGTCGAGCTGCTCCGCGCGCTGTGTGACGCCATCATGGTCTGTCATGGTCATTCCGATCTGCGCGTCGTGCTGCTGAGCGGCGAGGGCACCAATTTCTGCGCCGGTGGCGACGTCCGCGCCTTTGCCTCCAAGGGCGAGAAGCTGCCGGACTATATCCGTCAGGCGACGGCGTATCTGCAGAATGCGGTGACTGGATTGCTGCGGCTGGAGGCGCCGGTCATATCATCGGTGCAGGGCTTTGCGGCGGGCGGCGGCGGCTTCGGCCTGGTCTGCGCTTCCGATATCGTGATCGCGGCGGAATCGGCAAAGTTCCTCGCTGGCGCGACGCGGGTGGCGATGGCGCCGGATGCCGGCGTCTCCGTTACACTGTCGCGGCTGGTCGGCCTGCGGCGGGCGATGTCGATCCTGTTGACCAACCCGGTGATCCCGGCTGCCGAAGCGTTGCAGATGGGCATCGTCACCAGGGTCGTGCCCGATGCCGAGCTCGCCGATGCATCGCTCGTGCTGGCCCGCGAGCTTGCGGCCGGCGCGCCGAAGGCGCTGGCGGCGACCAAGCGGCTGGTCTGGGCCGGCACCGGCACCAGCATCGAGCAATGCCTGTCGGAAGAGGCGCGCACCGTCGCGGAACTCTCGGGGATGACCGATGCACGCGAAGGGCTCGCCGCGGTGATCGAGCGGCGCCAGCCTGTATTCACGGGGCGCTGAGGTGGCGAGCTTGCCATTCGGACGTCTCGATGGCCGCCGCGCCTTCGTCTCCGGCGGCGCGCGGGGCATCGGTGCTGCGATCGCGCGCAGCTTTGCCGGCGCGGGCGCCAGGGTTGTGATCGCCGATCTCGATGTCGCCGCGGCCTCGGAGCTGGCGCGCGAGACCGGCGCCGGCGTTGCAGGATTAGACGTCAGCGATGCCACGGCAGTGCAGGCTGTGATGGCGCAGGACGGCCCATTCGACATTGTCGTCAACAATGCCGGCATCGATCAGCATGCCTTCTTCACCGATACCACGGCGGAGGATTGGGCGCGGCTGATCGCGGTCAATCTCACCTCGGTCTTGGCCTGCACCCACGCCGCGTTGCCGGCGATGCAGGCGGTGGGCTTTGGCCGCATCATCAACGTTACCTCGGAAGCGGCGCGGCTCGGCTCAAAGGGCGGCGCGGTCTACTCCGCGGCCAAGGGCGGCGTGATCTCGTTCACCCGGAGCATCGCGCGGGAGAATGCACGCTATGGCATCACTGCGAACGCGATGGCGCCGGGACCGATCCGCACGCCGATGCTGGAGCAGGCGGTGGCAAAGGGCGGCGACAGGATCCTGCAGGCAATGACCGGCGCAACGCTGCTCGGCCGCCTCGGCGAGCCGGAGGAGGTCGCGGCTGCCGCGCTGTTCCTGGCTTCCGACCAGGCCGCCTATATCACCGGAGAGACGCTCGGCGTTTCCGGCGGCATGGGCATCGGCGGCTGAAATGGGCAGCGCGGACGACGATATCGCAATCACGCCGGTCGATCGCGCGATCGAGCGTTTGCGCGCGATCTATCGCAGCTGGACCCGCGATACATCGGTGGCGCAGATGCGCGACGACTGGGACGCCGCCTTTGCCGGCTGCTCGGTGCCGGTGACGCGCCAACCGGTCGCCGCCGGCGGGGTCGACGGCGAATGGCTCGTGCCGACGGGCGCATCGCGCGACAAGGTGATCCTCTATTTTCACGGCGGCGGTTTCCGTATCGGCTCGGTCGCGTCGCATCGCGAACTGGCCGCACGGATCGCCGATGCATCCGGCTGCCGCGTGCTCTCGATCAATTACCGGCTTGCCCCGGAGCATCGTTTCCCCGCGGCACTCGAGGATGCGCTGATTGCCTATCGATATCTGCGCGATCAGGGGCTGCATCCGGCGGATATCGCCTTCGCCGGGGATTCGGCCGGCGGCAATCTCGTGCTGTGCGCGATGCTGGCGGCGCGCGACCGTGGCTTGCCGCTGCCCGCCGCCGCCGCGCTGATGTCGCCCTGGACCGATCTCACCGCGAGCGGCGCGAGCTATCAGAGCAGGGCCGAGGCCGATCCGATCCACCAGCGCGCGATGATCCTGGCGCTGGCGAAGAACTACCTTGGCAAGGACGGCAATGTCCGCGATCCGCTGGCCTCGCCGCTTTATGCCGATCTCACCCGTCTGCCGCCGCTGCTGGTGCAGGTCGGCGACCGCGAGACCGTGCGCGACGATGCGACGGAACTGGCCGCCCGGGCGCAGGCTGCCGGTGTCGACGTCAAGCTCCAGGTGTGGGACGGCATGATCCACGTCTTCCAGATGTTCCCGGAGATTTCGCAGGCGCGCGAGGCGATCGCATCGCTGGCAGCTTTTTTGCGCAACCATCTTCACATCGGCCATGAGAGGGCGCCACAATGAACGTCATGACGTCGGATCCGCGCCAGCTCACTGAGGCCGAGTTCCACTTTTCGGAGCAGCCCAATCTGCCCGAGGAGCTGCGCATGCTGCGCGAGCAGGTGCGCCGCTTCGTCGAGAAGGAAGTAGTGCCGCATGCCGAGGCGTGGGAGCGCGACGGCAAGATCCCGCGCGAGATCTATCGCCGCATGGGCGCGCTCGGCTTTCTCGGCATGCGCCACGCGGTCGACCATGGCGGCACCGACATGGGGCCGCTGGCCTCGATGGTATTCGCCGAGGAGTTGGGGCGCTCCAGCTTCGGCGGTTTCACCTCGTCGATCCTCGTGCATACCGACATGTCGGCGGTGCACATCTCCTTGCGCGGTACGCCGGAACAGAAGCAGAAGTATTTGCCGGCGATTATCCGCGGCGAGACGGTCTGCTCGATCGCGGTGACCGAGCCCGATGCGGGCTCCGACGTCGCAGGCCTCAAGACGCGGGCGCGGCGCGACGGCGACAGCTGGGTGATCAACGGCGCAAAGATGTTCATCACCAACGCGGTCTATGGCGACATCCTGATCGTCGCCGCGCGGACCGACCCGCATGCCAAGGGCAGCCGCGGCATCTCGCTGTTCATCGTCGAGCGCAACACGCCGGGCATCACGGCGACCAAGCTCGACAAGCATGGCTGGCTCTGCTCGGACACCGCCGAGATCGCGTTCCAGGACGTGCGCGTGCCGGCGGAAAACCTGCTCGGCGAGGAGAACAAGGGCTTCTATGGCATCATGGAGACCTTCCAGAACGAGCGCATCTGCATCGGCGGCATCTGCGCGGGCGAATCCGCCAAGGCGATCGAGCTGACGACGAATTACGTGAAGACGCGGCAGGCATTCGGCGGCCCGCTCTGGAATCAGCAGGGCGTGCGGCTGAAGCTCGCCCAGCTTGCCGCGAAGGCGGCGGCGGCGCGGGCGCTGGCCTATCAGGCCGCCGAGCTCGCGGCGGCCGGGCAGGATTGCCTGCGTGAGGTCTCGATGGTGAAGGCGCTGTCGCCCGAGGTGCTGCACGAGGTCGTGCATGGCTGCCTGCAACTGCACGGCGGCTCAGGCTTCATGCGCGGCACCCCGATCGAGCGCATGGTGCGCGACGCGCGGGTGCTGACGATCGGCGGCGGCGCCACCGAGGTGATGCTGGAGGAAGTGGCGAAAAGGATGTGACGCCGGCGCTCTTTCTTACCTCGCCCCGCTTGCGGGGAGAGGTCGGATCGCATCGTGAGATGCGATCCGGGTAAGGGGGAGTCTCCACGAGCGTTTCTGGCAGCGCGTCTGCGGATGCGGCCCCTCACCCCAACCCTCTCCCCGTAAGAACGGGGCGAGGGAGCAGACCTCCGTCCGGGTCATGTCATTTCTGGGCACGAGCGCCCTGGCCGACAGTCTGCGCCGCAATGCCCGGCTTCAGCCGCCAGTCCTCGCCAAAATCCGCGAGCGGGTGGAAGAACAGCGGCTCGGTGGTCTCGAGCCGCCGCAGCCGTTCGGCATAGTCGTTGAGATAGCGGTGCCGCGTGGCCTCGTCGACGAAGTTCACTGAATACGACACGAACGGCGGCAGCACCTTGCAGCCCGCATAGGCCAGCATGCCGTTCTGGATCGGCCACAGCACCACATCGAGCGCACCGACCAGCCCGTCGGGCGCGCACATGCCGGGATAGGCGGCGGTCGAGGTCACGACCATGGCGCGGCGGCCGGCAAGGCCGCCGGTGTCGTAGCGGCGGCCGCTGCCGTAAATTGCGCCGTTGACGAACACGCGGTCGATCCAGCCTTTCATGATGGCGGGGACCGAGAACCACCACAGCGGAAACTGCAAGATCAGGAGGTCGCACCACAGCAGCTTCTCGATCTCGGCGGCGATGTCGCCGCTGAGCGCCCCGTGCTGCAGATTGTATTTCTGCTCGCGGTCATATTGCAGCCGGTCGGGAAACCGCCGCGCGCCAAAGTCTTCGGCGGTCGCTACCGGGTTGAACCGCATGGCGTAGAGATCGGAGATCCTGACCGTATGCCCGAGCGCGGTCAGTTCCGCCACCGACCGCGCCAGCAGTGCAGCGTTGAACGACTGCGCCTCCTGATGGGCAAAGACGATCAGGACCTTCATCTCTCTAGTTCACCGGCTTGAAGCTGAGCGTCGCGGCATCGGCCTGCATGATCTGCAGCTTCTGGTTGGAGAAGCGGACGCCGGGACCGAAGCTGATCGGCGCCATCACGCCGGTCTCGACATTCCTGGTCTTCTCCAGTTCCGAGATGGTGCAGGCCCAGGTCGGCTGCTTGCCACAGCGCTCGATCGCCGCGATCAAGACCTTCGCGGCGGCATAGCCGGTCATGGTGTAGCGGTTGATGCCCTTGAACTCGGCCTCCGACACCAGCGGCTTGGCCTTCTCGAGGAACGCCTTGCCCGCCGCGCCGGCGAACGGCTCGACATAGTCGACCGCGTAGATGCCGTCGCCGGCCGGGCCCATCAGCTTCAGCACCGGCTCGATGCGGCCGGGCCAGAAGATGCCGGTCACCGGCTTGATGTTCAATTTCTCGAGCTCCTTTGTCATCGCGATGTTCTCGGCGATGATGCCGCCGGCCAAAAATACTTCGGCGCCGGCATCCTTCAGCTGCAGCATGTCGGATGAGAAGTCCTGCTGGCCCTTCTTGTAGTTGCCGCTGTAGACGACGTTCAGCTTCTTGGCCTTGACCACGGAATCGAAGCCGTCGCGCACGGTGATGCCGTAATCGTCGTCCTGGGTGATCAGGCCCCATTTCTTGCCGGGGTTCCTGTCGGCGAGGAAGTTGACGAGGTGGATGATGCCCTCCTCGTAGGATTGCCCGACCACGAACACGTTCTTGCGCGCCGGCTCCCACAGGAATTTGACCGGCGCGACGTCGATCACGGTCGGGATGCCGGACTTCTCCAGCACCGGCATCACGGCG
Organism: Bradyrhizobium sp. 33ap4; assembly: GCF_032654765.1. Taxonomy (NCBI): domain Bacteria; kingdom Pseudomonadati; phylum Pseudomonadota; class Alphaproteobacteria; order Hyphomicrobiales; family Nitrobacteraceae; genus Bradyrhizobium; species Bradyrhizobium sp. 33ap4. Next base: position 106,919 of record NZ_JAUMTJ010000017.1, on the reverse strand, counting down.
ATCGACTGGCCCGAACCGGAGATGCCGAGCATCGCGAAGACCTTGTCGACGTCGATCACCTTCTTGACGCCCTGGATGGTTCGCGCTGTGACGTAGCCGTCGTCCTCCAGCACATATTTGATCTTGCGGCCGTTGATGCCGCCGGCGGCGTTGGCTTCGGCGATCGCGATCTTGTGGCCGATCGAGGCGGCGACGCCCAGCAGCGCCGGCGGGCCGGTCAGCGGCTCGACGTCGCCGATGAGGATCTCGCTGTCGGTGATGCCGGGATCGGCGGCAGCAGCCGGGCCGGTCGCGAGACAGGCCGCGGAAAGCAGCAGCGCGGCCGCCGCCAGGTGTTTGATCATCGTCTCCTCCTCATGGTGTTGCGTCTTTTCTTGTTAGTAGCGCAGCGGCCAGTGCACCCAGGCCCGCCTGATGTCGTGCCAGGCGCCGACCAGCCCCCGCGGCTGGAAGCGCAGGAACAAGATGATGACGAGGCCGTAGAGCATGCTCTTCAGCTCCTGCGCGCCGGTCGTGAAGGTCGCATCCATCTGCGCGCTGAACAGGCTGAAGACGATCCGCGTCGCCTCCGGCAGCAGCACGATCAGGATGGTGCCGAGCACCGCGCCGAGCGCCGAGCCGAGTCCACCGACGATCAGGATCGCCAGCGCCTCGATCGAGAGCAGGAACGGAAAGCCCTCGACGCTGACGAAGGAGAGATAGATGCCGTACAGCGCGCCGGCGATGCCGGTGATGAACGCCGAGGTAACGAAGGCGAACAGCTTGTAGGCATGCAGGTTGATGCCCATGACACGCGCCGCCGTGTCGTTGTCCCTGATCGCGACAAAGGCGCGGCCGACCCGGCTGCGGCGGATGTTGAGGGTGGCGAACAGCGTCAGTGCCGCGATGCCGAGGCAGAGATAGGTGAAGGCCGCGTCGCCGTCGAAGCTGATGCCGAGGATCTCGGGCCGCTGCACCTGAATGCCGCGTGCGCCGTTGGTGAGCCAGCGCATCTCCAGGATCACGGTGTTGATGATGAAGGAGAAGGCGAGCGTGGTGATGGCGAGGTAAAGTCCCTTGAGCCGGAGCGAGGGCGCGCCGACGATCAGGCTCGCCAGCGCCGGCACCACGCCGGCGCCGAAGAAGCCGACCAGCGGCGGCATGTGGTACTTCGAGACCAGCACCGCATAGGCATAGGCACCGGTGACGAGGAAACCGACATGGCCGAGCGAGATCAGGCCGGTGTAGCCGGTCAGGATGTTGAGTCCGAGCGCACCGGTGACCGTGATCAGGATGATCATCAGGAACGACAGCGCGTAGGAGTTCAGCACAAAAGGAGCGGTGATCAGCGCCAGCAGCAACACGGCCGACCATAGCCACACCGGCGGGGAATCGATCAGCGCAACCAGTTCGCCGTAGCTCTGCTTGTAATCGCCGGTGCGCATCACACCCTCTCGATGTCGCGTTCGCCGAAGATGCCGAACGGGCGGATCATCAGCACGATGATGATCATGGCAAAGCCCGCGACCTCCTTCATGCCGGAGCCGATATAGCCGCCGGCCAGGTTTTCGGTGATGCCGATCAGGAGGCCGCCGAGGCCGGAGCCGAGCACGGCGTCGAGGCCGCCGAGGATGGTGGCCGGAAACGCCTTCAGCCCGAGCTGGAACATCGCCGGCGATAGATCATAAGACAGCGCGAAGAACACGCCGCCGATGCCGGCGATCACCGAAGACGCGGCCCAGGCCAGCGCATGAACTCTTGTTGCGCTGATGCCCATCAACAGCGCCGTGCGATCGTCGGCTGCGACCGCGCGCATCGCAACCCCGACCTTGCTGTAACGGAAGAACGCCCAGATCGCGGCGATCAGCAGAAGCAGCGTCGCGATCACCGCAATCTGCCCGGTACGCACGCCGATGCCGCCGAGATGCACGATGCCGCGGCCCATGCCGATGTCGAGGCCGTGCGGATAGGCGTCCCAGATGAAGTTGATGGCGGAGCGCAGGATCACGGCGAGCCCGATCGTGACCATCACGGTCGCGAATACCGGCTCGCCCAGCATCGGCCGCATCACGAGCCGCTCGATGATCAGGCCGAGCAGGACAGCGGCGAGAATCGCGCCCACCGCGACGACGAACACATTGCCGCTGACCGTGGTCGAGATCGTCCAGGCGGTATAGGCGGTGATCATGGTCATCTCGCCCTGGGCGAAATTGACCAGCCCGGTGGACTTGTAGATCACCGCAAAGCCCATCGCGATCAGCCCGTAGATCGCGCCGATCGCGAGCCCCGAGATCAGCAGCTGGATGAGATACTGCATTCAGCCCTCCGCCCGGTAGATGATGGCGAGTTCACGGGCGAACTTCTTCTCGATCATTGCGCGGCGTACCTTCTGGGTGGCGGTCAGCTCGCCGTCGTCATGGTCGAGCTCCTTTTCCAGGATGGCGAACCGCCTGATGTTCTCGACCCGGGCGAACCGCTTATTGGTCTCGTTGACGACGCGCTCGACCAGCTCATTCACTTCGGGAAGCTGCGAGAGCGATTTGTAGTTGGTGTAGGCGAGCGCCCGGTCGCGCGCCCAGCGGCCGACATTGTCGTAGTCGACCTGGATGATGGCGCCGAGATACTTCTTGGCCTCGCCGACCACGATCGCTTCCTTGATGAATTCGGAATCCTTCAGCGCGTTCTCGATCTCGGACGGCGCGATGTTCTTGCCGCCAGCGGTGATGATGATCGCCTTCTTGCGGTCGACCACGGCGATCTCGCCATTGTCGAGGACATCGATGATGTCGCCGGTGCGCAGCCAGCCGCCGGGCTCCAGCGAGGCGGTCGAGGCCTTCTCGTCGAGGAAGTAGCCCTTGAAGACGCCGGGGTTGCGCAGCAGGATCTCGCCGTCGGTGTCGCACTTCCATTCGGTCTGCGGCAGCGGCACGCCGCAGCCGCCGATCCGGTGATGGCTTGCGGTCTGGATGAAGGCGACGCCGCCGCTTTCGGTGAGGCCGTAGCCCTGCGACACCGGACGGCCGATGATGTCGAAGAAGCGCAGCGTCTCCGGCGAGATCGAGGCGCCGGCGCAGAGCCGGTGCCGACTGTAGGCAAAGCCGAGATGGCGCTGCAAATTGCGGAACATCAGGAGATAGAGCAGTCCGTAGGCGGCACGATCGAGCATACTGGCCTTGCCGGCCTGTCGACGGTCGGACAGCGTGCGGCCCCAGGCGAGGCAGGCCCTGGTGAAGCTCTGGCGCAGGCGGCCGCTCTCGCCGAGGCGGAACAGAAAGCCCTGCTGCAGCTTCTCGTAGATGCGGGGAACGCCGACGAAGAAGGTCGGCGCGATCTCGCGGATGTTGATCGCGACGGTGTCGATCGATTCGGCGAACGAAACGGTGCCGCCGAGCACGAGATGGGTCACGGTGCCGTAGCAGCGCTCGGCGACGTGGCACAGCGGCAGATAGCTCACCGCCTCGAACGGCTTGTCGGCAGTGCCCACGGTTTTGGCGTAGGCATAGGCGGCGTAGACGAGATTGCGATGGGTCAGCATCGCGCCCTTGGGCGGGCCGGTTGTGCCTGAGGTGTAGACGAGGATGCAGACGTCGTCGGGCGCGCCCTGGCTGATCAGGCGGTCGAGCGTCGCGTCGGCCTCCGAATTCTCCTGGGCGTAGGTCCTGCCGCGCTCGCACAATGCGGCGAACGACATCAGCTCCGATTGCCGGTAATGCCGCAGGCCCTTCATGTCGACGCAGACGATGGCCTCGAGGTCCGGCAGGCCGCCATTATTGGCCATCGCGTCGAGCACCTTGTCGGTCTGCTCCTGGTCGCCGGTGACGACGATGCGGGCGCCCGAATGCTTGACGATATATTGCAGCTCGACCCAGGGATTGGTCGGATAGATGCCGACCGCCACCGCGCCGATCATCTGCGCACCAAGGTCGGCGTAAAACCATTCCGGCGTGTTCTCGCCGGCGATGGCGATCCGGTCGCCAGGCTTGATGCCGAGCGAGAGCAGGCTGAGCGCCACCGCGCGCGCGGTGTCGTAATAGTGCCGCCAGGAATAGGGATTCCAGATGCCGTAGTCCTTCTCGCGCAGCGCCAGCGCCTCGCCGTGCATCGCGGCGCGCTGCCGTAGCAATTGCGGGATGGTGATGGCGGCATCCGCAAGCGTAGCCTGCAACGCGTCGATGCCGGCTGCGGGCACACTGCGTGCGGCGCTGGCTGGCAGCGGCGGATGAGCGGTGCGCAGGCTGTCCAGCGTCGACATCACGCGCCTGCCTTTGTCATCGCGTCAGTGCGCTGACCGCCGAGATAGGCGTCCGCGACTGCCGGATCGCGCCTGATCGCACCAGGTGCGCCTTCGGCGATCTTGCGGCCGAAATTCAGCACATGGACGCGGTCAGAGATGTCCATCACGATGCGCATCTCGTGCTCGATCATCACGACGGTGATGCCGAGCTCGTCGCGGATGTCGAGCACGAAGCGCGCGATGTCCTCGGTCTCCTCCTGGTTCATGCCGGAGACCATCTCGTCGAGCAGCAACAGCTTCGGCTCGCAGGCGAGCGCGCGGGCGAGCTCGACGCGCTTTTGTTGGCCATAGGACAGCGTGCCGACCACGGCGTCCCTGATATGCTCGATCTCGAGGAATTCGATGATGTGCTCGACGCGCTGCCGTGCCGCGATTTCCTCCTTGCGGGTACGCCCGTAGAACCACACCGCATCGAGCACGGTCGAGCGCAGATGGGTGTGGCGGCCGGTCAGGATGTTCTCGACCACGGTGCCGTGCTTGAACAGCGCCAGATTCTGGAAGGTGCGGCCGATACCGACGGCGGCGAACTTCCACGGCGAGATCGTCGAGAGGTCGATACCGTCGAAGATGATGCGGCCGCCGCTCGGCCGCAGCACGCCCGAGATCATGTTGAACAGCGTGGTCTTGCCGGCGCCGTTCGGACCGATCACGCTGCAGATCTCGCCGGGCGCGACGCGCAGGCTGACATCGGCGACTGCCTGCAGGCCGCCGAAGCGCTTTGACAGGTTCTCGACCGTGAGCAGCGCGGTCACGACAGCCACCGCTTGCGGCGCTTGTAGTGCTTCACGTCGCGCAGGCTCTTGCGACCGGTGGAGGAGACGCCGAGATAGAATTCCTGGACGTCCTCGTTGGCGGTGAGCCTCGCTGCCGTGCCGTCGAGCACGACGCGGCCGGTCTCCAGGATGTAGCCGTAGTCGGCGATGTCGAGTGCGCGCTGCGCGTTCTGCTCGACCAGCAGCACCGTCATCTTCAGTTCGTCGCGCAGCCGGACGATCACCTCATAGATGCGGTCGATGATCAGCGGCGCGAGCCCGAGCGACGGCTCGTCGAGCGCCAGCAGCACGGGATCGGTCATCAACGCGCGGCCGATCGCTAGCATCTGCTGCTCGCCGCCGGACATGTAGCCGGCGATCTGGTCGCGCCTCTCATATAGCCGCGGAAACAGCGCAAACACCTTGTCGCGGCGCTCGCGCGCCTCGGCGCCGGTCCTGGTGTAGCCGCCCATTTGCAGGTTCTCGTCGATGGTGAGCGCCGCGAACACGCGGCGGCCCTCCGGCACCTGCACGATGCCGCGGCGGACCAGCTCGTCCGGTGCAAGGCGATGCACCTCGTCATTGCGGAAGCGGATGCTGCCGTTCTCGATCACGCCTTCCTCGGTATAGAGGATGCCGGACATCGCCTTCAGCAGCGTCGATTTGCCGGCGCCGTTGGAGCCGAGCAGGGCGACGATGCTGCCCTCGGGCACCGCGATCGAGATGTCACGGATCGCCTCGATCGCATTGTCGTAGACGATCCGGATGTTGCGGAATTCGAGCAAGCCATCCTGCGCCGGCGCGGCCTGCGGCGCTGCTTGCGGCGTCGGATGCGGGATGGTCGTCGGCATCGCGTTCAGACCCCGCCTGCTGACCGGCGAGGGCGCGCGGCGAGGATCGCATCGGTGACGAGCTTGGCGGTCTCGGCGCAGGCCTGCGTGCCGCCATTGCCATATTGCTTCACCGCGTCGCCGACGCACCACAGGCCCTCGATACCGGTCTCGCGCGGCAAATCGTAGCCGGCGCAGCTGCGTTGTGCCGGCCAGTCGTCGCGCATCACCCGGATCGACAGGATTTTTGCCTGGTCGAAATTCGCGAACTGCTCGCGCAGATCCTCGAGCGCGAGCTGGACTTCTGCATCGGAGTCAAAGTCACCGAGCGCGGGTACCGGCACGGCATAGGCGACATAGAGGTGCCAGCCGGGCGGCGCCAATTCCGGACAGGTAGCGGAGAGGTTGGCCATGTTGCAGAGCCGGCGCGTCTTGCCGAAGGTGACGATGCCGGGATGACCGATCAGCGGCTCGCGGCTCGCGACATTGATGACGATGTTGGCGGCCGGGCGAAGGTCGTTCTTCACCCTGGTGATATAATCCGCCGGGAACGCCTCGCTGCCGGCGAGCGCGACGGTGGCCTTTGGCCCGGCATTGCTGATGACGAGATCGGTGTCGATCCGCACCAGTTCACCATTGCGCAGAACGGTGACGCCTTCGACGCGGCCGTCTGATGTGTGGATCGTGGTCGCCGGCGTTTCCAGCCAGATGTCGCCGTTGCGCCTGATCGCGCTGCCCAGGCTGTTCCAGACCCCGATCGTGCCCTGCGGGCAGAAGCCGAATTTCTTGAAGGCGCCCTTGCTGGTGAAATAAGTGAGGAAGGCGCGGGCCGGCAGCTCGGCGGCGTTGCAGGCGAAGATCGCCGCGCAAAGATTGCGGAACAGCGCGTGTACGGTGGCGTTGCTGGTGTAGCCCTTCAGCCAGTCCTCGGTCGATTGCCGCCCGTCGGGCAGGTTGCCGGAGCGGGCGTCGGCGAATTTCTCCAGGATGCGCGAGGCCTGCTTGGTCAGTTGCCCGAGCAGCAGCGACCAGCCGCCGCGGCCGACATCGATCACCTTGCCGTCGATGAAGAACGAGCTCGCGGGCTCCGGCGCGCGGATGTCGAGCGGGGCGCCGACGGTGTGGAAGGTTTCCTCGAACACGCCACCGAACTCGATCGCGATCGCCCCGATATTGACCTTGAAGCCATCGATCTCCTCGGTCGAGGCGCGCCCGCCGAGCCGGTCCTTGTCGTCGACGACGAGCGTATGCAGCCCGCCATGGGCGAGACGCGCCGCGGCACACAGCCCGCCGGCACCGGCTCCGATCACGACAGCATCGATCCTCTGAGAATCCACGCGCAACCTCCCGCGATGCCGCCGGGTTGCTCCCGGCGTGCGCAATCCGCTTGCTTGATGGAAGGCAGTCTATTATAATCCGACCGGTCGTTCAAATTATTTTTTGACGCAGGTCGCTCGTCGCACGGGCGATCGAAGAGTTCTGGTGGATGGTGCCCGCAAAGGGGAGGAGAGCCTAGGGCTGCGGTAGTATAGAGAGAGGCAGTCGCCCGATTCCGGCGGCGCCGATGGTGCATGAGAGAGACGGCAATGGCGCGGACGCGCTCAGAGAATTACGACGAGATTCAGCGGAACATTCTCACCACTGCCTGCGGCCTGTTCGCGCGGCAGGGCTACATGCGTGCCTCGATCGCCGACCTTGCGGATGCCTGCAAGCTGTCGCGCGGCGCGCTGTACCATTATTTCGATTCCAAGGAAGCGATCCTGTTCGCGATCCTCGACGCCCATATCCGCGAGATGATCGCGGACGTCGAAGCCGCGATGGCCGAAAAGGCGACGACGCTGGAGCAGTTCCGCGCCGCGATCCAGGCCATCGTCGCGCTGAATGCGCGTTCGAGCGACGAGCAGCGCGTGATCCTCAACGACCTCTCGTTCCTCGGCGAGACCGAGCAGGATGCGATCAAGGCGCTGGAGCGCCAGCTGGTCGACACGGTCTCGGATCTGCTGGTCAAGCTCGACAAGGAAGGCAAGATCGTCAAGCGGACCAAGAAGATCTACAGCATGATGCTGTTCGGCATCCTGAACTTCAGCCACACCTGGTACGATCCGAAGGGCGGGATCGATCCAGGGGAGTTCGCCGACATGGTGGTGGACCTGTTCCTGTACGGCTTCACCATGCCGGTGCCGGCAAAGAACGCCGCGCGGCCGCTGCGCCAGCGCGCGTGAGGCCGACGCGGCGCGCACTGCGGCTTCGCGCCGAAGACATCTCTCGCAGCGATTATTCCTCATCTCGTCTGCACATCATCGTGAAGGCCGAGACGTTGTCCCGCGCGTAACGCACGCGCGGCACGCTGCGTAGTTTTGCCACGAACGCCGCAACAGCGGCCGATGATGGCATCGCAGCGAGGGAAGAAACAACCGCATGAATCTGTCGTTCAACATCGCCGAACAGGGCGAGGGGTCTTATCGAGCGCTCGCGATCCTGCGCTGGGTTATGGTCGTGATCTTCGTGTCGTTCGGCATGCAGAAGTTCACGCTGCAATCGGCGCAAGGCATCGCGCAGTTCATCAGCAACAGCCCGTTCATCTCGTGGCTGTCGGTGTTCGGCCTCCGCGGCGAGGCCTACGTGCTCGGCGTCGCCGAGTTCGGCATTGCGGCGCTGCTCGCCGCCGGCGCGTTCAGCCCGCTTCTCTCGGCGATCGGCTCGCTGATGGGCGTCATCACCTTTGCGGTGACGTGGTCGTTCTTCTTCACGACGCCGGGGGTGGTCAAATGGAGCCTGTCGACCGATCCGATGGGCTGGAACCTGGCCGGCGAGTTCCTGTTCAAAGACATCGTGCTGCTTTGCGTCTGTCTCGTGCTGCTGTTGGCGTCGTTGCCGCGGTCGATCGTCCGCTTGCGCGCCACATAGGCTCGCGCGGCGCGATCGATGGTTAATCGATGTTTAACGAGGCATCGCGCGCATCCGGCATCTGGAACAAGACAAAACGTCGCGGATGACCGTGTCTTGAAAATCGAATCCGATCGGCTTATGCAACCTTCGATTGACGAATTGTTGCTAGGAAGAAACGTCCCCGGTTGGGAGCGGAATGTGACGAAGTCAGAAATATCCTTGGCCCGATCGGTAAGCGCCGATCTTGCCTTTTCGTCGAAGCCCACTCCCGTCATTTTCAGACGTCCCGCATTTTTTAGTTCGATTGCAGTTCCCGCACCGTGGCTGGAGTGGGAGGGCGGTCGCGATCGCGGCTTCCGGAAGTGACCACCGGAACAGCGATCGGGCCGCCCCGTCCCCAGCCGGGCGGGTAACGGCGCAAGACGCGCAATCGTGAATTCGGACGCTTGGGTTCCACCGCTAGGATCGTGATGTCGCCATCTATCGATGGTGAACAGATTGTCTGCAGGTCGCATCGCAACATCGTGCCGATTTCGTTCTTCATGAGACAATGGCTCACCGTCTGGATCGCGGCCGTCCTGTTCGTGGTCGCTGGTAGCGTGCTTGGGGTAGCGCGCGCGGATTCCGACATGGACGCGCAGATCAGGGACATCGTCACGACGGAACTCGCGCCGACCGCGACCGCGACCGACCCGGGCGGCCTCGCCGCGGCGGTCTACGCCGGGGGCCGGGTCGCGTTCTTCAACTACGGTTTCGCTGATGACTCAGCGAAGCGGCCGGTCACCCCGGACACGCTGTTCAACCTTGCCTCGTTGCGCAAGCTGTTCGAGGCGACGCTGGTCGCGCTCGGCACCGAGCGCGGCGAATTGCGGCTGGACGATCCGGTCGGCAAGTATCTGCCCGAGCTCAACGGCGACTACGTCAGCCGCGTCACCATCGGCGAACTCGTCAATCATACGTCGGGGCTGCTGCTGCCGACCGATCATCCGCCATGGCCGGTCGGGACCTTCAGCCGTGATCAGTTCATCGCGATGCTCAACGCGTGGACGCCGCCGGCAGGAGAGCAGCCGGGCAAGCAGCGCATCTACAGCCATGCCGGCTATGTCCTGCTGCAGCTGGTGCTGGAGCGGCGCTATGAGATGCCGATCGCGACGTTGATCGGGAGCCGCATCCTCAATCCGCTCGGAATGACGTCGACCTTCGTTCCGGACCGCAGCGAGGACAACCGCGCGAGGATGGCGCCCGAGCTGATGCAGCGCGTGGTTCAGGGCTACTCCCACGACGGCACGGCGATCGGTCCGCCGGGCAATCAGCAGCGCTATTACGATTTTCCAGGCACCGGCCAGATGTTCTCATCGGCGCGCGATCTCGGCATATTGCTGGGCGCCTGCCTCGACGGCGCGGTGATCGATCCCGAATTGCGCGCAGCGTTGCAGATGACCGAGCGGGAGAGTTTTCGCGTCGACGAAAAGTTCGGCCAGGCGATGGCATGGGAGCATGTGCGGCTGGACGGCATCACCGTGATCGACAAGCCGGGCGGTCTCAATAACGCCTCAGCCTATGTCGGCCTGGTGCCGGCGCGCAGGCTCGGCATCGTGCTGCTCGCCAATCGCGGCGACTATCCGCACGAGATCGCGCGCTACAGGATCTTGCCGGCCCTCGCGCGACTTTAATCGCAGGACGTGCCAGTCCAATGACACGGCCTGCGCGGCAGGGCAGAGGATGCATGCAAAAATCGCGATGGCGCGGAACCGTGATGAGCTGTATAAGCCGGTAGCTTCTTCTCCATTTTGAAGAGGCTGATATGACCGATCTGTATCCTGATTTGCACAATTGGCTTTCGCAACAGCCCCATGGGTTGCGAACCTTCAGGACCTTCCAGCAAAAACTCGAGATTCTGAGCAAGGACGACCCGGAGCAACGCGGCGTTTGCCGGCTGCTGAGCGGACTCGTCGGCAACTACGTCGAAACCTTCGACGAGGAGCCGCTGCCGGTCGCGGTCGCCGACCGCGCCTATGGCCGGCTGCTCGATCTCGTCGCAAGCCTTGATCTCAAGGGAAATCCCGACCGGCGCCTCGCCGACATCAACCGCATCGCGTCCTGCGATCTGCTGAACTGATCGCGGCGGCTTAGCGCCGCGTCGTCGCGAGCTCGCGATAGAGCGCGGCGTAGCGGCCGGCGCGATTGTGCCAGGAGACATCGGTGGCCATGCCGGCCTGCTGCAGCCGGCACCATGTCACCTTGTCGTTGAACAGCAGGTTTGCCTTGCGCAAGCCGTGGGCGAGCGCATCCGAGGTGACGGGTGCGAACTTGACGCCGGTCGGCGCATCGCCGGTGATCGCGACTTCGTCGAAGTCGAGCACGGTGTCGGCAAGGCCGCCGACATTGGCGACAACAGGGACCGCGCCGTAGCGCAGCGCGCACAGCTGGGTGAGGCCGCACGGCTCGAAGCGCGACGGCACCGCGAGCGCGTCCGCGCCGGCCTGGATCAGATGCGCCAGCGCCTCGTCGTAACCGATCACGACCGCGATCCGTCCGGGATTGTCGCGCGCCAGCGCGGCGTAGCGATCCTGCAGGTCGCGATCGCCGCTGCCGAGCAGCGCAAGCTGAATGCCTTCGCCGAGCAGCGTCGGAATGTTCTCGAGCAGCAGGTCGAGGCCCTTCTGCCATGACAGCCGGCTGATGACGCCGAGCAGCATCGCATCCGGCGTGGGATCAAGCCCGAAGCGCCGCTGCAGCGCTCCCTTGTTCACCGCGCGCTCCGCCGGCTGCTCGGCGCTGAAGCGTGCCGCGATGTCGGGATCGGTGGCCGGATTCCACACCGATATGTCGATGCCGTTGAGGATGCCGCTCAGCACAGCGGCGCGTTCGCGCAGGAGGCCGCCGAGCCCCATGCCGCCCTCGTCGCTTTGAATCTCCCGCGCATAGGTCGGCGACACCGTGGTGATGCGGTCGGCGAATTGCAGGCCGGCCTTCAACAGGCTGATGGTGCCGTAATATTCGACGCCATGGAGCGCGTAGGATTCGCCCGGCAGGCCGAACGCGGCAAGCATGTCCGGCGAGAACTGGCCCTGATAGGCGAGGTTGTGCACGGTCATCACCGTGCCGGGCCGCGGTTGCCCGGCATAATGCAGGAGGGCGGGTGCGAGGCCCGCCTGCCAGTCATGCGCATGCACGATGTCGGGGACGAAGGAGGTGATCGCGCCCTGGCCGATCTCCGCCGCCATCCGCGACAGCGCGGCAAAGCGGATGCCGTTGTCCGGCCAGTCGCGTCCGTCCGGGCCGACATAGGGATTGCCGGGCCGCGCATAGAGATGCGGCGCGTCGAGCGCGAACAGATCGAGGCCATCATGCGTGCCGCCCAGCACGCGGATCGGCCCGCCGTAGAATTCCGGCCGGTGCAGCAGCGTCTCCGCCGAAGCCAGCGCCTTGAGCACGTCGGGATAGCCGGGCACCAGCGTCCGCGTCGTGACGCCGTGCTGCTTCAGCGCCGCCGGCAGCGCGCCGACCACGTCGGCAAGGCCGCCGGTCTTGACGATCGGGTAGACTTCAGAGGCGACTGCGAGGACGCGGATGGGCGTCATGTCCCCAGCCTGTCGATCATCGACTGCGTGATCAGCGTGATGCCGCTCTCGGTGGTGCGGAAGCGCTTGCCGTCGAATTCGGGATCCTCGCCGACCACGAGCCCTTCCGGAATCCTCACCCCGCGATCGATCACGACGTTTCGGAGCCGTGCTCCGCGGCCGACATTGACATAGGGCATGATCACCGCATTCTCGATATTGGCGTAGGAATTGACGTGCACGCCGGTGAACAGCAAGGAGCGGCGCAGCGACGCGCCCGAGATGATGCAGGCACCCGAGACCAGTGAGGTCACCGCCTGGCCGCGTCGTCCGTCCTCGTCATGCACGAACTTGGCGGGCGGGGTGATCTCGGCATAGGTCCAGATCGGCCATGATCGATCGTAGAGGTCGAGCTCGGGCACCACGTCGGTGAGATCGATATTGGCGCCCCAGTAGGCATCGACGGTGCCGGCATCGCGCCAGTAGGAGCGGGGATCGTCGCCGGAGCGGACGCAGGAATCGTTGAACTGATGCGCGATCGCCCGGCCGTGCTTCACGATATAGGGGATGATGTCCTTGCCGAAATCGTGGGCCGAGTTCGGGTCAACGGCATCGCGGCGCAACTCGTCGAACAGGAATTCCGAATTGAAGACATAGATGCCCATGCTGGCCAGCGACTTGTCGGGCTTGCCGGGCATCGGTGGCGGATCGGCGGGTTTCTCGAGGAAGGACTGGATCAGGCCGGTCTCGTCGATATGCATGATGCCGAAGGCGCTGGATTCAGCCCGCGGCATTTCAAGGCAGCCGACCGTGACATCGGCGCCGCTTTCGACATGCTGCTTCAGCATGATCTCATAATCCATCTTGTAGACGTGGTCGCCGGCGAGCACCAGGATGTACTTGGTGCCGTGCGCTTCGAGGATGTCGATGTTCTGGTAGACCGCGTCGGCCGTGCCGACATACCACATCGTTTCGGAGACGCGCTGGCTTGCGGGCAGGATGTCGAAACTCTCGTTTCGCTCCGGCCGGAAGAAGTTCCAGCCGCCTTGCAGATGCCGGATCAGGCTGTGCGCCTTGTACTGGGTCGCCACCGCGATGCGGCGGATGCCCGAATTCACCGCATTGGATAGCGCGAAATCGATGATGCGCGACTTGCCGCCGAAATAGACCGCGGGCTTGGCGCGTTTGTCGGTGAGCTCCTGAAGTCTGCTGCCGCGTCCGCCGGCCAGCACGAAGGCGAGGGCGTGACGCGACAAGGGTTCATTTCCGACGGATCTCATGGTCATCCTCCCAGAACTTCGGGCTGGCCCCGCTACCTTCTCTTGTCCGGAAGGCCTGATCGGGCGCCAACGGGGCCGATTGGGAACGTAGCAAGTGCATCCCGGTTGAGCAAAGCGGGATGGCGGGCTTTCGTTCCCCGGACCCCCGCTCGTGAAGATCGGGGTTGCGGGCCGGTTAAAGCTATTGACGAGACGTGATTTCGGCCTAGAGCAAGCCTGCCGTTTTCTTCTGTCAGGCCAGCATTCCATGACACTTGCTTCCGTCACGCCCCAGGACATCCGCGCAACGCTGCTGCTGCGCCGGGAGATCGCGCTGCTCGACGTCAGGCATGAGGCGGAATTCGCCACCGGCCATCCGCTGTTTGCCGCCAACATGGCGGCCGGCCGGATCGCGCTCGAAGCCGAGCTGCGATTGCCGCGCAAGGACGTGCCGATCGTTCTTTATGACAATGGCGAGGGGCTGGTCGCTGCCGCCGTGGAGCAGTTGATGGCGCTGGGCTACGGCAATGTCGCCGCGCTCGCCGGCGGCTTAGGAGGCTGGAAGGCGGCCGGTTACGAGGTGTTCGAGGATGTCAATTCCTACGCCAAGGCGTTCGGCGAGTTGGTCGAGTCGCGCAGGCACACGCCGTCGCTGAGTGCTGACGAGGTCGCCGCGTTGATTTCGGACAAGGCCAACATCGCGATCCTCGATGTCCGTCGCTTCGACGAATATGCCACCATGAACATCCCGGGCTCGGTCAGCGTGCCCGGCGCCGAGCTGGTGCTACGGGCCGGCGGCGCGGCGCCGGATCCCGACACCACCATCATCGTCAACTGCGCCGGCCGCACCCGCTCGATCATCGGCACGCAGTCGCTGATCAATGCCGGACTGCCCAACAAGGTGCGGGCGCTGCGCAACGGCACGATCGGCTGGACGCTGGCGAAGCACGATCTCGAGCACGGCGCCGGCAAGCGCGGCGGCATCGGTCCGTTCGAGGGCGCAGGCGACAATGCGCGCGACGTCGCCTATCGCGCCGGCGTCCGTCACATCGGGATCGATGAACTCGCTGCGCTGGACGAGGACGCACACCGTACGCTGTATCGCTTCGATGTGCGCGATGCCGAGGAATACACGACCGGTCACCTTGCCGGCTTCCGCCACTATGCCGGCGGCCAGCTGGTGCAGGAAATCGACATGGCCGCGCCCGTGCGCGGCGCGCGCATCGTGCTGAGCGACGACAAAAACATCCGCGCCGACATGACGGCGTCCTGGCTCGCGCAGATGGGCTGGGAGGTCTATGTGCTCGACGGCGGCTATGACGGCCGGCTCGAAGTCGGCCCGCCGCGCATCGTGCCGCGGCCCGATCCCGCGCACTGCTACCGGCGACCCTATGAGGGCACCGGCGTCGCGGAGCAGGCGATGCAGGCCTATCTCGATTGGGAGTACGGCCTCGTCGAGCAGCTGCGCCGCGACGGCACGCACGGGTTCTATGTGATCTAGCGGATGACGTGGTGACGGCGGGGCGACCGCATCGGTGCCGAGACGCAGGGGCGCACTGCCAAAATATCGAAAACAACCCCATGCAAAGGAGCCGGTGGCTGCCGGCGGACACGGCAACCGGCGGACACGGCAACTTGACTCGTCGGGCAAATCAGTGGTACTTTTCCATTATTCAGAAATCGTGCCGGCATGGTCGTCCCTGCGAAGCAGGGACCCATAACCACAAATGCCAATTGCTGGGCGATGCTGGAACGACGAATTCCTTCAACAAGGTCCGCCGCGGAGTATGGGTCCCTGCTCCCGTGCGCAAATGCGCACTAGGCAGGGACGACGTGTTGGAGGGGCCGCGGGCTCTCATCTCTCCGGTGCCATACCCCGCACAGGCATCCAGTACGGCGCGGCCTTTAAGCACGAACGCCGTGAGGAGTCGGATCGCATCTATCGATGCGACCCGACCTAACAGGAGCTTCGCTCGTCTCGACCCCGCAAGCCGGGGAGATACACCGAGTTTGCTGCGAAGCATAACCCAGCCCGCCGCTACTTCGGCAACGCCACCGGCGTCAGCTTGAACGGGCCGGGGTCCTTGCCCTTGTTGTCGCCGATCACGTAGGACAGCTTGCCCTCGGCGACCCAGCCGACATCGCCGACCTGCGTCACCGAGACCGGCTCGGCGAGGCCATCCTTGATGGTGTCGATGGTAGCCTCGCTGCCCTTCACCGTGACCTTGTCGAGCTTGCCGTTGCCCTCGATCAGCAGGAAGCTGCCGCCATGGGCACGCAACGCGTCGGCGTGGTCGAGCCGCCGCGACGGCTTCAACTCGGTCACCGCGCCCGCCTTGCCGTCCTTCATCTCGATCTTGAACAGTTTTGCCGGAATGAATGTCGTGACATAAAGATTGCCGTCGGCGCCGATCGCGATGCCGTCGAGCCCGACGCCGTCCTTGGCGGGCGCGAGCTGCGGATCGGTCGCGAACGTCGCCAGCGCCGTGCTGCCGGGTTTCAGGCTATAAACGAACGGCGCAAAGGAATCGCTCACATAGGCGGTGCCGTCGGCCCCGACCACGATGTCGTTGCAGAACGATTTCGGATCGCTCAGGGCAAAGCTGCCCTTCGGCGCGCCGCTCTTGAGATCGAAGGTCTTCAGCCAGGCGCCCTTGGTGTCGCTCGGCCCCGCCACGCCCATAGCGCTGATGTCGTTGGAGCAAACATAGAGCGTGCCGCTCTTCTCGTCGGCGAGCACGCCCAGCGTCGAGCGGCTGTCGGCGGCGCCCGGCTTGACCAGCTGCTCGGCCTTGCCGCCCGAGATCTTCGTCACGCCGCCATGGTTGAAGCTGCCGACGTAGAGCGTCCCGTCGGAAGTCGAGGTCACGCTCTCCGGAAAACTCTTGTCGGGAACGCCGACCGCAGCTGTTTCGGCGCGCACTGCGCCGGCCGCACCGAGCGCAAGGATGATGGCCGCTAGCGATGCGCGGCGGATCTTGAGCAGTTCTCCCGTTGCGCGCGGACGTCCCGCGGCGCCATTGTTTTTTATCATGATCGCGTTTCCTCGATGAACCTGGTTGGACCAGGCAGGATTTTCTTGGCGATCGTCTCCGGTCGATGGTTGTTGTCTGCAGGGTTCCCGACCGGATTGTTCACCCGCCTGCCTTGTCGTCGCGATATATACGATAGTATATAGCGCGAGGGAAGCAGGGGAGAGGAAGCTGCGACGGCTGGAGAGCGCGTCATGGAACGGGAATTGGCGTCGCACCACCAATGCGTGTGTCGCGGTGGCATCATCGATGGGATCGTCGACGACGATGCGATCGGCCTCGATGCACGGGTCGGCCTGTTTACGGACGGGTGTGCGTTCGTCTGCGACGAATGCACCGCGAGCCTGATCGCGGCCGCAGCACGGCGCAGGCAGGAACCGGTTCGGCGCAAGTCGTAAGGCGGGAAGGTTTCCGCGTCATTGCGAGGAGCGTAAGCGACGACGGTGGGAACTCAATCCGGGCTGAACGCGTCGTAGACCAGCTTGCGGAACGCGGGCGTAATGCGCTGGCGCTCGTTCTGGGTCTGCTCGAGCATGATGTAGATCATGTCGAGCTTCGGATCGACGCCGAAATAGGTGCCGCTGCCGCTGTCCCATTTCAACTCGCCGATCGAGCCGGGCGGTGGTGGCTTGGCAATGCCGGGATCGGTGCGCACGGCGATGCCGTAGCCATAGCCGAAGCCGTCGCCGGGAAAGTACCAATAGTCGCGGCCGACACCGGAGCCCGGCCCGATATGGTCCGTCGTCATGGTCTTGAAGGCTGCGGGGTTGAGATAGCGCTTGCCGTCCAGCTCGCCGCCGTTGAGCAGCATCTGCGCGAAGCGCGCATAATCGAGGATGGTCGATACCAGGCCGCCGCCGCCGGATTCCCATTCCGGATGCGCGCGCCGGTCGTTCTCGCCCTCGATCAGGATGGTGTCCGAGGGCAGCGGCTCGGCGAGCCTTGTCCGTTCGGTCTCCGCATCGAGCACGTATCTGGTGTCGTTCATCTTCAGGGGATCGAACAGGCGCTCCTTCTCGAACTGATAGAGCGTCTTGCCCGAGACGATCTCGATCACCCGGCCGAGCACGTCGGTGGAATGGCCGTAGCGCCACAGCGTGCCGGGCTGTCGCGACAGCGGCAGCTTGGCCAGCCGTGCCACGAATTCCTCGTTGTCGAACTTGCCGTCGAACAGATGTCCTGCGCGGTAGATCTTCTGGATCCAGTCGGCACCGATATATTCGTAGGTGATGCCCGAAGTGTGCCGCATGACATCTTCAATGGTCACCGGCCGGATCGGCGGCACCAGCTCAACCTTGGCCGGATCGTTTCCACCGTCCGGTTCGATGGCGACCTTCACGTCGGCGAAGGCCGGGATGTATTTCGACAGCGGATCCTGCGGCGACAACTTGCCCTCGTCGACCAGCATCATCGCGGCGGTGTTGGTGATCGGCTTGGTCATCGAATGCAGCGCGAACATCGTGTCGGGCCGCATCGGCGACTTGGTCGTGACGTCGCGATAGCCGAAGGTCTTCAGGTAGACCGGCTTGCCGTGCTGCTGGATCAGGATGACTGCGCCCGGAATTTTTCCTGTCGCAACCTCGTTGTCAAAGAATGCGGTGATGCGTGCGAGTTTTTCCGGCGCCGGGGCAGGGGCATCGGAGGCGCGCGCCGCGCCTGATATGACAACTGCAAGACAACCGATCGCGGTCACTGCTCCGCGAAGCGACAGCACAGCACGGTGGACTGCCCGATCATACCCGCACGACATTGAAAAGCCTGCCCCTGCCTGATGCCCTGAGCGCAGAGTTTTAGCGGCGCGCGCTCCCGCGCACCATAATCATTTTGGGGCGAGTTTATTCCCGGCGATCGCCGGAATTATACGATTTGGGTAGCGCCGACGGGCGTGCGCACCGCATTCGACAACACCTGCAGTGCCTGGCTCAGTTCGGCGCGGTTGCGTGCCGCACCCAGCGACACGCGCAGGCCGCGCGGCGCGGCATCGCCTGCCGCAAAGGCGTCTTCGCCGACCACGGCGAGACCGTTGCGCATCAGATGCGACAGCAGGTCGGTGCCGTCGAAATGTTTCGGCAGCGGCATCCAGAGATGGTGGCTCGCCGGCCGCGCCGCATAGCTGACGCCTTTGAGGAAGCGGGCCGCGAGCTGTTGGCGCGCCGCGGCCTCGTTGCGGATGGCGCGGATGATGTCGGCGGCGACGCCGGAACGCAGCCATTGCGTGACCAGCGCGACCATCAGCGATGGCGGCATCTGCATGGTGGCCTGCATGCCGGCGCGCATGCGCTGCTCGGCGGCGGCATCGGGCGCCAGGAGATAGGCGACGCGCAGGGCCGGCGCGATGCATTTTGCGATGCTCGCGGCGTAGTAGGTGCGCTCCGGAATGAGCGTAGCGATCGGCGCCATTTGCGGTTCGAGCGGCCCGTAGACGTCGTCTTCGATCAGGACGCAGCCGCGCTTGCTGATGATATCGGCGACCGCCTTGCGTCTGATCGCGCTCATCGTCGCCGTGGTCGGGTTTTGCTGCGTCGGCACTAGATAGACCGCCTTCGGCTTGTGCTTGCGGCAGGCCTCGTCGAGCGCCTCGGGCCGCGCGCCCTCGGCGTCCATCGCAACCCCGACCAGGCGGACGTCGAGCCGCGCCGCCGCGGCCTTGATGCCGGGAAAGGTCAACGCCTCCGTCACCACGACATCGCCCGGCGATGTCAGCGCCAACAGCGTGTTGAAGATGATCGCCTGCGAACCCGGATAGATCACGATGCGGTCGGCCGAGGCCTGCGGCACGCGCGGCGCGAGCCATGCGGCGCCGGCCTCGCGCTCCGCAGTGGTGCCGCCCGGACGCGTGTAGCCGAGATAGGCGGAGAACCCGGCTTCGGAGCGGATGGTCGCAAGTCCCTGCGCGATGCGCAGGTCGAGATTGGCCTCGACCGGCTGCGGCGGCAGGTTCATCGACAGGTCGATGTTGACGGGCGCGGGCAGGTCGGACGCGGCGCGCGCGGTGGTCTCCGAGACGAACGTACCCTGGCCGACACGGGCGTCGAGCAGTCCGCGCCGCCGCGCCTCGCCATAGGCGCGAGTCACCGTGGTCAGATCGATATCGAGCGCTGACGCCAGCGCGCGATGGGTCGGCAGCCGCTGGCCGCGCACCAGCCGGCCGCTCGCGATGTCGGCGGCCAGCGCATCGACGATGCGCAGAAACATCGGGCCGTGCCATTCCGAAACTGTAGGGATCCAATCCATGCAATTCGACGCTTTATCTTTGATTGTAGGTGCTCGAATGCATATTGTATGGATTTTCCAGATCAGGTCAAGGACGACGGCGAAAGGAAAACGACGATGACCGAGACGGTTTCCCTGCCAAAGGCGATGTGGCGCGGCTTCACCATGAAGTGCCCGAACTGCGGGCGTGGCCATCTGTTCGGCCGTTTCCTCAAGGTCGCCGATCACTGTGAAGTCTGCAGCGAGGACTTCACCCCGCAGCGCGCGGACGATTTCCCGGCCTATCTCGTGATCGTCGTGGTCGGCCACGTCGTGGTGCCGGCGCTGCTGTGGCTCGAGATGAACTACGCGCCGCCGGCCTGGCTGCAACTGGCGATCTGGCTTCCATTCACGCTGTTCAGCGCGCTCGCGCTGCTGCAGCCGACCAAGGGCGCGATCGTGGGCTTGCAGTGGCAGCTCGGGATGGAGGGATTTGCGGCGACGCGGCGTGCGGTGGCGCCCGCCCGGGCGCAAAGCAGCGTCGGACGGACTCGCGAAGCCTGACGCGATCTCAGAATCGTAGCCCGGATGAGCGAAGCGATATCCGGGAACAGTGGCCCCGCATATCGCTCCGCTCATGCGGGCTACAGTGATGATGTAACCAATCAGAATTGTAGCCCGGATGAGCGAAGCGACATCCGAGAACAGCAGCCCCGCATATCGCTCCGCTCATGCGGGCTACAGTGATGTAACCAGTCAGAATTGTAGCCCGGATGAGCGAAGCGACATCCGGGAACAGTTGCCCCGCATATCGCTGTGCTCATGCGGGCTACAGTGATGCAACCAGTCAGAATTGTAGCCCGGATGAGCGAAGCGATATCCGGGAACAGCAGCCCCGCATATCGCTGCGCTCATGCGGGCTACAGTGATGCAACCAGTCAGAATTGTAGCCCGGATGGAGCCAACGGGTCGCGCGAACGCGCGCCCGATGACAGGCTCCGCGTAATCCGGGGTTCGTGCCGCAGGTAAAAGCGTCCCGGATTTCGCTGCGCTGCATCCGGGCTACGAAGATCAAATCGGATGATGATGCGGCCGGAACATCCGGCCCTTCTCCGTCACCAAGACGACGGCGAGCGCGGCCAGCGTGCAGAGGAAGAAGCCGGTCGCGAACGGCGCCAGCGTGCCGTCGTAATCCTGGCCGATCGTGGTGCCGACGCCGATCCCGAGCAGCGTCGTGATCGTGCCGTACAGCGAGGAGGCGGTGCCGGCGATCTTGCCCTGCGGCTCCATCGCGAGCGCGGTGAAATTCGCCATCATCAGCCCGAACGCGAACATCATCAGGCCCGACAGCACCATGAACAGCGGCAGCGACAGCGTGTCGGTCTTCACCGCTAGCAGCAGGGCGCCTGCGACGACGGCAAAGCCGGTCAGCGCGGCGTGCGAGATCACGCGCATTCCGATGCGGCCGACGATGCGCGAATTGAGGAAGCCGGCGATCGCGACGCCGACCGCGCAGGCCGCGAACGCCACGGGGAAGTAATGCCCGAGCTTGAAGATCTCGGTGAAGATCTGCTGCGAGGAGAACACGAAGGCAAACAGCGAGCCCTGCACGCCGCCGGCGGCGAGCGCGTAGCCGAGCGTCTGGCGATTGGTGACGGTCTGGCGAAACGCGGATAGCACTTCCGGGATCGCCAGCGACTTGCGCAATTCCAGCGGCAGCGTCTCCGGCATCCGCATCGCGCTCCAGGCCAGCGCGATCACGCCGTAGATCATCAGCAGCACGAAGATGCCGCGCCAGTGCGTCAGCAGCATCACCGCCTGGCCGAATGACGGCGCGATCACGGGGACTGCGATGAACACCATCATCGCCAGCGACATCACGCTCGCCATCCGGCGTCCAGCGTAGCAGTCGCGCACGATCGAGGTCGCGATCACGCGGGTTGCCGCGGTGCCGAGCCCTTGCAGCGCGCGCGCCAGCAGCAGCGTCTCAAACGAGGGCGCCATGATCGCGAGCAGGCCGGCGATGGTGTAGACGGTCATGCCGCCGAGCAGCACCGGGCGGCGGCCGAAGCGGTCCGATAGCGGGCCCATCACGAACTGGCCGACGCCGAAGCCGACCAGGAAGATCGACAGCACCATCTGCGGGCGGTTGGCGTCGCCGATCTGGAACGCGGAGCGGATGTTCGGCAGCGCCGGCAGCATCATGTCCATCGCCAGCGGGTTCAGCGCCATGATCGAGGCGATAACGACGACGAATTCCGGAAAGCCCATCGGGCGGTGGCCTGAGGAAACCCAGGCATCGGCATTGATGTCAGACACTTAGCAACCTCTTGGGAATCCTCGCATCGTAGCGATCTTGCTGCGATGCACAATCGGCGTTTCGGGATAGCTGCCCGCCGATCGCGGTCGAGGTAGCGGGGTCGGGGAACCGGGGCCAAAAGCACAATTCGCCGAATATCGTTGCGGCTGCAACTATTTTGCTCGTGTGGTGCGGAAACCTCTGCTAATCCCGGGCCCAGCATCCGTGCGGGGCAGGCGCATCGCCGCCGACCACGCCCGCGCGGCCAAGAACAGGTTCAAGAACGGGTTTTGGGGAGGCGACATGTCCATCGAACTGTCCGCGCGCTCGCGCGGCGCTGAACTGTCGGATGAGGAGCGCAAGGTCCTCACCGCAACGCTCGTCGGCACCACCATCGAGTGGTACGACTTCTTCGTCTACGCCCAGGCGGCGGGCCTGGTGTTCGGCGCGCTGTTCTTCGCGCCGATGAACGCGAACAATCCGCTGCTGGCGCAGATCGTCTCGTTCGCGACGCTCGGCCTCTCATTCCTGTTCCGCCCGTTAGGCGCCATCGTCTGCGGCCATCTCGGCGACCGCTTCGGGCGCAAGAACATGCTGGTCGTCACGCTGCTATTGATGGGGGCGGCGACCGCGCTGGTCGGCCTGCTGCCGACCTACGCGCAGATCGGTGCCTGGGCGCCGGCACTCCTCATTCTGCTGCGCATCCTGCAAGGCTTCTCGGCCGGCGGCGAGTGGGGCGGCGCGGCGCTGATGGCGGTGGAATCGGCGCCCGTCGACAAGCGCAGCTTCTTCGGCTCGTTCCCGCAGATCGGCACGCCGCTCGGCATGATCCTGGCGACAGGCGTGCTGTGGGTGCTCACCGCGACGCTTGGCAAGCAGGCGATGATCGAATGGGGTTGGCGGATTCCGTTCCTGCTGTCGATCGTGCTGATCGTCGTCGGCATCGTGATCCGCCGCACGGTCGAAGAGTCTCCGGTGTTCCAGGCGATGCAGCGGCGGCACAAGGAATCCTCTGCACCGCTGCGCGACCTGATGCGCAATCACAGCAAGGAGATCCTGCGCACCGCGTTGATCTTCATGGCCAACAATGCAGCCGGCTACATCCTGATCGCGTTCATCATCAGCTACGGCGCCAACACGCTGAAGATGCCGTCGGAGCAGCTGCTGCTGATCGGCACGCTCGCGGCGGTGAGCTGGTTCATCTTCACGCTGCTCGGCGGTATCCTCGGCGACAAAATAGGCCGCGTGCGCTGCTTCCAGATCGGCTACACCCTGATGGTGCTGTGGGCGGTGCCGATGTGGTTCCTGATCGACAGCAAGAACCTCTTGCTGTTCTTCGTCAGCGCGGTCGGGCTCACCATCGCGCTCGGCCTGTCCTATGGCCCGCAGGCGGCGCTCTATGCCGAGCTGTTTCCGGCCAAGGTGCGCTATTCCGGCGTCTCGATCGGCTATGCGCTCGGCGCCATCTTCGGCGGCGCCTTCGCGCCGATGATCGCGCAATGGATCATCGGCACCTACGGCCAGTCCTGGCGCGTCGGCGTCTACATCGCGGTGCTGTCGCTGATCTCGCTCATCACGGTGTCGACGATTAGGGATCCGCAAGGCGTCGATCTGAACGTGCACGACGCGGGGGCGTGAGCCGCGACCTTGTGTCATTGCGAGGAGCTCGCGACAAAACTGCGAAGCAATTTTGCGCTGAAGCGACGAAGCAATCCATCGATCCGCGTATGCGGTGAAATGGATTGCTTCGCGGAGCCTGTCATCCGGCGGCGCTTCGCGCCGACCGGGTGGCTCGCAATGACGGAGATCAAACCCCCAGCATCGCCTTTAGCTTCAGCACCGCGCTGTCGGGTGTCGTCAGCACCTCGCGGCCGGTGACTTCGGCGACGCGCTCAGCCGCCGGCGCCATACTGTACTGCGCGAGTGCGATCAGGTCGCAGTCGCGCAGCTCCTTGGACGCCTCGACCACAATGCGGTCATGCTCGGCGCGGTCGCCGCGGTCGAGCGCTGCCAGCGCGCCATCGGCAAGTTTTGGCACCAGCGTGACCTGTGACGGAAATTCCGGCGGCATCGACACCAGCGTCGGCGGGAAGGTCGAGAGCAGGCCGATCCGCTTGCCCTTCGCCACCGCCTGCTCGATCATCGCCTCGTTCGGCTTCAGCACCGGCATCGGCGCGTGCTCGCGCGCCACCGCCTCGATGCACGGCCCGAACGCCGAGCAGGTGAACAGGATGCCATTGGCGCCGGTGCTTGCCGCATAGCGGCCCATGGTCAGAAATCGCTCGGTCATGCGCTCGGTGAGCTTGCCGTCGCGCGCGAGGTCCGCCGACAGGCTATCGTCGAGCAGATTCATCAACCGCGCCTCCGGCCAATGCCGTGCGAACGATGCTTCGATCGGCACGATCGAGTGTTTCAGGGCGTGAATGAGCGTGATGCGCATCGATGTTTCTTGCTCTCCCTCTCCCCGCTGTTTCGCGGGGAGAGGGTTGGGGTGAGGGGCTCTATCGTCGTAACAGGTGAGAGGAGGGTATGCGGAGGCGCCCCCTCACCCGGATTGCTTCGCAATCCGACCTCTCCCCGCAGGCGGGGCGAGGTAACTTCGGTCACTTGAACGGAATTGCGTACATCAACCCGCCCTTGCTCCAGGTGGCGTTGAGGCCGCGCTCGAGCTTCAAGGGGCTGGCCTTGCCGACATTGCGCTCGAAGATTTCGCCGTAGTTGCCGCCGGCCTTGATCGCGGCGAGCAGCCATTTGTTGTCGAGGCCGAGGCGCGAGCCGAGATCGCCAGACGCGCCGAGCAGGCGCTGGATCGCCGGGACCTGCGACTTCGCCATCTCGTCGGCATTGGCCTGGGTGACGCCGAGCTCTTCGGCCTCGATCAGGCCGTAATGCAGCCAGGTGATGATGTCGCTCCAGACCTCATCGCCGTTGCGGGTGAACGGGCCGAGCGGCTCCTTGCTGATGGTCTGCGGCAGCACGACGTAGTCATCGGCCTTCGGGGCTGCGGTCGCGACCGCGCCGGCGAGCGCGGAAGCATCCTGGGTCATGGCATCGCAGCGGCCGCCGAAGAAGGTCTGGTACATGGTGTCGACGCGGTCGAACACCAGCGGCTTCCAGTCGATGCCGTTGGCGCGGCCATAGTCGCCGAGCGTCACTTCATGCGTGGTGCCCTGGGCGACGCACACGGTGGCGCCCTTGAGGTCCTTCAGCTCCTTCACGCCGAGGTCCTTCTTCACGACAAAGCCCTGGCCGTCGTAGAAATTGACCGGTCCCTGCCGCAGCCCAAGCGTGGTGCCGCGCAGAAAGGTCTGCGTCGAGTTGCGGTAGAGCACGTCGATCTCGCCTGACTGCAGCGCGGTGAAGCGGTTCTGCGCGGTCAGCGCGACGTAGCGCACCTTGGCGGGATCGCCGAGCACGCCGGCGGCAAGCGCACGGCAATAGTCGACGTCGAGCCCCTTGAAGTTGCCTTGCGAATCCGGCGCCGAGAATCCGGCAAAGCCGGTCGAGACGCCGCACACCAACGTGCCGCGCTGCTTGACGGTGTCGAGCGTCGCGGCGCTTGCGCCCGCGATGCCCGCGGCGAGAACGGTTAGAGTGATGATACCCCTCAGCATGCTTTCCTCCTCCTCCTAACGTTTGAGCATGATCCCTGCGCGAACGCTTCGCGTTTGTCGCGGGAAAACCGGTGCCCGTTTTTCCGGATCATGCTCCGTGACCGATATCCTTCAGCGCGCTGTCCACCGCGGCGCCTAGTCGTTCGACGATCATGTCGATGTCGCCGGACGTTGCGATATAGGGCGGGGCGAGCAGCACATGATCGCCGCGCTGGCCGTCGGCGGTGCCTCCCGACGGATAGCAGCCGAGCCCGCCGGCGAAGGCGGCGGACTTGATCCGCTGATGCAGCTTCAGCTTGGGATCGAACGGCTGCCGCGTGGCACGGTCGGCGATCAGCTCGATACCCCAGAACAGGCCGCGGCCCCTGATGTCGCCGACATGGCGATGATTGCCGAACCGTTCGGTGAGCCGCTGCTCGAACTGGCGGCCGCGCTCCTTGACCTGGTCGAGCAGCTTCTCCTCAGCGATCACCTTCTGCACTTCGAGCGCGGCGGCGCAGGCGAGCGGATGCGCCAGATAGGTGTGGCCGTGCTGGAACGCGCCGGAGCCGTCGCGCACCGTGTCGACGATCGTGCCGCTGGCAAGCATCGCGCCGATCGGCTGATAGCCGCCGCCGAGCCCCTTGGCGATCGCCTGGATGTCGGGCGAGATGCCTTCCTGCTCCCAGGCGTGCAGCGTGCCGGTGCGGCCCATGCCGCACATCACCTCGTCGAGGATCAACAGCGCGCCGTGGCGGTTGCAGATCTCGCGCACCGCCTTGAAGTAACCCTCCGGCGCTGGCACGCAGCCGGCGGTGGCGCCGACCACGGGCTCGGCGATGAACGCCGCGACCGTATCGGGGCCGAGCCGCTGGAATTCGGCTTCGAGCTCGGCGGCAAGGCGCGCCACGAACGCCGCCTCCGATTCGTCGTCGCGCTTCTCGTGATAGGCGAAGGCCGGCGTGACATGGCTGAACGAGGGCGACAGCAGCGGCGCGTAGGGCTCGCGGCGCCAGGCATTGCCGCCGGCCGACAGCGCGCCGAGCGTATTGCCGTGATAGCTCTGGCGGCGCGCGATGAAGCGCGCACGCTTCCGCTCGCCGCGCTCGATGAAATATTGCCGCGCCAGCTTGATCGAGGCCTCGATCGCCTCCGACCCGCCGCTGACGAAATAGACATAGCCGAGGCCGCCGGGCTCGTGGCCGACCAGCCGCTCGGCGAGCTCTTCCGCGGGCTCGGAGGAGAAGAATCCGGTATGGGCATAGGCGATCTTCGAAGCCTGCTTGGCGATCGCGGCCAGGATGCGCGGATGCTGATGGCCGAGGCAGGACACCGCGGCGCCGCCGGAGGAATCCAGAATCCGGTGGCCATCCTCCGCGATCAGCCAGACGCCGTCGCCGCCGACCGCTTTCGGCGGGGTCTCGCGCAGGCTGCGATGCATCACGCGGCTCTTGTTGGCTGCCATGACAGTCATCCTTTCTCGACGAAATATTGCGACATCTCGGCAAGCCGGCCCTCGGTCTCCTCCAGCTTGCGTTTTGCGCTCGCGCCGCCCAGCGTGAAAGCGACGGCCGCCAGCGACTGGGCGACTGCGATCGCGCCGGTCAGGCTCGGGAAGAAGCCGGGGGAGGAGGCGGCCTCGAACAGCAGCAGATGATCGGCGCCTTCGGCCATCGGAGCTGTGATGGTGTCGGCGATCGCGATCAGCGCAGCACGCGCCTGATGCGCCGCGCGCGCCGTCTCGACGCTGACCAGGGTGTAGGGCGCAAAGCCGATCACGACCACGGCGTCGCCTGAGCGGAAGGCGCCGTGGTCGAGATCGAACGGGCCGGAGCCGCCGACCAATTGCACGGCATCGGGGCGGAACAGGCGAAGCTGATAGGTCAGCAGTTCCGCGACGCTGCGGCAGCTGCGAAACCCCGATATCCAGATCCTGTCAGCGGAGTGCAGCGCACGCGCGGCTTCCGCGATCGCGCTCGCTGAAATCCGCGCAAGGCCCGCGGCCTCGGCCTCCAATTTGTCGTGCACCAGTTTGACATCGGCATTCGGCCCGGCGCGGCGGCTCCTGGCGCGGCCGGAGAACGGCGAGCCCTGCGCCGGCCGGCGCGCCTCGGTGAGTGCGGCGCGCAATTCGTCCCAGCCGGAATAGCCGAGCGCCTTGGCAAGACGGGTGAATGAGGCAGGATCAGCGCCGGCCACGGAAGCGAGCTCGCGCATCGAGCGGGTGGTGGCGTCGTAATCATTGGCGGCGACGAACCGGCCGACCTCCTGCAAGCGCATCGGCAGCGACGGCAGTGCGCTGCACAATTCGTTCAGGGGCGATGGTTTCGGCTGGGCCTGGGCCATGAAACATATGTTGCACAAATATTAAATTGGTGCAACATATGACGCGCGCAGGATTTGAGGTTGACGCGTCTTCTTCACGCGAACCGGGTATCCATCCCGGATCAAGTCCGGGACAGGCTTCGCTCGAAAACGCTCTTGCGCATGGCAGAAGATCGCTTCTCACTGGGGTCCTTGTGCTGTGACGACATCGACGCCGAAACGCCCTCCCGCCCGGCCCTGGCGGCTTTCGCTCAGCGATCCCCGCGTCGCGGGCCTGTTCTGGCAGATCCTGGTGGTCGCCATCGCAGTCGCCGTCGTCGCCTGGCTGTGGTCCAACGCGGTCCATAACCTCTCGGTGCGGCGCATCTCGACCGGCTTTGCCTTCCTCGGCCGTGAAGCCGGCATGCCGATCGCCGACAGCTGGATCGACTACACGCCGAAGAACACCTATCTGCGCGCGTTCATCGTCGGCGTCGTCAACACGCTGCGCGTCGCGGTCATCGGCATCGTGCTGGCGACCGTGATCGGCACGCTGGTCGGTATCGCGCGGCTGTCGTCGAACTGGCTGCTGGCGCGGCTCGCCGCCGTCTATGTCGAGGTGCTGCGCGACCTGCCGCTGCTGTTGCAACTCCTGTTCTGGTACGTGCTGATGCAGGGCCTACCGGCGGCGCGCCAGGCGTGGAAGCCGGTCGACGGGGTCTATCTGTCCAACCGCGGCCTGGTGCTGCCGTCGGTGCCGCTGCATGAGGCCAATGGCTGGACGCTCGCTGCGCTGGTCGCCGGCGTGATCGTCTTCCTCATCGTCAGGCGCCGCCTGATCGCGCAGCAGATGCTCGATGGCAAGGCGCGGCCGGCCTGGCCCTACGCGCTCGGCCTCATCATCGCGCTGCCGGCGCTGGTGTCGTGGCTTCTGGGTGCGAGCTGGAGCGTCATGCTGCCCGAGTTGCGCGGCTTCAACTTCGTCGGCGGGCTGACCCTGGCGCCGGAATATTTCGCGCTGCTGATCGCGCTGGTCACGTATACTTCGGCGTTCATCGCCGAGATCGTGCGCAGCGGCATCCAGGCGGTGCCGCGCGGCCAGTCGGACGCCGCCAAGGCGCTCGGGCTGAAGCGCAGCTTCGTGCTGCAACACATCGTGCTGCCGCAGGCGCTGCGCGTCATCATCCCGCCGATGACCAGCCAGTATCTGAACCTGACCAAGAATTCGTCGCTTGCGGTCGCGGTCGGCTACCAGGACATCGTCTCGATCGCCAACACCACGCTGAACCAGACCGGGCAGGCGATCGAGTCGATCGCGCTGATCATGATGGTGTTCCTCACCATCAGCCTCGGCATCAGCCTGTTCATGAACTGGTACAACGCGCGGATCGCGCTGGTGGAGCGCTGACATGAGCTCGGTCGCACATCTCCCGCAGGATCCGCTGCCGATCGGCCGGCGCCGCGCGCAGCGCACGCTCGGCGGCCAGATCGTGGCCTGGCTGCGCGCCAACCTGTTCGCGTCCGTGACGTCGAGCATCATGACGCTGCTGCTGCTGTTCGTGCTCGGCAAGGCGTGCATCGGCCTCTGGCAATGGGGCATCGCCAACGCGGTCTGGATCGTCTCCGGCAACGACACCAGCGCCTGCCGCGCGCTGCGCGGCGTCGGCGCCTGCTGGGCGGTGATCCCCGAGAAGTACCGCTTCATCCTGTTCGGCACCTATCCGTTCAGCGAGCAGTGGCGGCCGGCGCTCGCGGTCGTGTTCTTCATTGCGCTGTTCGTGGTCTCGAGCCGCCGCAGCTTCTGGCGCAAAGAGCTGTTCCTGCTGTGGGCTGCGGCCTTGATCGCGATCGGGTGCCTGATGTGGGGCGGCTTTCTCGGCATGTCCTTTGTCACGCAGGACCGCTGGGGCGGGCTGCCGGTGACGCTGATCCTGGCGACTTTCGGATTGGCGTTCGGTTTCCCGCTCGGAATCCTGGTCGCGCTCGGCCGCCGCTCCAAGCTACCGGCGATCCGCTCGCTCTGCGTGCTCTATGTCGAGCTGATCCGCGGCGTGCCGCTGATCAGCCTGTTGTTCATGGCGAGCGTCATGTTTCCGCTGTTCATGCCCGACGGCGTCAACATCGACAAACTGCTGCGCGCCCAGATCGCTTTTATCCTCTATGCCGGCGCCTATCTTGCGGAAGTGGTGCGCGGCGGTCTGCAGGCGGTGCCGCGCGGACAATATGAGGCCGCCGACGCGCTCGGGCTGTCCTACTGGGAGAAGAACGCGCTGATCGTGCTGCCGCAGGCGATCCGCCACGTCATCCCGCCGCTGGTCAACACCTTCATCGCCTTCTTCAAGGACACCAGCCTGGTCCTGATCATCGGCATCTTCGATCTCTTGACCACCGCCAAGACCGCGATCGTCGATCCGGCCTGGCAGGCCTTCAGCGTCGAGGTCTATGTGTTCGTCGGCGTGATCTACTTCGTGTTCTGCTTTGCGATGTCGCGCTACAGCCGCGGCCTCGAGGCGCAGCGCGCGCACGGCTGAGGTGGTGATCACGTTCGAGCGCGAAGCCTCGACCTCTATGCGTTTGTCTGGGTCGCATCGCATTTTCCTTCGTCGCATGGGACGTTTTTGGAGCCTGCCGTGATGGATCGATCCGCTTTGCGCGGAACCTGATATGCCCCATCCGGACAAGCTTGAGAAAGTGGAAAACATCTCCGTGAGTGTGTGAACCCCGGCAGCGGCAACTTGCACTCATGTGATGCGATCACGCCGCATATGAGGAGATCGATGCCATGGCGCCCCCGAAACGCTCGCCTCACCCGATCGAGCGACCGCCAAAGGGCATGCCCGTCCCACGCAATTGGGGATTGATGCAAGGCGGCATTCCCTACCGGCCCCACGGGCCCGTCCGACCGGGAGATACCCGGCCTCAGGAAGACTGGCACACCGTCGCCGAGAAGTTCAGTGTCGGAGTCAAGGAGCTGATCTATTTCAACTTCATGACCGACGACCCCGATGTCGTGAACTGGTACCTCAGCCACTATGTGGGATGCGTCAAAGTCAGCCCTAGCGGCAACAATTGGATGTTCAGCAATTCGGCCAATCCCGGCATCATCTACATCCCGCCCGTCGATCATGATCCGATCGATTTCGAGGCCGAGGATATCTGCGTCTGGACTCCAAATGATGCCAAGACGTTTCTGATGCGCCTGCTTGCGCTTGTGCAGGGCATGAAGGGCTACAAGGGGCAGCGTATCAAAAAGCTCGTGCAAGTGATCCTGAACGCTGGATATCCGGCGTGCCTGGACCTCTGGTACTACAACGATATGGTCATATCGGTGTATGTCGACATCAAGGAAGGCAACGCCAAGCGCCGCGAGATGATCAAGGCGACGCGCGGCGCGTTTCCGTTCAGTGGAGAGTCGGGTGTCTACGGGCAGCAGGGCAGCGAAGAGCGCCATCGCGGCATGTGGCAAATCCATCCGGTCAGAAGCCTGTTCACCGAATCTTGCGGCGCTTTCAATGCTCAGGCCATGAAGGACCGCTTGGAAGGCATCGACGAGGAAATGTACAGGGGCTGGTACGAGCTCGATATGGTATCCGCCAAGTCGAGCCAGGGCGGCGGCAGTGCCTTCGGAGAAATGGTCTGGGACTTTATCAACCATGTGAGGCTGTTGTCGGAAGACGAGAAGCACCTTTACTGGGCGTTTTCACAATAGCGGCCCATCGCTCGCTTGCCTCCCTCACATGCTGCATCCTTCGGTGCCGCCTGTTCGCATCCGCGGCCGTCTGCTTTGATTTCTGGAGCGGCCTGTTCTGGCTTTAACGATGCGGCAACCAAGACTTGGCCGATGCTTGGCGCAAAGGCGCGGCTGGCACAGAGTGCACTAGGCGATGTTCCGCCCGTAACTTATCTTGAGCGCCATTGGATTCGCGAGCGCGCGCGATGACAGAAATCATTGTTCGCGCGGGCATCGTTCGATCTGGACTGAACGCAAATGCTGCCGTTGATTTGTTGATTTGGTTCGGCCCTGACAGGGCGTTACTTTGATTTTTGCCGTGCGCCAATGGCCGAAGACAACGCCTCCTATCCCGAGAGTACCCGAAACCAGGTCCACGATGCCCTGCAAGGGTTTTCGACCGATGAGCTTCGCCAACTCCTGGCGGAGATCGAGCAACTCCTGAATGTTGAAGCCAAGCCTCGCCGACCGAGACTGCGACTGGCGGGAGGCACATACGTGAACGAGTATACCGCGCGCGCAAACATCGACCACTATCTGGATCTGCTGAAGCGCCCGGACGTTCCAACCAACACGAGATCGATGCTCAACAAGCGGCTGCTTGAGGAAGAAGACAAGCTCGGCCGCCGACATGAGCAACTGGAGTTTGCCGAAAGCAGGGCCGCAGCGTGCCGGGATCGCGCAGATCGCCAGCGGCGTCTGGCGGAATCGTTTGCCCCTGGTTCGGTTGACCGGGAGCAGGCCGAAAGGCTGCTGGTCAATTTCGAGGCGCTCGCGCAGTTCGTGGAGGGCTTTTGTCGCCAGATGCGCCACACCGTGAACCATAGTCCGCTTTAAGCGAGACGCCGCCTCGGTTCCGCGGGCTCCTCGTCATCACCATCGTCCAGCGTCCGGTCGCCCTTTGACCGCGTAGGCGCTTTGCCTCGGGGCGATGCCAAGCGACCGGGGGGTACGCTGTTCGTCGGCGTGATCTACTTCGTGTTCTGCTTTGCGATGTCGCGCTACAGCCGCGGCCTCGAGGCGCAGCGCCTGTCGAATTGAGGAGGCGTGATCATTCTTGGCAACAGCGCGGAAAGTCCCTGCCGCACCCGAATTGCTCGCGCTGCTGTTTCCAAGCCGTAAAGCCCAGCCTCAAATGGCAGTCCTCGTAGAAATACGCTGAATTCGCCTGCCGTCCGCCAAACCGGCGCAGTTTCGGTCCGGGCACTGTCCACGGCAGCGGACGACCACTGGCCTCCCGGCGCGCCACCAACTCGTCGTAGTATTGGACGTCGGACGGCTGAATTGAGGGCTGCAATTCATTGCGCAGATAATGTCCGCGTTGCCAGTTGTCGGCCACGCGCTTCATGAGATGCCATTTGCGCCGATAGCCGGAACTGAGTTGCGCCGGCTCCTCGTTGGCGAGCCCCAATGCCGCGATGAAAAAGTATTGCGCGGCCGTGCCGAGGTCGCAGTTCGGCTGCTCGAAGATCCATTCGATCACGCTATCCCGATCGTCGCTGTTGTGATCCCAGCTCTCGACGATGACGTGCCAGGTGTCGGGCGTCTGATCCTTGATCCAGAGCAGGAAGTCGTCGGGCTCGGTACTCAGCGCCGCATGCGGACACGGCCAATATTGCGACTTGAGTTCTTCGTCCGGCGCAGCCGCTTTTTTTCTGGCCTCTTCCTGCTGTTGCGCCACGGCCTGCATGGCGTGAACGGCATGACGACGCTGCCGCATCCGCTTTGCCGTCGCGGCGTCCAGCGGTCGCAAGAGGTAATCGACGTGAGCCTCGCTCTCGGGCTCGGGAGGCAGGAAGTAGACGGAAAGCGCTGCATCCAGGCGGACGATCGCGGCCGCAGGCAGCAACTGTATGGTGTCGCAGTACGACCGATGGTCGTGTCGCGCATCCCGATGCGCGCAGCGCGCGCTTCCAGCTCGACATCCGCGAGGAAGTAGTCCCACGACAGCCCCTCGAATGGCCGGGTCGCAAGGCCTTGAAACGTAATGCGGCTCTGGATGGCGCTTCGGTGGAGCGCAAGGTTTTCGTCGGACAGTCCCACGCCGCCACCGGATTGAGCCTGATCTCGAACTTCGTCGCCTGTCATGCCGGCCTCATTGGAATTTGCCGTGGCATTCTAGGCATCAGATGTTGATCGATCCTGAGTCCGCAGCGTCGATTTCTGCGTTCCTGGAACGGGACTATTGACCGATGTCGCCCGGGCGGCCGGCGGAAACGTCTTGCCATACCGTGCCCGACCTATTTATGATCATAAAATGGATAAATCGGCTCTCCCGTCCCTCGACCCTTCGCGCCGCGCCTCGATCAAGCGCAAGCGCTCGGACGCGGTCGCCGACCTGATCCGCAGCCACATTTTCCAGGCCGGCTTGCAGCCAAATGACCGGCTGCCGCAGGAGGGCGAGTTGATCGAGATGTTCGGCTGCAGCCGCTCGACCATTCGCGAGGCGCTCAAGTCCCTGGAGGTGCAGGGGCTGGTGCAGAACACCACCGGTCCCGGCGGCGGCGCGCGGGTGGCGCCGGTGTCGATCAACCGGATCGTCGGCCTGCTCAGCAACTACTTCTATTTCCAGTCGACCAGCACCGCGCAGATCTACCAGATCCGCCGGCTGATCGAGCCGGAGCTCGCCTTCAGCGTGGTCGGCCACCTCACGGCGGAGCATTTCGCAGCACTGGAAAAGGCGATCGCGGTCCAGGAGCATCATCCCCGTGGCGATGCCGATTGGGAACATCATCGCCACGCCGAGATCGATTTCCACGACATCCTGATCGAGGCCTGTCCCAACCCGCTGCTCGGCCTGGTGTGCCGGTTCGTCAACGAGGCCATCAGGCATCTGATCGGCAAGCTCGGCGTGCAGGAATTCGCATCCAGCTTCACCTGCGAGAATATCGAGTTTCACAAGCGTCTGATGGCCGCGTTCCGCTCCGGCAATGCCGCGCGCGCCCGGCGCGTGATGCTCGATCATGTGCTGAGCGCCGAAGCGGTGGTCGTTCCCGCGGAAGACCGGCGCATCGATCTGCCCGTGTTTCATCAGCCGTTGCGGCTCGATTGAACCGCATCGGCGGACTGCTGCATCACGCCCTGGAGAAAACGACAATGGACACGCGGCGCGAGAATGAGTTGTGGAGCTGGTCGGCCGTCGATCTGGCGCGTGCGATCGCGACGCGCGCGATTTCCAGCCGGGAAGCCGTGCGATCCAGCCTCGATCGCATCGCCGAGGTCAATCCGGCATTGAACGCCATTGTCGCTGTGCTCGCCGATGAAGCGCTGGCCGCCGCGGACGCGGCGGACGAAGCGGTGAAGTCAGGCGCGGAGCTCGGCGTGCTGCACGGCGTGCCGGTCACGATCAAGGTCAATGTCGACCAGCGCGGCTGCGCCACCACCAATGGCGTCGTGGCCTTCCGCGACGTGATCGCCACCGAGGACAGCCCGGTGGTCGCGAATCTTCGCAAGGCGGGCGCGGTCATTGTCGGGCGCACCAACACGCCGGCCTTTTCGCACCGCTGGTTCACCAACAACGATCTGCACGGCGCGACCTACAATCCGTGGAGCCGTCGGCTGACGCCGGGCGGCTCCAGCGGCGGCGCCGCATCGGCCGTCGCCTCCGGGATGGGCGCGATCGCGCATGGCAATGATTTCGGCGGCTCGATCCGCTATCCGGCTTACGCCTGCGGCGTCGCCGGCCTGCGTCCGACGCCGGCGCGGATTCCGGCGTTCAATCCGTCGGCAACCAGCGATCGTCCGATCACCGCGCAGATGATGTCGGTGCAGGGGCCGCTGGCCCGCTCGGTCGCCGATCTCGGGCTCGGCCTTGCCGCGATGGCCCAGGCGGACGCGCGCGACGGCACATGGCTGCCGGTGCCCCTGCAAGGTGCGCCGCTCAAGCGTCCGATCGGTGTCGCGGTCGCGCCCGCGCCGTTCGGCGACGAGGCGCCGGAGGTGAGCGCGGCGGTGCGCGCTGCCGGACGCTGGCTCGCGGAGGCCGGCTTTGCCGTGGAGGAGACCGTGCCGCCGCGGCTCGCGGAGGCGGCCGATCTCTGGCATCGCCTCGTCATCAATGAGGAGCGGCGCGTGCTGGCGCCGATGATCCGCAAGTTCGGCGACGATCGGAGCCGCTACAATCTCGAGTGCCATATCGCCTACGCGCCCGAGCTCGACGGCGATCAGGTGCTCGCCTGCTTCGAGCAGCGGCTGGCGATCGTGCGGGCCTGGCAGCTGTTCCAGGAGCGCTATCCCGTCATCATCCTGCCGGTCTCGGCGCAACTGCCGTTCCGTTTCGATCAGGATCAGGAAGACGCGGCGGTGGTCCGCGCGCTGCTCGACGCGCAGCGGCCGCTGCTTGCGGTGCCCGCGCTCGGCTTTCCGTCGGTCGTCGTACCGACCGGGACCGCCGAGGGCGTGCCGGTCGGCGTGCAGGTGATCGCCGGCCGCTTCCGGGAAGACGTCTGTCTCGCAGTGGCCGAGCTGATCGAGGCGCGTGCATCAAAGCTGACGCCGATCGACCCGCGAGACTGAACCAACAACAAGCACTGGCCATCATGGGAGAACATCACGTGACGAATGCACCGATCTGGCACTGGTCCGCCGTCGACACGGCCGCGGCGATCCGAAACAACCAAGTGACGTCGGAGGAGGTGGTTCGCGCCCATCTCGACCGCATGCAGGACGCCAATCCGGCGCTCAACGCCGTCGTGGTCGATCTCGGCGCGTCTGCGATGCAGGCGGCGAAGGCCGCGGACGAGGCGCTGGCCGCGAGCAAGCGCGGAGGCGGCGCCGTCGGGCCGCTGCACGGCGTGCCGGTCACGATCAAGATCAACATCGACGTCGAGGGCCAGGCCAATTCGAACGGCGTGGTGGCATTCAAGGACAACATCGCGCCGGGCGACTCGCCGGTGACGGCCAATCTCAGGAAGGCCGGCGCCGTCATCATCGGCCTCACCAACACGCCGGAGTTCTCGCTGCGCGGCTTCACCGACAACCCGCTGCATGGCCTGACGCGCAATCCCTGGAATGCCGACGTGACCTGCGGCGGATCGTCGGGCGGCGCCGGCGCGTCGATCGCGGCCGGCATCGGCACCATCGCGCATGGCAACGACATCGGCGGCTCGCTGCGCTGGCCGGCGCATTGCAACGGAATCGCCACCATCAAGCCGACCCAGGGCCGCATCCCGGCGTTCAATCCGAGCGCGACCGCGGAGCGGCCGCTGATGGCGCAGTTCATGTCGTCGCAAGGGCCGCTGGCGCGCCACGTCGCCGACGTGCGCCTCGGCCTCGAGGTGATGGCGAAGCGCGACCCACGCGATCCCTGGTACGTGCCGGCGCCGCTGACGGGGCCGAAGCCGGCCGGGCCGATCAAGGTCGCGCTCGCAAAGATCCCCGATGACATGGCGACCGATCGCAGCGTTATTGCGCTCCAGCGCAAGGCGGCGGATCATCTCGCCGATGCCGGCTATGCGGTCAGCGAGGTCGAGGTCCCCGACCTCAACAAGGTCTGGCAGCTCTGGTGCGACCTGATCATGACCGAGGTTCGCGTGTTGCAGCAGGACCAGATGCTGGCGACCACCAGCGCCGACTTCCAGAAGACGTTCCGCGGCTTCATGGCGCTGGCCAACCCGCTCGACCAGGCCGGCTACATGAAGGCGATCGCCGAGCGCTCGCGCCATATCCGGAACTGGATGACGTTCCTCGAGCAGTATCCGCTGGTGCTGATGCCGACCACCGTGCGCAAGACGCCGGAGGTCAACGCCGATCTCGGCGGCGATCAGCGCGTCAAGGATTTGTTCTGGAACGACCTGCGCTTCATTTCGTCGATGAACGTTCTGGGGCTGCCGGCGGCCGTGGTGCCGGTGGGTCTCGATGAGGGATTGCCGGTCGGCGTCCAGATCGTCGGCTCGCGCTATCGCGAGGACATGTGTCTCGACGCCGCCGAGGCGATCGAACGCAAGGCCGGCGTTCTGGCACGGCAATTGTGGCAGCGGCGCTGAGGCGATCTCGACGCCACCACGCATTATCCATTCGTATGATTCAACGCACGCCGCGGCGAAATTTCGTCGCGGCGTTCGCATGATCGGAAATGCGAGCGTGCCGGGGTCCAGCTGTGTTCCTTCTCCCGGAATTTCTGAGCGGAATCGCAGAGCGCCATGCCGGCGACGGGGTTGTCGGCGATCCCTGATTGCTTCAGGAGATCGTCCGAAACGTCGAAACCCCTGGGAACGAAATGTCCATCACGAAACGCTCGCATGTCCTGGTCGCAATTGCCGTGTGTCTCTCATTTGCGGCCGGCGCTGCCCGAGCGGAGGATGGCGTGCTGCGGGTCGGCATCATCACCGACATGAGCGGGCAATATTCCGACGGCAATGGCCCGGGATCGGTGATCGCGGCGCAGATGGCCGCGGAGGAAATCGGTGGCACGGTCGCCGGACGCAAGATCGAGATCATTTCGGCGGATCACCAGAACAAGCCTGATGTGGCGACCGGCATCGTGCGCAACTGGATCGACAACAAGGGTGTCGACGTGATCGCCGAAGGCGTCAATTCCGCGGTGGCGCTCGCGATCCAGACCGTGACGCGCGAACGCAAGAAGCTGTTTCTGATCTCGGGCTCGGGCTCGTCCGATCTCACCGGCAAGCAATGCTCGCCGACGAGCGTGCAGTGGACTTATGACACCTATGCCTCCTCGAACGCGACGGCGAAGGCCGTGGTTGCGCGCGGCGGCACGCCCTGGTTCTTCCTGACGGCGGATTATGCGTTCGGCCAGGCGCTGGAGCGCGATGCCAGCAAGGCCGTGACATCGGCCGGCGGCAAGGTGCTGGGCGCGGTCCGCCATCCCTTCGATACCGCCGATTTCTCGTCGTTCCTGCTGCAGGCCCAGTCCTCCGGCGCCAAGATCCTGGCGCTTGCCAATGCCGGTTCCGACTTCCGCAACGCGGTGTCGCAGGCCGACGAGTTCAATATCCGCGCCAGCATGCAGGTCGTCGCGCTGCAGGTGACGCTCACCGACGTGCCCGCGCTTGGCCTCGCGCATGCGCACGATCTGCTGTTCACCGATTCCTTCTATTGGGATCGCACGCCGGAGACGCGCGTGTTCGCCCAGGAGTTCTTCAAGCGGCACGGGGCGATGCCGACCGCCTATCAGGCCGGCGTCAACTCGGCGCTCCGGCACTACTTCAAGGCAGTTGCCGCCACCAACTCGGTCGATTCGGAGACTGTGATCGCGCAGATGCGCAAGACCCCGGTCAATGATTTCTTTGCCCAGAACGGCCTCGTGCGCGAGGACGGCCGGATGGTGCACGACATGTATCTGATGCGCATCAAGAAGCCGGAAGAGTCCAAGAGCAAGTGGGACCTCTACGAGTATCTCGCGACGGTGCCGGGCGACCAGGCCTTCCGTCCGCTCGATGAGGGCGGCTGCCCCTACGTTGCCAAGTCGCACTAGCCCTGTCAGAAATTTGCATCGAGCCCTCGCGTGAGTTTTTCTCCTATCATGCGCGAGTTTTGATCGGTTGTCCGGCGCCGATCCTGACGATACGTTCGGATTGAGATCAGTCTTAGTTGGCAGATCATGCTCCTGCGCGGTTCCGCGCGAACTGCGGGCTTGCTGCGCGTTGACGTCGCTGAGACCTTCTCGTCCGCCCGGCTAGACCGGGCGCAGAGGCGATCTGGACAGGAGACGCAGCAACATGACGGGCGACATGGGTGTTCGGGCTGGCCAGTGCCATTGCGGCGCGGTGCGTTTCGAGGTGACGCTCAGCGACGGCTTCAATTCGATCCGCCGCTGCACCTGCTCTTACTGCCGGATGCGGGGCGCCGTCGTTGCCATGGCCGAAATGGGCGGGATCAAGATCCTGCACGGCGAGGATGCGCTAACAAGCTACCGCTTCCATACCGGATCGGTGCAGCACTTCTTCTGTTCGCGCTGCGGGATCTACACCCATCATCAACGGCGATCGAACCAGAACCTGTATGCCGTCAACGTGGCCTGCCTGGATGGTGTAAGCCCGTTCGACTTCCCCGAGGTGCCTGTGATGGACGGCGTCAATCATACGAAGACACCGGCAAGCCGACGCGCCGGGCAGGCACACTCCACTTCATCCCGGCCGACTGACGATCGCTGTCGGCCGACGACCGCCCGGCTCGTCGCGGGACGACGGTGAGAGGGAAGGGAGCCCTTCCACCGGTGGTCGTGCAACAAGTTCAGTGTCGTCCCTGCCTAGTGCGCAATTGCGCACGGGAGCAGGGACCCATAACCACCGATCGTCATTGTTTCACGACGCCGAAATGACGAGTCCCTTTAACAACCTCGGCCGCGGAGTATGGGTCTCTGCTTTCGCAGGGACGACAGCTGTGGTGAAATCAAGCGAGGCGTCATCGCGACGGCAACATCACCGTGTTCACGAGGCACCATGACCAACACCATCGAGGCTTCCGACGGCGGCTACCGCTTCATGCCCGGCGTCAGCCAGTATTCCTGCGGCATCGCTGCGCTGCCCGGCTTTGCCATCGAGCGCGTCAGGTTCTCTGAACCGGTGCCGTTGGGCGCGGGTTTTGCAAGGATTGCCGACATCATCAAAGCGGCGGGTCGTCCGCTGACGTCATTTGGCGCCTGCGAACTGCGTTCCCCGGCGCCGTTCACCGAGGACGGGTTCAGGGCCTTCAACGAGATCTACATCAAGACGCTCGTGGCCTGGGGTGCGATGCGGGACGGCGTCAATCCGGTGGCGCGCAGCAATGTCTGTCCGAAGCTCGATCCGCCCGGCGAGCCGAGCTTCCACGCCTTCTGCTACACGGTGCCGGCCGCCATGGACGAACCAGCCAGCTTTGTCGTCGCCGGCAGCGGCGAGTCGGTCGAGGGCAAGGCCAATTATCGCGATCATACCGTGGCCCTCGGCGACACCAGCCCGGCCGGCCTGCTGGCGAAGGCGAAATTCGTGGCCGACGAGATGGAACGCCGGATGAGCGCGTTCGGCGGCCGTTGGCAGGACACCACCGCGGTGCAGCTCTACACTGTGCACGACGCCTATCCGGTGCTCGAAAGCGAGCTCGGTCGCCGCGGCGTGCTGCGCAACGGCTTGACCTGGCATTTCGACCGGCCGCCGGTGGTTGGCCTCGACTTCGAAATGGATTGCCGGCGCGTGCATCGCGAGCGCGTGGTGTGACGTGGCGGTCGCGTGATGCATCAAAAGCGCGTGTGGGTGGATGTGGAAGCGTGCGCCCTTTCTTGACACGGATCGCGTCAACCGTTTCCCTTCGCCATCGACGTCAGCGGCTGGGTGAGCGCGGGTGCAGAACGAATCTGTGATCAGGCGGCGTGATCTGCTGGCGCTGATTGGCACCGTTGCCGGCAGTTCGGCGATGTATCACGCGATGACGAGCCTCGGCTTCGCGTCCGAATCCGCCTACAAGGGGCCGCTGAAGCTCGCAGGCGATGTGAAGGGCGCCTCGGTGCTGATTCTCGGCGCGGGGCTTGCCGGGATGACGGCGGCGCTGGAGCTGCGCAAGGCCGGCTACAAGGTCCAGATCCTCGAATTCAACAGCCGCGCCGGCGGCCGCAACTGGTCGATCCGCGGCGGCGACAGTTTTGTCGAGCTCGGCGGCTTCAGGCAGACCAGCCAGTTCGAGCAGGGGCTCTATCTCAATCCCGGCCCGTGGCGGATTCCCTATCATCACCGTGCGCTGCTCGACTATTGCCGCCGGCTCAATGTGACGCTGGAACCCTTCATCCAGCTCAATCACAACGCCTATCTGCACGCGACGCGTGCATTCGGCGGCAAGCCGCAGCGCTTTCGCGGTATCAAGGCGGATTTCCAGGGCGGGGTCTCGGAGCTGCTCGCAAAGATCACCCAGCAGGGCCGGCTCGACGAGACCGTCGGCAAGGAAGATCAGGAGATCCTGCTGCAGTCGCTGCGCGACTGGGGCGCGCTGGATCGCGACTACAAGTACAATGCCAACCTCGTGTCGGCCGAGTTCCGCGGTTATGCGCGGGATCCCGGCGGCGGCCTGATGGGCGATCCGCTGCCCAGCGAGCCGATCCCGCTGCAGGAGCTGCTGCGGTCGCGGATGTGGCGCTATCTGCAGACCTTTGCGCGCTACGATTTCCAGACCACCATGTTCCAGCCGGTCGGCGGCATGGACATGATCGGCAAGGCGTTCGCGCGCGAGGTCGGCGATCTCATCCGCTATGGCGCCAAGGTGACGCAGATCCAGCAGAACGGCTCTGGCGTCACCGTGAGCTATGTCGACACCGCCAGTCCATCGACGGTGCAGCAGGCCACCGCCGACTGGTGCATCTGCACCATCCCGTTGCCGATCCTGAGCCAGTTGCCGGTCGATGTCAGCGTGCCGATGAAGAGTGCGATCGACTCCGTGCCCTATGCAGCCTCGGTGAAGATCGGCCTGCAGTTCAAGCGGCGGTTCTGGGAGGAGGATGACGCGATCTACGGCGGCATCAGCTACACCGACCTGCCGATCCGGCAGATCGCCTATCCGAACTATGGCTTCAACCGCGGCGGCCGCGGCATCCTGCTCGGCGCCTACATGTATGGCGGTGCCAATTCGTTCGAATTCACCGCGATGACGCCGGCCGAGCGGGTCGCCAGCGCGGTCGAGTTCGGCGCCGCGATCCATCCGCAGTACAGGAACGAATTCGAGAACGGCGTCGCGGTGGCCTGGCATCGCGTGCCGTTCACGCTCGGCTGCGCCGGCGAATGGACCGAAGCCACCCGCGCGCAGCATTACCGCAATCTCTGCCAGATCGACGGCCGTATCGTGCTGGCGGGCGAGCACGCCTCGCAGCTGCCGGCCTGGCAGGAGGGCGCCATCCTGTCCGCGCTCGACGTCATCTCCCGGCTGCACGAACGCGTGGTGAAGACATGATGATGCGGACCGCAACATCCGTCGTCGCTGGACTGGCGCTGCTGTGGGCGACGGCAGCCCTTGGGCAGGACAGCGGCGCGGGCAAGCGCACCTTCTCTTCGGGCTACCGCTTCGTCGAG
Source organism: Bradyrhizobium sp. 33ap4 (assembly GCF_032654765.1). NCBI lineage: Bacteria > Pseudomonadati > Pseudomonadota > Alphaproteobacteria > Hyphomicrobiales > Nitrobacteraceae > Bradyrhizobium > Bradyrhizobium sp. 33ap4. The sequence goes on along the minus strand of NZ_JAUMTJ010000017.1, from coordinate 64,212 downwards.
ATGACCGGCGAGGAGCTGTTCGCCAATGTGTGCCAGGGCTGCCACATGCCGGATGCGACGGGCGCCAGCGGGGCGGGCAGCTACCCGTCGCTGGCCGGCAACAAGAATCTCGAGGCCGGCAGCTATCCGGTCTTCCTGGTCATCAACGGCCGCCGCGGCATGCCGGCGTTCGGCGACATGATGACCGATGGTCAGGTCGCCGCCGTTGTGAATTATCTGCGGACGCACTTCAGCAACAACTATGAGGACGCGGTGACGACCAAGGATGTCCAGGACGCCCGCCGCTGACAAAAACACTCGGGGAGAGTTTGATGAAATTCATCGGTATCACACTGGGCGCGGCGCTATCCGCGGTGGCGACGGTCGCCTGCGCGGATGTGGTCAGGCATCCGATTCCCAACTCGACATTCCCGATCGCGCAGGCCGTGACCGTCACCGGCAACACCACGACCGTCTATGTCAGCGGCCAGGTGCCGCCGGCGATCAACAAGGACGCCGATCCGTCAAGCCCGCAGGCCTATGGCGATACCAAGACGCAGACCGTCGGCGTGCTCAACCGCATCAAGGCCATTCTGGAAGGCCAGGGCCTTGGCATGGGCGACGTCGTCAAGATGCAGGTATTCCTGGTGCACAACGCATCCGCGCCGATGGACTTCAAGGCCTTCATGGAGGGCTACACCCAGTTCTTCGGCGGCAGCCAGCCGAACCTGCCGGCGCGCTCGGTGGTCGGCGTCGCCGCGCTCGCCAATCCCGGATTCCTGGTCGAGATCGAGGTGATCGCGGCCAAGGACTCGAAATAAGGACTGCAAATAGCGTGCGCGAAACCGCGGAGCATGCGCGCGGAAATTGAAGGGCTCGCCGTCTTGCCAAAGCGCGTGTCGCCTGTCTGAATTCGTCTCCGATCAGGCGGCGGAATTCTGGGAGAGTACGATGTCGCACAAGGCTAGAGACACGGTTCGATCGCTGCGGCTCGCGGCAGCGCTTGGTCCGGCGCTGCTGGCAACCGGCGCCGCGGCGCAGGGGCTGACCGAGCAGCAGCAATTCGCCCGCGGCATCTACCAGGAGCTGGTCGAGATCAACACGACCACCGCGACCGGCGATACCCAGAAGGCAGCGGAGGCGATGGGCGCGCGGCTCCGCGCGGCTGGCTTCCCCGAGGCCGACGTGCACGTGTTCTCGCCGGCGCCGCACAAGGGCAATCTGGTGGCGCGGCTGCACGGCTCCGGCGCGCGCAAGCCGATCCTCCTGGTCGCCCATATCGACGTCGTCCCCGCCAACCGCGAGGACTGGTCGGTCGATCCGTTCAAGCTCACCGAGCAGGACGGCTATTTCTACGGCCGCGGCTCCAGCGACGACAAATACATGGCGTCCGCCTTCATCACCAATCTGATCCGCTACAAGAAGGAGGGCTACAAGCCCGATCGCGACATCATCGTGGCGCTCGAGACCGACGAGGAGATCCTCGATGCCAACGGTCTCGGCATGCAGTGGCTGATCAAGAACCACCGCGACCTGATCGATGCCGAGTTCGCGCTCAATGAAGGCGGCGGCGTCGGTCTCAAGAACGGCAAGGCGATCCGCAACAGCGTGCAGACCAGCGAGAAGGTCTCGATCGGCTACCAGCTCACGGTGAAGGATCGCGGCGGCCACTCGTCGCTGCCGCGCAAGGACAACGCGATCTATCATCTCGCCGAAGGCCTGGTGCGGCTCTCCAATTACAGCTTCCCGATGAATCTCAACGAGACCACCCGGATCTATTTCACCAAGACCGCCGAGGTCGACACGTCGCATGCCGACGATATCAAGGCCATTTTGGCGCCGCAGCCCGGCCCGGCGGCGCTGGAGCGATTGTCGGAGAATCCGGGTTATAATGCGCAGCTCCGCACCACCTGCGTTGCGACCATGCTGGAGGGCGGCCACGCCATCAACGCGCTGCCGCAGCTGGCGACCGCCAAGGTGAACTGCCGGATCCTGCCCGGCGAGCCGGTCGAGGGCGTGCAGGCGACGATCGAGCGCGTGCTCGCCGACAAGGAGATCGCGGTGGCTCCGACCGGCAAGGCCGTGCTGAGCCCGCCGTCGCCCCTCAACGAGGAGATCATGGGTTCGATCGAGAAGCTGTCGAAGGAGTTCTGGCCGGATGCGTCGATCGTTCCGGTCATGAGCACCGGCGCGACCGACGGCAGCTATCTGCGTAACGCGGGGATTCCGACCTATGGCCACTCCGGGCTGGCCGCCGATGTCGACGACAACCGTATCCATGGCAAGGACGAGCGCGTGCTCGTCAAGTCGTTCTACGAGGGCGAGGAGTATCTCTATCGCCTGGTCAAGATGCTCGCCGGCGGGAAATGATGGCTGACAGCAAGGCAAGGACACGGGTTGCGGTCGCCGGCCTCGGCGCGATCGGCACCGACGTCGTCAAGGCGCTCGATCAGGGCATCGAGGGCCTGACGCTGGTTGCGGTGTCGGCGAACAGCCCGGACAAGCATCGCGGCTGGGTGGCGGAGCTCAAGTCTGCGCCGAAGCTGGTGCCGATCGAGCAGCTGGCCGAGGTCGCCGACATCGTGGTCGAATGCGCGCCGAGCAAACTGGTCCGTTCGATCGTGGCGCCGGTGGTCGAGCGCGGCAAGACCGCGGTCGTGCTCAGCGTCGGCGCGCTGCTGCAGAACGAGGACCTCGTCGATCTCGCGAAGGCCCATGGCGGCCAGATCATCGTGCCGACCGGCGCGCTGATCGGGCTCGATGCGGTGACCGCCGCGGCGATCGGGACCATTCATTCGGCGAGGCTGGTGACGCGCAAGCCGGTCGCGGGCCTCGTCGGCGCGCCGCATCTGGTCGAGAACAACATCCGGATCGAAGGCATCACCGAGCCGCTGCGCATCTTCGAGGGCAGTGCGCGCGACGCCGCAAAGGGTTTTCCGGCCAACCTCAACGTCGCGGTGGCGCTGTCGCTGGCTGGCATCGGCCCCGACCGCACAAGGGTCGAGATCTGGGCGGATCCCACCGTGACCCGCAACACCCACCGGATCGAGGTCGATTCAGATTCCGCGCGGTTCTCGATGATGATCGAGAACATTCCCTCGGAGAACCCGAAGACCGGCCGCATCACCGCGCTGTCGGTGATCGCCTGCCTGCGCAAGCTGCGCGCATCGTTGCGGATCGGCACATGATGAAGATTGCGCCCGACGATCTGTTGCTGGTCATCGACGTGCAGAACGATTTCTGCCCCGGCGGCGCGCTGGCGGTCGCGGACGGCGATGCCGTCGTGCCGGTCGTCAACCGGTTGGCCGGCCGGTTCGACCATGTCGTGCTGACCCAGGACTGGCATCCGGCCGGCCACAGCTCGTTTGCGACCTCGCATCCGGGCGCGGCGCCGTTCTCCGAGATCGCCATGCCGTATGGGCCGCAGACGCTGTGGCCGGATCATTGCATCCAGGGCAGCGCGGGCGCCGCGTTTCATCCTGACCTCGCCACCGAGCGGGCCGAGCTCGTGATCCGCAAGGGGTTCCGGGCCGCGATCGATTCCTATTCGGCGTTCTTCGAGAACGACCGCAAGACGCCGACCGGGCTCGCCGGCTATCTGCGCGAGCGCGGCCTCAAGCGCATTGTGATGGCGGGGCTCGCCACGGACTATTGCGTGCAGTATTCGGCGCTCGATGCGCGCCGGCTCGGTTTCGAGACCACGGTGGTGCTGGCAGGCTGCCGCGCCATCGATCTCGGCGGTTCGCTTGCCGTCGCCACCGCGGCGATGCGCGCGGCCGGGGTGGAGCTTGTCGAGGAGCTCGTCTGAGCGTCGCCAAAGAGGGGCAAAAACCGTTGTTTTGACTGGCTTTTTGTTCTAATCCCCCACCGGTGATGATCACGCGTAGCGGAGCTTTCGTGTCGGGACAGGTTTTGCGGATTGGGACGCGCAAGAGCGCGATGGCGCTCGCGCAGACAGATGAGGTCGCACGCCTGCTGCGCGCTTCGGCGCCGGACCTTGCCGTCGACATCGTCAAGTTCGAGACCCGCGGCGACCAGGACCAGACCAGCAAGCTGTTGCGTCATGGCGGCAAGGGCGGCGCCTTCGTCGCCGAGATCCGCGAAGCCATGCGTGCCGGCACCTTGCAGGCGGCGATGCATTCGCTGAAGGACGTGCCGGGCAACGAGGAGACGCCGGGTCTTGTCATCGCCGCGATGCTGGCGCGCGATGCCGCCAATGACAGCCTCGTGCTGCGTCCCGGCCTGTCGCTGGAAACGCTGCGCGCCGCGCGCGGCAAGGGCTTCATGATCGGCACCAACGCCGTGCGCCGCGCCGCCTATCTGCGCCGGCTGTTTCCGGAAGCGACCGTGATCCATTATCGCGGCGCCGCCGACACGCGCGTGGCCAAGCTCGATCGCGGCGACAAGCAGCGGCTGCCCGGCGGCGGCGACGTGGGGCCGGCGGATGCGCTGGTGATGGCGCGCTCGGGCCTGGAGCGCATCGGCATGACCGCGCGCATCGCGCATGATTTCTCGGTCGGCGAGATGCTGCCGGCGGTCGGCCAGGGCATTGTCGCGGTGGAATGCGTCGAGACCGACTGGGCGACGCGTGCGCGGCTTGCCGGGATCGACAACGTGCAGTCGCGGCTTGCGGCCGAGGCCGAGCGCGAGGTGCTGTGGGTGCTCAACGGTCATTGCAATTCGCCGATCGCGGGCCACGCCACGCTCGCGGGAGCCGAGATGACGCTGCGCGCCTCCGTGCTCGACGAGGCCGGCGCCGGCTTCATCGACGTGACGCGGCGCGGACCCGCGGACCGGCCGCGCGAACTCGGCCGCGCCGTGGGCATGGAGCTGCTGGAGAAGGGCGCCGCCGAGATCATCGCCCGCACCCGGGCGGAGGAATAGCGCGCGCTACGCCCGCAACGGCCAGCTGCCGATGATGCGGAAGCGCGATGCGCTGTCGGTCTGCTTGAACAGCGCGATGCGGTCGATTGCGAGCCGCGCGAGGTCGACCGCCGCGAACCGTGAGCGCAGCTGCGCCACGATCGGGCCGCGCCGCTCGTCGCTCAGCCGCCCTGTCAGCGTCATGTGGAAGCGGAACTCCTCCATGACGTAGGGATAGCCCCAGCGGTCAAGATAGTCGCACTGCCGCGCGGTGAGTTTCTCTGGCCTGCGGCGCGCGCGATCTTCCGGCGTCAGCGGCGCGCGGAACGCGTCGAATTCGGTGACGCAATCGGCGGCAAGCTGCTGCAGATCATCCGAGCGGCTGGCCGGGATCACCGCGATGAAGCCGCTGATCGCATCGACCACCGGTTCGATCACCGGAATGCGCCGCGCGCGGCCGGCGAAGGCGGCACAGGCATCGAGAAGCTCGGCCTCGCTTCGACCGTCGGCGAGCGCGGTGGGCGCTTTCAGCGTGGCGTGGAATCCATACTTGCGCGGATCTTCGGTGATCTCGCGCCAGTCCGGCGTGACGCCTTCGGGAAACGGCAGGTCGTCGCCCGACACCGCATCGTAGCCGAGCAGTGTCGAACCGAAGCGGTGCAGAACGCTGTCGGGTGACGGCGCATAATAGATCGCGTAGCGCGGAGTGCTGGCCATGGGACTGGGCTACGCCGCCGCAACCGTCTTGCGCGGCGCGAGTGAATGAACGAGGCAGCTCGCGTCCGCCAGATGCACCAGCCGTCCGGCCGCTATTACGGCGATGATGCGCGGCCGCAGCGGCGCCTTGTCGTCGACGACGATGATGTCGGCACGGCGGCCCGCGGCGAGCACGCCGCGATCGGCGAGCCCGGCCGCGCGGGCCGGCGCCGACGAGATCAGGTCCCAGGCCCTGGCGAGCGGCAGGATGCCATCGGCGACGAGGCGGAACGCCGCGAGCAACTGCGCCGGATAGTAATAGTCCGACGCCAGCACCGAGCAGAGGCCCTGCGCGATCATGTCGGATGCCTTGGTCCAGCCGGTATGGCTGCCGCCGCGCACCACATTGGGCGCGCCGAACACGATGAAGTCGTCCGCCGCCGCAGCGTCGCGCGCGGTCTCCTCGTTGACAGGGAATTCGGCGATCGTGGCGCCCAGCGCGCGAAACTCCTGGCGCATCGCCGGGCTGTTGTCGTCATGCGAGAGCATGCGGATATCGGCCGCGCGCGCGGCGGCGGCGAGTCGCGCGATCGAGGCGGGCACCTCGGGGCGGCGCGCCACGATCCGGTCGAGCATGTCGTTGACGGCCTCGACGGAGAGCCCGGTGCGCTCGGCCAGCTGGTTGCGCTTCTTCGGCTTGACGTTGCTGTGGTCGTTGAAGGCGAACAGGTCGATGCGGCCTTCACTGAGCCATTGAATGATCTCGGCCTCGGCCTCGAGATTGTGGGTCTCGTGGCGCAGATGGAAGCGGGTGTCGGCGACGAGCTGCGGCCGCAGCGCCTCGATCGCATCGAGCAGCTTGCGCGCATTCTCCGCGCTGCGCAGGCCGGGCTCCCACGACCAGGTCGCGCCATGGAACACGGTGGTGATGCCGTTGGCGATCGCCTGCCGGTCGCTGTCGATCAGCGCCACGTCGGTCGGGAAGTCGACGCCGGGGCGCGGCATCATCTGCCGCTCGAACGCATCGCCATGCAGGTCGATGATGCCGGGCAGCACCAGGAGGCCACTGGCATCGATGTGAAGCACGGCGCGACCCTGCTCGGCGTCGAGCGCGCCGATGTCGCGGCCTGCGGTCCGCAGCGAGGTCTCGACCAGGGCGCCGTCAACCAGCGTGCGCCCGCCCTCGATGAAAATGTCCGTCACGATGCGGCGCTCCGTTGTTTGGCTTGCGATTTGGATACGGCCTCGGCCTCGTACTTGTCGAGGAATTCCTCGACCGCGAGCTTGCGAAAGTCGGGCAGGACGCGGCGGAGCGTCTCGTGATCCCAGTCCCACCATGCGAGCGCGGCGAGGCGGTCGGCGATCGTCTCGGAGAAGCGCCGCTTCACGGGCCGCGCCGGATTACCGGCAACGATGGTGTATGCGGGAACGTCCTTGGTCACGATCGCGCCGGCAGCGACGACAGCGCCGGTTCCGATGTTCCGTCCTGGTAACAGGATCGCACCGTGCCCGATCCAGACGTCATGGCCGATATGCACGTGATGCGCACGTCGCCAGTTGAAGAAGTCGGTGTCGTCGCTCTCTCCGGGGAAATACGCGCTGGCGCGGTAGGTGAAATGCGCTTGAGTCGCGCGATGCATCGGGTGGTTGCCGGGGTTGATGCGGGTCATCGCCGCGATCGAGCAGAACTTGCCGATCGAGGTGTAGGTGATCTGGCTGTCATTCACGACGTAGGAATAGTCATCCATGCTCACTTCAAGCAGGATCGTGCGCGCGCCGACCTCGGTATATTTGCCGAGCTTGCTCTCACGGACCGACGCGGTCGGGTCGACGGTCGGCACAACCGAGAGTGTTTTTCCGGCCATCAGGGCCTCCGCAAATCTTCAAGAATCTTGGGCTTCCGGGGGATGCGCGCTCGTCATCGGGATGCTTGATGACAACATCATGACGTTGCGATGACGGCAAGGGAGCGACAAGGGAGGGGTGTGGACGATCGCCGCACCGCAGCGCCGTCGTCACATAACTGTAAAACGCCGGGGATAGCGATGGCCCAACGAGGCGCGGTTGGAGCATTACATGCTGGTGGTGGAAGGTTTGACGTGCCGTTTCGGCACGAAAGCCGCAGTCGACAACGCGTCCTTTTCGATCGCGCCGGGCAGCTTTGTCGGCGTGATCGGCCGCTCCGGCGCCGGCAAGTCGACGCTGCTGCGGATGATCAACCGTCTCGCCGATCCGACCTCCGGCCGTATCCTGTTCGAGGGCACCGACGTCACCGCGTTGCGCGGCAAGGAACTGCGGCGGTGGCGCGCGCGCTCGGCGATGATCTTCCAGCAGTTCAATCTGGTCGGCCGCCTTGATGTGCTGACCAACGTGCTGATGGGCCGGCTGGCCCAGATTCCGTCATGGCGCTCGCTGGCGCAGGTCTGGCCGGAGCAGGACAGGGCGCTCGCACTGTCGGCGCTCGAGCAATTCGACATCGCCCAGCTGGCGGCACAGCGCGCCGACCAGCTCTCCGGCGGCCAGCAGCAACGCGTCGCGATCGCCCGCGCGCTGGTGCAGGAGCCCGACATCATTCTCGCCGACGAGCCGATCGCCTCGCTCGATCCGCGCAACACCAAGATCGTGATGGACGCGCTGCTGCGCATCAACAAGCATTTCGGCATCACGGTGCTTTGCAATCTGCACTCGCTCGACCTGGCGCGGACCTATTGCGACCGCCTGGTCGGCATGGCCGCGGGTCGCGTGGTGTTCGATGGCGCCCCCGCGGCGCTCACCGACCATATCGCCCGCGAGCTCTATGACCTCGAGGCCAATGACGTCATCGGCGCAGCACCGCTGCCCGCGCCCGACGGTGCAACTGCGCCGGCACTCGGCACCGCAGCCGCGGCCTGAGCGTCGCGCATTTTTCAATCTGGGAGGCCGGGCATTTTGCCCGGCCAACAGGTGCAACTACAACAAAAGAGGGGTAGTCATGTTCACTCGTCGCATCATTCTGGCTGGCGCCGCCGCGCTGGCATTTGCCGGTTCGGCCTCCGCGCAGGACTGGAAGGCAAAGTATCCGGAGCTCACCTTCGCGGTGGTGCCGGCCGAGAACGCCTCCGGCGTCACCGAGCGCTGGACGCCGTTCGTGGCGTATCTGTCGAAGGAACTCGGCGTGAAGGTCACACTGCGCATCGCCAACGACTACGCGGCCGTCATCGAAGGCCAGCGCGCCGGCAACATCCAGATCGCCAGCTACGGCTCGGCCTCGTTCTCTCGCGCGCGCTTGACCGGCGTCAAGACCGACGCGTTCGCCAACGATATGAACGCCGACGGTTCGACCGGCTATTACTCGGTGTTCTTCGTCAAGGCGTCGAGCCCGTACAAGACCGTCGAGGACCTGAAGGGCAAGAATCTCGGCCTGGTCGATCCGAACTCGACGTCCGGCAACAACGTGCCGCGCTTCGAACTCAACAAGATGGGCATCACGAACGCCGAAGGCTTTTTCGGCAAGGTCGTGTTCACCGGCAGCCACGAGAACGCCGTCCTGGCGCTGTCGCAGGGAACCGTTGATGTGGCCGCCAACCAGTGGACCAACGAGGATGATTCCACGCTCGCCCAGATGCTGACCAAGGGCATGCTGAAGAATGCCGACGGCTCGGCGATGAAGAAGGATGATTTCCGCATCATCCACAAGTCGGCGCTGATCATCAACGGCCCCTATGCGTACAACACCGATCTTCCGGAGGACCTGAAGGCCGCGATCGCAAAGGCCTTCTTCGACGCCCCGACCAAGGACAAGGCCGCCTTCGACCGTCTGTCCGACGGTCAGAAGAAGGGCTTCCATCCCGCCACCACCAAGGATTGGGACGGCACCATCGAGCTGATCAAGTTCGTCGACGGTTTGCGAAAGAAGGCGAGCTGATCGCACGCCTGACGTCACGAGGGTCGGGCGTATAGCCCGGCCCTTTCTCTCCACTCAACTCCGAACCGGACTGGCACGCGTCGATGGCGACCGCCGTATCCATTCTTCCAGCGCAGCAACTGGTGACGCTGGGGGACGCCTACCGCAAGTCCGTCGCACGCAAGCGGTTGAAGGCCGCGCTGGCAACGGCGGCATTCTGTGCGGTGCTGGTGATCGCGGCGTTCGGCGCGGAAGTGAACCTGCGCACGCTGTTCACCTATTTCGGCAATTTCGTCAGCTATTTCGATCGCATCCTGACGCTGGATTCCGGCGCGCGGGTCTGGACCGATCCCGCCGAATGGTTCTGGGGTTGGCATAAGTGGCTGAAGATGCTCGGCGAGACGATCCTGATCAGCTATGTCGGCACGCTGACGGGTGCCGTGCTCGCCTTCGCGCTCAATTTCTTCGCGGCCCAGAATACGTCACCGGGCCCGTGGGTACGTTTCACGATCCGCCGCCTGCTGGAATTCGCCCGCACCGTCCCCGGCATCGTGTTCGCGCTGATCTTCGTGATCGCGTTCGGCCTCGGGCCGATGGCCGGCGTGCTGGCAATCGCGATCCACACCACCGGGGCGCTCGGCAAGCTGTTCGCCGAGATCGTCGAGAATGCCGACATGAAGCCGGTCGAGGGCATCCGCTCCACCGGCGCGAGCTGGCTGTCCTGCATGCGCTTTGCCGTGCTGCCGCAGGTCTCGGCCGGCTATGCCAGCTATGCGCTGCTGCGCTTCGAGATCAACGTCCGCGAGGCCTCGGTGATGGGCTTCGTCGGCGCCGGCGGCATCGGCCAGGAGCTGGTGGTCGCGATCCGCAAGTTCTACTATTCCGACGTCAGCGCCATCCTCATCACCATCATCGTCACCGTCTTCATCATCGACATCTCGACCGGCTGGCTGCGTGGCCGGCTGTTCGGCAAGGAGACGCGGCGATGAGCCAGATGCCGAGGCCGGACACCAGCGAGCTGCGCGCGAAATACCCCGACGCCTTCGACCGGCCTGCGTCAGCGCGGCTGGCGTTGCCGGCGATGATCGTGGCGGCGCTCGCGATCTTCGTGTTCGGCCTGGTCGATCTCGACTTCTCGCCGTCGCGGCTGATCGCGGGCATCGGCCAGCTCGGCTGGATCACCATGTTGATGATCCCGCCGAATCCCGGCTCGTCGTTCCCGCTCTACATGCAGGCACTCGGCGAGACGCTGTCGATCGCGCTGCTCGGCACCACGCTTGCGGCGCTGTTCGCGCTGCCGGTCAGCCTGCTGGCGGCGCGCAACATCATCCCCTCGAACCTGATCCGCTTCCCGGTGCGGCGCTTCCTGGATTCGATCCGCGGCGTCGATACGCTGATCTGGGCGCTGGTCTGGATCAATGTCGTCGGCCTCGGCCCGTTCGCCGGCGTGCTCGCGATCATGGTTTCGGACTTCGGCGCGTTCGGAAAGCTGTTCTCCGAGGCGATCGAGGCGGCGGACCGCAAGCAGGTCGAGGGCATCCGCGCTTCCGGGGGCAGCGCACTGCATGAGATCCGTTTCGGCCTGCTGCCGCAGGTGCTGCCTGTCATCGCCGGGCAGGTGCTCTACTTCATCGAGTCGAACACCCGCTCGGCTACCATCATCGGCATCGTCGGCGCCGGCGGCATCGGACTGCAGCTCGCCGAGCAGATCCGCGTGCTGGAATGGCAGAAGGTGTCGTTCCTGATCCTGATGATTCTCATCGCGGTCGCCGCGATCGACTTCATCTCGAGCAAGCTGCGTTTTGCCATCATCGGCCAGCGCGCCGTGGTGTAGAACCTTGCCTCGCCCTGCTCTTGCGGGGCGCCTCGAGTTTTGTATCGCACTATGCGCTGCGACCGTGAAGATGCGCGAGGGAGCGCCAGGCGTGATGCGTGAGCGTTTCAAGGCGCCGTACGGTATCGACGCGAGCGATTGCGTCGTCCGCGATCGTCGTTCCATCCGCCACTGAGTCGAGCGTGGCCTTGCGGTGGTCTCTCCGCACTTCGCCGAGTGCTTTCGCGCAGTGTTCCAGATGCGCAAGGGCCTGCTCGGTCGATGTCCCGGCTGTGGCGAGTGCCTTCCCTGACTGGTGCGACCGCGTCGACGCTGTTCTCGGCTTGATCTTTCTGGCGGAATCGGAAGCGTCGGGCACGACAGCGACTTCAGCGGCGAGCGATGCCGCGCTACGCATGGCCTCCACGCAGAGTTCCACCGCGCGCATGTCCTGGGAGCCGCTGGGGAGCCGACCGAGTTCGATTTCCTCGCCGAAGGTTTCGGCCAGGCGAGACGCGTGGTCAAGTGCATGTACCGTGCTGGTGAGCCGCCGCTGCTCATTCTGCGATTCAGGAGGTCCACTTACTTCTGATATGAACTCCTGCGCCTGGCGCAGGGCAGAGGCAGCTTCCCCCGCTGGCACTGTGTTCTGTCTCGCCGGGACGGAGGCGTCCTGACTCGCTGTTGACAGTGCTGTCGCCAATGATCCGCACATCGCTTCAAGCGCGCGCGCGACCGTGCGTCGCACTGCCTCGACGGTTGCGATCGGGGTCGCGAGCGCTGCCGGATCCAGGCACCTGGTCAGCGGTGAGCCTCGTTCGGGCAGGATGCGCTCGACGAACCGGGTAAAGCCATTGATCACAGGCAGCAGCACCAGGACGCCGATGACGTTGTAGGCGGTGTGATAAGCTGCAAGCAGCGTTACACCACCAATGCTGTCTGAGGCGCGGACCAGAAGGGGAATGGTCACGGGGAAGAGCACCAGCGCAATAGCCGCCGCAATCAGCTTGAACAGGATGTACGCCAAGGCCAATCGCTTGGCGGTGCTGCTCGCGCCGATTGCCGCCATGGCGGAACTGGTCGCCGTTCCGATGTTCTGCCCAATGATCAGTGCGCATGCCTGGTCTAGGCCGATGGCTCCAGCATAGTGTGCCGAGAGCGTCACCGCGATAGCCGCGGTCGACGATTGCATCACGGCGGTCATCACCAGTCCGACGACGGCCAGCGCCAGCACCCCGTACAAGCCGGCCCACCAGGTGGCGCCGAGAACGGCCGGCAAGTCCGCCGGGTGCAACCGTTCGGCTAGTCCTCCCATGCCCTGCTGCAGGGTCGTCAGCGCGAACAGCACCAGCGCGAACCCCGCAAGGGCTGCTCCCGCTGCGGATACACGGCCACCGCCCAACAGCTTGATCAATGCGCCGACGAAAATCATCGGGAGCGCCGCGGCCGTGAGGGAGACGCGAACGCCGATCAGCGCAACGAGCCAGCCGGTTCCCGTGGTTCCGACGTTCGCACCGAACACCAGGGCCAGCCCTTGTGGAAAGGTCAGCACGCCCGCGCTTACCAGACCGATGGTGGTCATCGTCGTGGCGCTGGACGATTGCACGATCAAGGTCACGATGGCGCCCCACAGCGCACCGGATAGCGGGGTCGCTGCTGCCTTGCTCAGGACTGTCCGCAATTTGGATCCGGCGAGTCCCTTGAGGCCGGCGGTCATGACGCTCATGCCAAGCAGGAACAAACCAACTCCACCGAGGACCGAGATCGCCGTCGACATGCGTGCTCTCTTCGCAGTGCACCGACAATTGAACCAATCAACCTAAAGCAGCGGCGCCCTGAAGTCAGCACGGGATGAGGATTTGTCATCCGGCCGATCCCGCGACGGCTTTTTGGTCGCACGGGTCGAACTCAGAAGGGCGCGGCACACAGGCTTGCGGCGAGTCCTTGTTCGAGACACATGCGACAATGTCGCTTACTCAATTGCACCGAGCGCTAAAAACATCTCGGGATTGTGAAGCTGCGTGCATGATTGCGCGGCAAGAGACTTTCGGGTCTGTGCTAAGTTTCGGCCGTGCATCACGCGCGGAATAGGGGCAGCACTTCGAGCCATCAGGGAGTGTTCAATGTCAGATCTCGTTGCGATCGTGTACCCATCCGAAGTCAAAGCAGAGGAAGTTCGGCAAAAAATACTCAAGCTTCAGAGCGAGTACCTGATCACGATCAGCGATGCCGTGATCGCAGTCAAAACCGGGGACGCTGTAAAGCTCAATCAGCTCGTGAACACCACCATGACCGGCGCCGCCAGTGGCAGCTTCTGGGGACTGCTCTTGGGGATGGTATTCCTGAATCCCCTTCTCGGCGTGGCGCTCGGAGCCGGCGCAGGCGCTTTGAGCGGTGCGCTGACCGATTTCGGGATCAGAGACCAGTTCATGAAGGATCTCGCGTCGAAGGTGAAATCGGGAGATGCCGTTCTGTTCCTGCTGATCAAGTCCATGACCTCAGACAAGGTTCTCAATGCGATCAAGGATGCGGGAGGGATCGTCCTGACGACCTCGCTCGATGAAAAGAAGGAGCAGCACCTTCGCGACGCGCTCGCAGCCGCAACTCAGGCCAAGGCTGCCTAGTCGCCGATCTTGTGGCGGCCTAATACGCTGCGGACTTGCGTGGGGATCAGTGCGCAACAGCATCGGTCCTTGGGCGGATCGCCAGCGATGAGGTTGGCTGCGGCGTTCGGCTCCGCGGTCGCTTCCCTTCCGCGCAACCAGGAGCCGGGAGAAAATCATGCGCAAATTGTTTCTATGGGGCCTAGCACTTGGGATTGCTTCGGTGGCGATCACGGCGACCAGCGGTCGTTCGCAGGCCGGCCTCATTGCGCCGCTGGGTCTGCGCCAGGCCGCCGACGAGCTTCGTCTCGCGGAAACTGTCCAATTCACCTGGAGGGGCCACCGCTACTGTTGGTACAGCAGGGGATGGCGCGGCGGCGGTTGGTATCGGTGTGGTTTTGGTTCAAGGCGCGGCATGGGTTGGGGTGGTCCGGCGGGATGGCACGGATGGCGACGGCCAGGCCACCGCCCGGTCACTCGGCCTCCGAGACCTGGGCGGCCAGGAATCGAGCGTCCGCAACCACTCCCGCAACCGCTTCCCGGCAGGAGCTGATGGCTGCTTTGTCTATCGTTCGCCGGCCGCGACGTGGCCGCACGCCAGTCGGAGCCCCGCCATGTCCTTGAAGGAGCCGCAAACACGCGCGGGCCAAGTGCGCGATACCGTGCTGGTCGATCTCGCGCTGGAGAGCAGTGGATCGTACCGCGCTTTTACCTGGGGGGGTGCTCGATCGGCTCATGGATGAGCCGTGGTTGCGCAGCGAGGCAATATCGGGCACCTGACGACGACCAACGTTCATACTGGCCGTGGGCGTGTGTAACAAGACATCGGGCCTTGCAGGGCTCGACCGTTTAGTTCGGATTACAAAGGGGATTGTCAGCCGTTCTCGACCAGAAACTCCACGCGCTCGGCGGCGAAGCGCGAGCGCTTGGTCACCAACGGCTGGTCCAGTATGTCGACGTCGGTGGCGTCGACCACCAGCACCGGCCGTCCCAGCGGCAGGTCGAGTCGCGCGGCGTCGGTCGCATCGACGATCGCCGCGGTGATCCGGGTCGAGGCGCGGTGGTAGTCCTTGACGCCGTAATGCCCGAGCAGCTTCGTCATCGAGCGGACGTTGGCGAACACGCTGCCGGCATCGGGAAACCGCTCGGCCGACAGCCAGGTGGTGGAGACGCAGATCGGCGTCCGGTCGGCGAGCCGCACCGCTTCGATCCGGATCAGCGGCGCACCGATCTTCAGGCCGAGCTCGCGCGCAAGCTCGCGATTGGCGGTGTCGCTGCTCGCATCGATCAGCTGGCCGCGCGGCTCGTGACCGCCGGCGCCGACGATCTCGGAGAACCGCGTGCGTGAGCGCAAGGGATAGGCGAGGCGCTGGGCTTCGACATAGGTGCCGCTGCCGCGCTCCGCGCGCACCAGGCCGCGCTCGGCCAATGCGGCGAGTGCCCGCCGCACGGTGTGCCGGTTGACCCGGTACGTCTCGGCGATCTCCATCTCGCCGGGCAGCTTTTCGCCGGCGGCGAAGCGGCCGTCAGCGATGCCGCGCTCGATGCCGTCGGCGACCTGCCGCCACAAGGCGACGCCGGAACTTTCCTGCATGCTCATGGCGCGGTGATACCAGAAATCTTTGGTTTGTCACGAAACAGTCATGGCGCTCCGCTATCAAGTTGTCTAGTATCATAGACAACTTGATGCAAGGTTGCCCAAAGGTTTGCCCATGAGTTCGACCATGAGTTCGACCGGACCAAACAGCAAACAGGCCCAGCGCAAGGCCGCGATGACGGTGCTGGCGCACGCCGCCGCTACGGACATCGCAGGCAGGCTGGCCGCGATCGCGGTGCCCGCGCATGAGAACCTGCGCGAGCCGGAAAACGGCCTTGTGATGCTGCGCGGGCGGATCGGCGGCGACGGTGCGCCATTCAATCTCGGCGAGGCGACGGTGTCGCGCGCGGCGGTGCGGCTTGCGACCGGCGAGGTCGGCTTCGGCTACACGCTCGGCCGCGACGCGCGGAAGGCGCAGATGATCGCGCTGTGCGACGCCATGGTGCAGTCGGCGGAGTTGTCCGGCGAGGTGGAGGCCAAGGTGATCGCGCCGCTGCGCGTCGCCATGAACGCCGAACGCGGCCGCAAGGCAGCGGAAACCGCGGCGACGCGGGTCGATTTCTACACGATGGTGCGCGGTGAGGGATGATGCAATGACGACGATTGCCGAAATGCCCGCGGGCTTTGCCGACAAGGTGCTGTCGGCGCAGTCGGCTTTCCGTTCCGTGATGGATGCGATGGCGCGCCCGGGCAGCGTGCAGCGCGTCGCCGCGAGCGTCGGAACGCCCGCCGGCATGATGCGCGGCTCGGCCGCGATCGCGCTGACGCTGTTCGATCACGACACGCCGATCTGGCTTGACGCTGCGATGTCGGCGACGCCGGACGTCGCCCGCTGGCTGAAGTTTCACGCCAGCGCGCCGGTGGTGGCCGATTCCTCGATCGCGAGCTTCGCTTTGATCGGCGATGCCGCGAGCCTGCCGGCGCTCGATCGCTTCGCATTCGGCAGCAGCGAATATCCTGACCGGTCGACCACGCTGATCCTGCAGGTCGACAGCCTGTCGCAGGGGCCGGCCTTCGAGCTGAAAGGGCCCGGTATCGACGGGAGCGCCGTGCTGCAGGCGATGCTCAAGCCGCGCGACCTGTTCCAGCGGCTTGCGATCAACGAAGCCCTGTTCCCGCGCGGCATCGATGTCGTGCTGGTCCATGACGATGCCATTGTGGCGATCCCGCGCACCACGCGGCTGATCGCAAGCGGAGTGTGAGCGATGTATGTAGCCGTCAAGGGAGGCGAGCGCGCCATCGAGAACGCCCATCGTCTGCTCGCGCATGAGCGGCGCGGCGACCGCGAGGTGCCCGAGGTGACGCTGGCACAGATTTCCGAGCAACTCGCGCTCGGCGTCGATCGCGTGATGACCGAAGGTTCGCTCTACGACCGCGAGCTCGCGGCGCTCGCGATCAAGCAGGCGCGCGGCGACATGATCGAGGCGATCTTCCTGGTCCGCGCCTTCCGTGCCACGCTGCCGCGCTTTGGCGCCACCGAGCCGGTCAACACCGGCGAGATGCAGGTGCGGCGGCGGATCTCCTCGACCTTCAAGGACGTTCCGGGCGGCCAGATCCTGGGGCCGACCTTCGACTACACCCATCGCCTGCTCGATCCGCAGCTCGCTGAAGGCTTTGTGCCGGAGCAGCCGGCGACCGCGGAGGCCTCGCAGGCCGCCACGCCGCGGGTGACCGACATTCTCGGCCGTGACGGTCTGATCGAATCCTCGCCGCAGGCAGATAGCAACACGCCGGTCGGCGACCTCACGCGCGAGCCGCTGAGCTTTCCGGCCGACCGCGATTTGCGGCTGCAGAATCTGGCGCGCGGCGATGAGGGCTTCCTGCTCGCGCTCGGCTACTCGACGCAGCGCGGCTACGGCCGCAATCACCCCTTCGCCGGCGAGATCCGCTTCGGCGAGGTCGAGGTCGAGTTCTTCGCCGAGGACGCGGGCTTTGCCGTGCCGCTGGGCTCGATCGAATTGACCGAGTGCCAGATGGTCAACCAGTTCAAGGGCTCGACGACCGAGGCGCCGTGCTTCACCCGCGGCTATGGCCTCGCCTTCGGGCAGAGCGAGCGCAAGACCATGTCGATGGCGCTGGTCGATCGCGCGCTGCGTGCGCGCGAGCTCGGCGAGGAGGCGGCGGCGCCGGCGCAGGACGAGGAGTTCGTGATGTCGCACTCCGACAATGTCCAGTCGACCGGCTTTGTCGAGCATCTCAAGCTGCCGCACTATGTCGACTTCCAGTCCGAGCTCGGCCTGTTGCGCAAGCTGCGGCAGGAGTTCGCGGAAGCCAACGAGGCCGTGGAAATGCAGGAGGCCGCGGAATGAACGCGCCGACGTACAATTTCGCCTATCTCGACGAGCAGACCAAGCGGATGATCCGCCGCGCGATCCTCAAGGCGATCGCGATCCCCGGCTATCAGGTGCCGTTTGCGAGCCGCGAGATGCCGATGCCCTATGGCTGGGGCACCGGCGGCGTGCAGGTGACCGCCGCGATCCTCGGTCCCGACGACGTGCTGAAGGTGATCGACCAGGGCTCGGACGACACCACCAACGCGATCTCGATCCGCAAATTCTTCGGCAAGACCGCGGGTGTCGCGACCACGACCTCGACCACGGACGCGACCGTGATCCAGACCCGGCACCGCATTCCCGAGGCGTCGCTGCATGCCGGACAGGTGCTGGTCTATCAGGTGCCGATCCCCGAGCCGCTGCGCTTCCTCGAGCCGCGCGAGACCGAGACGCGGCGCATGCACGCGCTCGCCGAATACGGGCTGATGCACGTCAAGCTCTACGAGGACATCGCGCGCTTCGGCCATATCGCGACCGCCTACGCCTATCCGGTGAAGGTGAACGCACGCTACGTAATGGACCCGTCGCCGACGCCGAAATTCGACAATCCGAAGATGGACAATTGCGCGGCGCTGCAACTGTTCGGCGCCGGCCGCGAGAAGCGCATCTACGCGATCCCGCCCTACACCACCGTGGTGTCGCTGGACTTCGAGGATCACCCGTTCACGCGCTACCGCTTCAACGCGCCCTGCGCGCTGTGCGGCGCCGACAATTCCTATCTCGACGAGATCATCACCGACGACAAGGGCGCGCGGATGTTCGTCTGCTCCGACACGGACTTCTGCGAGCAGCGCCAGGCCGCCGGCCATCACGGCACCGAGAGCGCAGCGCCGCACAAGGAGAAGGCGCATGTCTGAGCTCTCGAGCCTCGACAACGACGAGCCGTTGCTGGTGGCCGAGGGGCTTGCCAAGAATTACGGCCGGCTTGCCGCCTGCCGCGACGTCTCGTTCGCGCTCTATCCCGGCGAGGTGCTGGCGATCGTCGGCGAGTCCGGCTCGGGCAAGTCGACGCTGCTGCAGCTGCTCTCGGCGCAGCTCGCGCCGAGCGCGGGCCGGGTGTGCTACCGGATGCGCGACGGCGTGCTGCGCGATCTCGCTGAACTCGGCGAGGCCGAGCGGCGCTTCCTGTTCCGCACCGACTGGGGCTTCGTGCACCAGGACCCGGCGCAGGGGCTGCGCATGGGCGTCTCGGCCGGCGCCAATGTCGGCGAGCGGCTGATGGCGGTCGGCTGGAATCATTACGGCCGCATCCGCGACACCGCGTCGACCTGGCTGGAGCGGGTCGAGATCGATACCGGCCGCATCGACGACGCGCCGAAGACCTATTCCGGCGGCATGCGGCAGCGGCTGCAGATCGCCCGCAACCTCGTCACCGAGCCGCGGCTGGTGTTCATGGACGAGCCGACCGGCGGCCTCGACGTCTCGGTGCAGGCGCGTTTGCTCGACCTGATGCGCAACCTCGTCAGCGAGCTCGGGCTCGCCGCGATCGTCGTGACCCACGATCTCGCCGTGGCGCGGTTGCTTTCGCATCGCGTGATGGTGATGAAGGGCGGCCGCGTCATCGAGACCGGCCTCACCGACCAGGTGCTCGACGATCCGCGTGAGCCCTATACGCAGCTGCTCGTTTCCTCGATTCTTCCGCCATGAGCGTGCCAATGACCGCGATGATCGAACTTGCCAACGCCGAGAAGACCTTCACCATGCATCTGCAGGGCGGCGTCGAACTGCCCGTGGTGCGCGGCGTCTCGTTCCACGCCGATCCGGGTGAGTGCGTGGTGCTGTCGGGCCCGTCGGGCGCCGGCAAATCCTCCATCCTGAAGATGATCTTCGGCAACTATCGCTGCGACAGCGGCCGGATCGGCATCCGCCATCACGGCATGGTTGTCGACCTTGCCACCGCCGAGCCGCGCCAGGTGCTGAGCATCCGCCGCTCGACCATCGGCTATGTCAGCCAGTTCCTGCGCGCCGTGCCGCGGGTGGCGACGATCGACGTCGTCGCCGAGCCTTTGATCGTCAACGGCGTGGCGCGCGAGGAGGCCCGCGCGCGCGCCGGCCAGCTGCTGCGCCGGCTCAACATTCCGGAGCGGCTGTGGACCTTGCCGCCCTCGACCTTCTCCGGCGGCGAGCAGCAGCGCGTCAACATCGCGCGCGGCTTCATCTCGGACCTGCCGATCCTGCTGCTGGACGAGCCGACCGCTTCGCTCGATGCGGCGAATCGCGCCGTGGTGGTCGAGCTGATCGCGGAGAAGAAAACCAAGGGCGTCGCGATGGTCGCCATTGTCCATGACGACGAAATCCGTCATCTGATTGCCGACCGCATCGTCGATGTGACCTCGTTCGCGGCTGCTGCCTGAAGGACCGTTTGAAATGACCGCCAAGCAAGACACTATCATCGGCAACGCCCGGCTGGTCCTCGCCGATCGCGTGATCGAGCAGGGCTGGGTCGCGATTGCT
Organism: Bradyrhizobium sp. 33ap4; assembly: GCF_032654765.1. NCBI lineage: Bacteria > Pseudomonadati > Pseudomonadota > Alphaproteobacteria > Hyphomicrobiales > Nitrobacteraceae > Bradyrhizobium > Bradyrhizobium sp. 33ap4. Next base: position 43,991 of record NZ_JAUMTJ010000017.1, on the reverse strand, counting down.
GATGGCAAGATCGCCGAGTTCGACGAGGGCAGGGCGCCCGAGGCCGCCGAGGATGCCGGCGGCGATCTCCTGATGCCCGGGCTGATCGAGCTGCACACCGACCATCTCGAGATGCACTATGTGCCGCGGCCGAAGGTGTTCTGGAATCCGGTCGCGGCCGTGATCTCCTATGACGGGCAGCTCGCGACCTCAGGCATCACCACGGTGCTGGATTCGCTGCGGGTCTGGCGCGAGGACGGCGCCGAGGATGTCGACGGCCGCGCCGGCGTGCTGGCGGCGGCGATCGCGGCGGCGCGCGAGGAGAATCTGCTGCGCGCCGATCACTTCCTACATCTGCGCTGCGAGGTCCCGATGCCGGACGTGGTCGCCGAGGCCAAGGAGCTGATCGACCGGCCGGACGTGCGGCTGATGTCGCTGATGGACCACACGCCGGGCCAGCGCCAGTTCCGCGACGAGGTCAAGCTGCGCGACTACTATCGCGGCAAGGGCGGCGGCATGACCGACGCCCAGCTCGACGTGCTGTTCGCACGGCGCTTCGCCTATCAGAAGGAATATGCGGTGGCGAACACCCGCGCGATCGTCGCGCTGGCGCATGAATACCGGATCCCGCTGGCGAGCCATGACGACACCACGGATGAGAACGTGGTCGACGCCGTCAACGACAAGGTCGCGGTGGCAGAGTTCCCGACCACGATGGAAGCCGCGCGAGGCTTGCACGCCGCCGGCATCGACATCTTGATGGGCGCGCCGAATGTGGTGCGCGGCGGCTCGCACTCCGGCAACATCGCGGCCGTCGATCTCGCCAATGAGGGCATGCTCGATATCCTGTCGTCGGACTACATCCCGTCCAGCCTTTTGATGGCGGCGCTGCAGCTGCCGCGGCATGTGCCGGCGATCGATCTCGCTTCCGCCGTGCGCACCGTGACCAAGACGCCGGCCGAAGCGGTCGGGCTCACCGACCGCGGCGAGATCGCGGTCGGCCGGCGCGCCGACCTGATCCGCGTGCACGTTGCGCGCGATCTGCCTGTCGTGCGCAGCGTCTGGCGCGAGGGAGGGAGGGTCGCATGACCGATGCATCCGTCGTCGCCGATCGGCGCGCCGGAATCGGTCCCGGCCGGCTGATCCTGGTGGTCGGCCCGAGCGGCGCCGGCAAGGATACGCTGCTGGGGTTCGCCAAGGCGGCCTGTGGCGATGATCGCGATGTCGTGTTTCCCCGTCGACTGATCACCCGCCAGGCCTCGGCGTCGGAGGACAATGAGGAGGTCAGCGCGGAGAGCTTCCAGCGCGCGGTAGCCGCCGGCGACTACGCCATGCACTGGGAAGCGCACGGCCATCGCTACGCGCTGTCGCGGTCGATCAACGACGATATCGGCGCCGGGCGCACCGTGATCGCGAACGTCTCGCGTACCGTGATCGCCGCGGCGCGCCGCAACTATGCCAATGTTGTCGTGGTGCTGGTCACGGCGCCGCCAGATGTGCTGGCCGCGCGGCTCGCGATGCGGGCGCGCAGCAGCGACGGCCTTCTCGAGCGGCGGCTGGCCCGCACCGTCGACGAGAGCACGTCAACGCCCGATTTCACCATCGTCAATTCCGGCACCGCCGACTATCATGCGCGACAGCTTGTCCGCATCATCAAGGGCGAACGCTGGGACGACTAGCAACCATAGGAGAACGGCACGAATGTCGGTGGTCGAAACGGTCGAGCAGCTTGAGGCGATCTACGGCTTCCCGAACGACGCGTCGACCGTGAAGGTCGCCGATCACGTGACGCCGCTCTATCGTGTGCTCATCGAGAAATCGCCGTTCGTGTCGCTTGCGACCGCAGGCCCCGAAGGGCTCGATTGCTCGCCGCGCGGCGACCTGCCGGGCTTCGTGCGCATCCATGATGCGAAGACGCTGATGATGCCGGATCGCCGCGGCAACAATCGCTGCGATTCGCTGCGCAACATCGTTCGCGATCCCCGCGTCGGCTTGCTGTTCCTGATTCCGGGCTCAGGCAGCACGCTGCGCGTCAACGGCCGCGCCTATGTCACGGCCGAGCCGGAGCTGCTCGCCTCCTTCATGATCGAGGGCAAGGCACCGCGCACGGTGATCGTAATGCATGTGGAGGAGATCTATTTCCAGTGTGCGCGCGCGATTGTGCGCTCCGATCTCTGGAATCCGGACGAGCGGGTCGATCCGAAGGTCTTGCCGACGCCGGGCCAGATCCTCGCCGAGATGAGCGAGCACACGGTCGGCGGCGAAGAATACGATCGGGAATGGCCGGAGCGCGCGCGACAGACGATGTGGTGATGCGCCCGGACGGCTGGGAAGCATGATCCGGAAAAGTGCGAAGCGGTTTTCCCTGCGACAAACGCGAAGCGTTTGCGCGGAGATCATGCTCAAACAAAAGCGCTTATAGCGCGCTGACGATTGAACCCATCGCGCTTTAGGCCTCGGCGCGGTCTTCCCAGTCCTCCCAGGTCACGTCAGCATTGATCTCGAGGTAGCGCGCAACGGCAACGCCGATGGTGGGGAAGAAGTTATTCTCGCCGAGTTGCGCCAGCAGGCCGAATTTCTTCAGCTTGTCCTTGACGGGGTCCTTGAGCTCGGCAAAGCACAGCTCGATCTTCTGTGCGTGCAACGCCTCGTCCAACTCGGCGAGAATATCGCCCGCGGTCACGTCCACGCTGGTGACGGGCTCGGCCGTGACCACCAACCAGCGCACCGCCGTCGGGGATTTTGCCACGGCGTCCAGCGCGCGTTCCTTGAAGAACTCGGCATTGGCAAAGAACAGCGGCGCATCCCACCGGAACAGCACCAGGCCAGGGATCTGGCGTGCGTCCGGATATCGCGTGATGTCGTGATAGCCCTTCACGCCGGAGGCGCGGCCCAGCACGGCGGAATGCGGCCGCCAGCCGTCCCACAGGAATTCGACGATGGCGAGCACGATGGCGAGGCCTATTCCGGGAATCACCCCCAGCACGGCCACGCCGACGAAGCAGACCATCGATAGCCAGAACTCCCACTGCTGAATGCGGTAGATTCGCCTGAGGTCGCCGATCTCAAACAGGCCGAGCGCAGCGGCGATGACGACGGCCGCCAATGCTGCGTTGGGCAAGTGCTGCAGCAAATTCGGCGCTATCAGCAGCAGGAAGGCGATGGCCAGCGCGCCGATGACGCTGGTCAATTGCGTGCGCGCTCCGGCAGCTTCCGCAACGGGCGTTCGCGATCCGCTGCTGCTGATCGGAAAACCCTGAAAGAAGCCGGCCGCCAGATTGGCCGCGCCGAGCCCCACCATCTCCTGGTTGGGATCAACGCGATCGCCCAATCGTCCTGCATAGGCGCGCGACAGGACGCTGGTATCGGCGAACGACACCAGCGCGACGGCGCAGCCGCCGATCAGCACCTGCACGATGTCGCCATAGCCGATCCGGGGAATGGCAAATCCCGGCAAGCCCTGGGGAAGCGAACCCAGGACCGTCACGCCGAAGCGGGCCCCGAGATCGAGAACCCCGGTGACGACCGTCGCGGCGACGACGGCAATGAGAATGCCGGGCAACCGCTTGTTCCGGGCTAGCAGCAGGATCACCGCCAGCGTCGCAAGGCCGATCCCGAGGGTCGCCCAATTCGTCTTTCCGTCGACGATTGCTCCGATGACCGCCCAGAGGCTGCGCAGAGGTCCATCGCCTTCAATGGAAAAGCCGAACAGCTTTGGCAGCTGGCTGATCAGCACGGTCAGGGCAATGCCGTTCATGTAGCCGTAGCGGATCGGCTTGGAGAGAAGCTCGGTCAGGAATCCCAGCCGCGCGATACCCGCGACGATGCATATCGTCCCGGAGACGACCGCCATCATGGCGGCCAAGGTTGCCGCACGCATCGGATCGCCGCCAGACAGCGGAGCGACGACGCCGAGGATGATGGCCGCAAGCGCCGAGTCCGGCCCAAGGACAAGGATGCGGCTCGGCCCGAACAGCGCGTAGACGAGCAGCGGGATGATCGTCGCATAGAGCCCGTAGATGCCGGGCAGGCCGGACGCCTCCGCATAGGCGATGCCGACCGGGACCAGCATGGTCGCGAGCACCAGCCCGGCGACGATGTCGTGTGGGAGCCACGCCGCTTGATATCGACGCAGCGTGCTGAGACCCGGCAGCCAGCCGGTCCAATGCTTCATCGCCGGTCACTCCCAACGTCGTTGGGGCCGCAGGCGCTTGACGTGAACCGCTCTACCCCTTCAACCGCTCTACCCCTTCGCCTGCTCATCAAACGCCTTCAGCGACACCGCTGCAATCTCGCGCAGCGCGTTGCGGTCGGCGCCCGAGGAAGCCATCACGCACATGCCTGATGTCACCGCGGAGAGATAGCGGGCAAGGGTGGCCGGATCGGCGCTTTCGCCCAGGTCGCGTTCGGCCTTCGCGCGGACAAAACGCTCGTGCAATTGGTCCTCCGTTCGGGTGCGGCGCGCTGCCAGTTCAAATGGAACATTCTCCGAGCCGGTGCCGCAGGCAAGGCCGCCCTGCACCAGCAGGCAGCCGGGCGGGTTGGCGGGATCGGTCTGGGCGTCCGCGTGCTCCATCAGAAATCGTTCGGCCACCTCTCGGGCGGTGGCGGCGCCCAAAACCTTTTCCATCCAGGCGTCGCGCTTCTCGGTGTAGCGGTCGAGCGCGGCCTTCAGCAGACCCTCCTTGCTGCCAAAGGCGGCGTAGAGGCTCGGCGGATTGATATTCATCGCCTCGGTGAGCTGGGCGATCGTCGCGCCCTCGTAACCGTGGCGCCAGAACACGTCCATGGCCTGGTCCAAAGCGGCGTCCGCGTCGAAAGCGCGGGGGCGTCCCATTCCCATTTTTCGTTGCTCCGTAAGCCGGGTGCCGTTTCTATGACGGATTGTCCCTGGCTTATCCTCTTGTTGCACGTGATGTTTTTCCGCGACTTCCCATTTCCCCATGAATGAGATAAGAAATTCATAGTGCTTGATACATAAGTATCTTGCGAACCGGCGTCCAGCTCCACATCTGTAGCGAACACTACAGATATCTGGAGCGCGTGAATGCCCTCGTCAATCCAAAATCCCCGTTCCGGCCGCTTCCGACGTGTCGTCGGCGGTATCGTGATCCTTGGCGCCCTCGCGGTGGCCGGTTCGATCGCGACCGGCCACTATTTCCATGCCGCACAGGCGACCGCGACTGCCGCGGCCCCCGAGCCGGCGGTCCCGGTCACCGTTGCCGTGATCCAGCCGCGGCCGACCACGCTGTTCGATGACTTCTCGGGCCGGCTCGAAGCCGTCGACCGGGTTCAGCTCCGGCCGCGGGTGGCGGGCGCGATCCTTTCGACCAACTTCACCGAGGGCGCGCTGGTGAAGTCCGGCGACATCCTGTTCAAGATCGACCCCGCGCCCTACGCCGCCGAGGTCGATCGCGCCCAGGCGCAGCTCGAGGCCGCCAAGGCCCGCGTCGTGTTCACCACGAGCGAAGTCGAGCGCGGCGCGCAGCTGGTTGGCAACAACATCGTGACCAGGCGCGATTTCGACCAGCGCGACAACGCCAACCGCGAGGCAGTCGCTAACGTCAAGGCCGCCGAGGCCGCGCTGCAGACGGCCAAACTCAATCTCGACTACACCGAGGTGCGGGCGCCGGTCGACGGCCGGGTCGGCAGGATCGAGGTCACCGTCGGCAATCTCGTCGCCGCCGGCACCTCGTCACCGGTCCTGACCTCGCTGGTCTCGGTCAATCCGATCTATGCGAGCTTCGATGCCGATGAGGAAGTGGTGCTGCGCGCGCTGAACTCGATCGCGGATGCCTCCGGCAAGCGCGGCAATCTCGACCAGATTCCGGTCGACATGGTGACGTCGGGCGGCCTCAGCGCCAAGGGGCACATCCAGCTCATCGACAACCAGGTCAACGGGCAGAGCGGCACCATCCGCGTCCGCGCCGTATTCAAGAACGATGATGGGCGATTGATCCCGGGACAGTTCGCCCGTGTGCGCATGGGCCAGCCCAAGCAGCAGACGCTGGTGCTGATCGACGAGCGCGCCGTCGGCACCGACCAGGACAAGAAGTTCGTCATGCTGGTCGGCGACGACAGCCGCGCCGTCTATCGTTCCATCACGCTTGGCGGCTCGGTCGATGGCCTGCGGATCGTCTCCGCCGGCCTGAAATCCGGCGACCGCATCGTCGTCAACGGCCTGCAGCGCGTGCGTCCCGGCGCACTCCTGAAGATGGAAGTCGCCGAGATGGGCGCGCGCGGCATGCAGCAGGCATCTACTGAAACCAACCAGCACGTCGTGCAGCGCTAGGCGCTGCACGCGGGGGCGGAGCCATGAATCTCTCAAAATTCTTTATCGACCGGCCGATCTTCGCCGGCGTGCTTTCGATCCTGATCTTCCTGGCCGGGCTGATCTCGCTGCTGGCGATGCCGATCTCGGAATATCCCGACGTGGTGCCGCCGTCGGTCGTGGTGCGCGCGACCTATCCCGGCGCCAATCCGAAGGTGATCGCCGAGACGGTCGCGACCCCGATCGAGGAGCAGATCAACGGCGTCGAAGGCATGCTCTACATGTCGAGCCAGGCGACCACCGACGGCGCGATGACGCTGACGGTGACGTTCCGGCTCGGCACCGACCCCGACAAGGCGACCCAACTGGTGCAGAATCGCGTGCAGCAGGCCGAGCCGCGCCTGCCGGCTGTGGTGCGCCAGCTCGGTATCATCACCAAGAAGAGCTCGCCCGACCTCACCATGGTCGTGCATCTGCTGTCGCCGAACAACCGCTATGATATGACGTATCTGCGCAACTACGCGGTACTCAACGTCAAGGACCGGCTGGCGCGGATCGACGGCGTCGGCGACGTCCAGCTCTATGGCGCCGGCGACTATTCAATGCGGGTCTGGGTCGATCCGCAGAAAGCCGCCGAGCATTCGCTGACCGCGAGCGACGTCGTACACGCGATCCAGGCCCAGAACGTCGAGGCTGCCGCCGGTGTGGTCGGCTCCTCGCCCAGCGTCAAGGGCATTGACCTCCAGCTCTCCGTCAACGCCGAGGGACGGCTCTCGACCGAGGAGCAGTTCGGCGACATCGTGGTGAAGACAGGTTCGGCTGGCGAGGTGGTGCGGCTGCGCGACGTCGCGCGGGTCGAGCTCGGCGCCTCCGAATACGGCCTGCGCTCGCTGCTCGACAACAAGCAGGCGGTCGCGATCCCGATCTTCCAGGCGCCGGGGTCGAATGCGCTGGAGATCTCCGACCATGTCCGCGCCACGATGGCCGAGATCAAGAAGAACATGCCGGAAGGCGTATCCTACCAGATCGTCTACGATCCGACGCAATTCGTGCGTTCGTCGATCGAGGCTGTCATCCATACGCTGCTCGAGGCGATCGCGCTTGTCGTGCTGGTGGTGATCCTGTTCCTGCAGACCTGGCGTGCCTCGATCATTCCGCTGATCGCGGTCCCGGTGTCGATCGTCGGCACCTTCGCGGTGATGCATGTGTTCGGCTTCTCAATCAACGCGCTCAGCCTGTTCGGCCTGGTGCTGGCGATCGGCATCGTGGTCGACGATGCCATCGTCGTGGTGGAGAACGTCGAGCGCAACATCGAATCCGGCCTGTCGCCGCGCGATGCCACCAATCAGGCGATGCGCGAAGTGTCCGGCCCGATCATCGCGATCGCGCTGGTCCTGATCGCGGTGTTCGTGCCGCTCGCCTTCATCTCCGGCCTCACCGGACAGTTCTACAAGCAGTTCGCGCTGACGATTGCGATCTCGACCGTGATCTCCGCGATCAATTCGTTGACGCTGTCGCCGGCGCTGTCGGCTCTGCTGCTGAAGGGACATCACGAGCCGAAGGACTGGCTGACCCGGATCATGGAAAGGTCGCTCGGCTGGTTCTTCCGCGGCTTCAACAAGGTCTTCACCAAGTCCTCCGAGAACTACGGCCGCACCGTCACCAAGGTGATCTACGGCAAGGCCGTGGTGATCGGCCTCTATGTGCTGCTGATCGGCCTGACCGGCGTTCTGTTCAAGCAGGTGCCGAGCGGATTCGTGCCGGGCCAGGACAAGCAGTATCTGGTCGGCTTTGCCCGCCTGCCCGATGGCGCGACGCTCGACCGCACCGAGGAAGTGATCCGCAAGATGAGCGACATCGCGCTGACCCAGCCCGGCGTCGAAAGCTCGGTGGCGTTCCCCGGCCTGTCGATCTCCGGCTTCACCAACTCCTCCAACGCCGGCATCGTGTTCTCGACCTTGAAGCCATTCGACGAGCGAAAGGATCCCTCGCTCAGCGGTCCGGCGATCGCGGCGGCGCTTAACAAGAAATATGCCGGCATCCAGGATGCCTTCATCGCCATGTTCCCGCCGCCGCCGGTCAACGGCCTCGGCACCATCGGCGGCTTCAAGCTGCAGATCGAGGACCGCGCCGGCCTCGGCTATGAAGCGCTGAACGACGCGACCAAGGCGTTCATGGCGGCGATGCAGAAGGCGCCGGAGATTGCCGGCGTGTTCTCGAGCTTCCAGGTCAACGTGCCGCAGCTGTTCGCCGATATCGACCGTACCAAGGCGTTGCAACTCGGCGTGCCCGTCACGGAGGTCTTCAACACGCTGCAGATCTATCTCGGCTCCTACTATGTGAACGACTTCAACAAATTCGGCCGCACCTACTCGGTCTATGTGCAGGCCGACGCGCCGTTCCGCGCGCGTGCCGACGACATCAGGCAGTTGAAGGTGCGCTCGTCGTCGGGCGACATGGTGCCGCTGTCGGCGTTGCTGAAGGTCCGCCAGAGCGCGGGTCCGGAACGCGCGATCCGCTACAACGGCTTCCTGTCGTCGGACATCAACGCGGCTGCCGCGCCGGGCTATTCCTCCGGCCAGGCCCAGGAGGCGGCGACGCGGATCGCGGCCGAAGTGCTGCCGCCCGGATTCGCTTTCGAATGGACCGACCTGACCTATCAGGAGTTCATCGCCGGCAACTCCGGAATCTGGGTGTTTCCGCTGGCGATCCTCCTGGTGTTCCTGGTGCTCGCCGCGCTCTATGAGAGCCTGGCGCTGCCGCTCTCGATCATCATGATCGTGCCGATGGGGCTCTTGGCCGCGATGTTCGGGGTCTGGCTGTCGAAGGGCGACAACAACGTCTTCACCCAGATCGGCCTGATCGTGCTGGTCGGATTGTCGGCCAAGAACGCCATCCTGATCGTCGAATTCGCGCGCGAGCTCGAATTCGCCGGGCGGTCACCGATCCGTGCCGCGATCGAGGCGAGTCGCTTAAGGCTGCGACCGATCCTGATGACGTCGATGGCCTTCATCATGGGCGTGCTGCCGCTCGTGCTGTCGACCGGCGCGGGCTCGGAGATGCGGCGCGCGATGGGGGTTGCGGTGTTCTCCGGCATGATCGGCGTCACGGTGTTCGGCCTGTTCCTGACGCCGGTGTTCTACGTGCTGCTGCGCAGCCTCACCGGGATGAAGCCGCTGACGCAGCACGGCGAGACGACCATCCCTGGAAAAGCACACGCGGCATGATGCCGCGTGTGCAGAGCGTTTTCGAGCGAAGTGGATACCGGTTCGCGTGAAGAAAACGCGGCAAGACAAAAAAACGAGAGCTTCAGCTTTGATTCAATCAAAACTGAAGCTCTCGTTCGTGTCAGCTTCGAACGGAATCAGGCTGCGATATCGAGCAGCAATTGTGATGAACCGCGGACCAGCACCTTGCGGCCCGCGGGCGTCAGCTCAAACGAATCGCCGCGCACGGCGACATAGCCGAGCGTGATCAGGCTTTCGACGGCGAACCTGTTCAGCCGTGAAGGGTTTGCTGCGGGAGCCCGCAACGCTTTCAGCGCATCCCACTGATCGGGTCTGAGTTCGAATTCTTCGCTCATCGGTCCAGGCACTCCAGAAGTTCTTGGCGTGCGAGATACAGAGCGCAGATGAATTTCGTGCGACCACAACGAGTCAGGATTTCGATTTATGTGGACGCGTCGTCACATCGCCGTGTCATTGGAATACTTCAATTTTTTCGAATCATTGCGGCGCAATAACGCGTGATTTCGTCACAGTGATTAATCCCAAATTGTCACACAGGTTAATCGTCTCGATTAACCGCGCCGCACACTTGCGCCGCCATCGACCGGCAACGTGACGCCGGTCACGAAGTTTGCTTCATCGGAGGCGAGAAACAGCGCGGCATTGGCGACGTCCCAGCCGGTGCCCATCTTGTGACGCAGCGGCACCTTGCTGTCGCGCTCGGCCTCGACCTCGGCGCGGCTCTTCTTGAATTCGCGGGCGCGGGTGTCCACCGCCATCGGCGTGTTCATCAATCCCGGCAGGATCACGTTTGCGCGAATGCCATATTGCGCATTCTGGTAGGCGAGCTGTTCGGTGAAGGCGATCATCGCCGACTTGGTCGCCTTGTAGGCGACGTAGGGATAGGTCGTGATCGCGGCCATCGACGAGATGTTGATGATCGAGCCGCGCTGCTGCGCGCGCATGATCGGGATCGCATGCTTGGCGGCGAGGATGCAGCTCTTCAGATTGATCGCCACGCAGCGGTCGAACGCCTCCTCGGTGATATCAAGCAGTTCGGCATCGCCGCCGGAGAGGCTGACGCCGACATTGTTGTGCAGGATGTCGACACTGCCCCAGCGGCCATGTGCGTCCGCCACCATCGCCTTGATGTCAGCATTTTTGGTGACGTCGGCCTTGAAGGCGACTGAAGTCCCGCCCTTGGCCGCGATCAGGTCGACCGTCTCCTGCGCCGAAGCCAGATTGTAATCGACGCACAGCACCCTGGCGCCTTCGCGCGCGAAGGTCAGCGCGGTGGCGCGGCCGTTGCCGATGCCCTCGCCGGGGCTTTGGCCTGCACCGACGACGATGGCGACGCGATCTTGCAGGCGCATCTCACTTCACTCCCTGTAGCGGGTACTGCTGCAGTACCTCCTTGTAGTAAGGTTCGTTGTCGATCTGCATGGTGGCGAGCACCCGCACCACGGCGCAGTAGAATGCGATCGTCAGCACGAGATCGGTCATGTGCTCGTCGGAGAGATGTTGCTTGATCTCGGCGAAGGTCGCCTCCGACATCGCGAGCTCGCGCACCATCTCGCGGGCGCCCTTGAGGATCGCCTTTGCCAGCGGCTCGAGCTTCGACGGCTGGCCACTGGTCTCCGCGATCAGGCCCTTTATATCCTCGTCAGTGACGCCAAACTCCTTGCCGATCTTCACATGGTGGGTGAATTCGTATTCCGACTGCTCGAGCCAGCCGACCTGCAGGATCGCGAGTTCGCGTAAGCGCGGATCGAGCTTGCTCTTGAAGCGGATATAGCCGCCGACGCCGTTGAAGGCGCGCGCCATGTCCGGCGAGTTCACCAGCAGCTTGTGCAGATTGGTGTTGCGCTTGAGCATGTCACGATATTCGGGGGCGACCTGATCGGCTTCGAGATAGGGCAGGCGGGCCATTGTTGTTGTCCTTGTTTCGGCGGCTTGCGGAAGAGGCGGCTGTCGTTTCAGCCGTAGAGGGCTTTGTGCTCGCTTTCGTAGTTGGCGTAGGAGTCCTTCATGCTGGCGCCGTTGAGCAGCATCGTTGCGACCACCGCGTTGTCGGCATCGAACACGGTCGAGCGCACCCACATGCTCTCGGTGCGCTTGCTGCCGGAAAGCGCCACGACCTCGCGCTCGACCCAATAGGTCTCGCCGGGGAAGAGCGGCCCGCGCAGAAGACGGATCTCCTGGTCGGCGAACAGCCCGACGGCGGGGCCGCGGACCGGCAGGCGGTCCTCGCGCGCGCGGTACTGGAACAGCACGCTCAGCATCTCCATCGGGATGATGGCGCGGCCCCAGGGATTGTGCTCCAGCGAATAATAATCCGAAGGCTCGGTGATCACCTTGAGCTTTTCGGCCAGCGAAAATGGATAGAGATCGCCCATGTTCTGGTCGAAATCCATCTTGATCGCCTGCCGCGGCGTCTTCATGCCGACCTTGATGTCGGCGAGGATCACGGGATCGGTCAGCGGCTTCAATTCGCCGAGCCGGTGGCTGAGCGCCGTCTCGCTGCCGTTGCCATCGATCGAGGCGGTGCCGCGCAGGATCTCGGTGCCGTCGCGCTTGATCATCCCGATCGTGCAAACGGTCTGGCCCGGCTTCGGCTTCTCGATCTGGGCCTGCACCTCTTCGCCTTCGAACACCGGGTTGCGGTAATGCGCGGATAGGCAGCCAGTGATGAACCAGGCGCGGCCCCAGATCCGCTCGCACAGCGGCGCGAACTGGCTGAAATGGGTCGGTCCCTCGATCGTGCCGCCGCGAAAGCCGAGCTTCTGCGCCGTTGCATCGTCGTGAATCGAGGCGTGGGAGTCGTAGGTCTGGGCCTGCAGCATCTGCTTCGGGCTGCGCCAGGGACCCACCAGCAGATTGCCGTTCTCCACGATTTCCGTCGTGAATGCGGATTCGACTGTAATCATCCTTGGTCTCCCTTTGCGCGCCACCGTTTCAAAGATGCCGGGGTTCGGCAAGGCCTTGCAGAACGACAAGGCCTCGCAGCGCAACAAGGCCTCGCATGCGCAACATGAGATATGTGCTGCGGCCATGGAACGGGGCTGTTCATGCATAACAAAATCAGTGCATGCTGATGCATGATCATTTCGGAAGATAATCAGACCGGTCCGGACCGGCGTGGCTGACTGACGGTGAAACTGATGGCGTTGATGGAAGTTGGACTGGACGACAAGTACCGGTTGGACACGAAACGAATCTTCCTCTCCGGTACCCAGGCGCTGGTCCGATTGCCCATGTTGCAGCGCGAACGCGACCGCGCGCACGGGCTGAACACCGCCGGTTTCATCTCCGGTTACCGCGGCTCGCCGCTCGGCATGTACGACCACGCGCTGTGGCGGGCGAAGTCCTTCCTCAGGGAACATGACATCGCCTTCGTCCCCGGCCTCAACGAGGATCTGGCGGCGACCGCGGTGTGGGGCAGCCAGCAGGTCGGCATGTTCCCCGGCGCCAAGGTCGATGGCGTGTTCGGCATCTGGTACGGCAAGGGCCCAGGCGTCGACCGCTCGCTCGATGCGCTCAAGCACGCCAATTCCGCCGGCACCTCGCCGAACGGCGGCGTGATCGCGCTGGCCGGCGACGACCATGGCTGCCAATCCTCCACCCTGGCGCATCAGAGCGAGCAGGTGTTCGCCTCGGCGCTGATGCCGGTGGTCAATCCGGCGACGCTGCAGGATTATCTCGACCTCGGCATCCTCGGCTTCGCGCTGTCGCGCTATTCCGGCTGCTGGGTCGGCTTCAAGGCGATCTCCGAGACGGTGGAAAGCTCGGCCTCGATCGTCAGCGATCCCGATCGCATCAAGATCATCATGCCCGACGATTTCGAGATGCCGCCGGACGGGCTCTCGATCCGCTGGCCGGATCCGCCGCTCGAAGCCGAGCGCAGGTTGCACGGGCCCAAGATGGAGGCGGTCGCGGCCTTCGCCCGCGTCAACCGCTTCGATCGCATCGTGCTGGATTCGAAGCCGGCGCGGCTCGGCATCATGGCGACCGGCAAGGCCTATCTCGATCTGCGCCAGGCGCTCGCCGATCTCGGCATCACCGATGCCGATGCGCAGGCGCTCGGGCTGCGCATCTACAAGGTGGCGCTGACCTGGCCGCTCGAAGCGCGCGGCGCGCGCGCCTTCGCCGAGGGCCTGCAGGATGTGCTGGTCGTCGAGGAGAAGCGCGGCTTCATCGAGGACCAGCTGGTCCGCATCCTCTACAACATGGACGCCTCCAAGCGTCCCTCGGTGGTCGGCAAGCGCGACGAGAGCGGCGCTCCCTTGCTGCCGAGCGAGGGCGAGCTGACGCCGACCATGGTCGCCGCCGCCGTGGTGGCGCGGCTGCGCCGGCTCGGTCACCGCAGCCCGCTGCTGGAGCAGCGTTTGGCAAAACTCGAGGCGTTCGATCGCCCCGCCGAGGGCACGGGCACCGCGAAGCTGCAGCGCACGCCGTATTTCTGCTCGGGCTGCCCACACAACTCGTCGACCAAGATCCCCGAGGGCAGCCGCGCCATGGCTGGCATCGGCTGCCACGGCATGGCGCTGTCGGTGCCGAACCGCAACACCCAGACCATCTCGCATATGGGCGCGGAGGGCGTGAGCTGGATCGGGCAGGCGCCGTTCACCAGCGAACAGCATGTGTTCCAGAACCTCGGCGACGGCACCTACACCCATTCCGGCTTGCTGGCGCTGCGCGCAGCGGCCGCGGCCGGCGTCAACATCACCTACAAGATCCTCTACAACGATGCGGTTGCGATGACCGGCGGCCAGCCGGCCGAGGGCGGCTTTACGGTGTCGCAGATCGCACACCAGGTCTGGGCGGAGGGCACCAAGCGGCTCGCGATCGTCTCCGACGATCCAGACAAATATCCCGCCAATTATTTCCCGGCCGGCGCTACCATTCATCATCGGCGCGAGCTCGATGCCGTGCAGCGCATCCTGCGCGAGATCGAGGGCCTCACCGTCCTGATCTACGACCAGACCTGCGCCGCCGAGAAGCGCCGTCGCCGCAAGCGCGGGCTGTTCCCCGATCCGGCCAAGCGCGTCTTCATCAATGAGCGCGTCTGCGAGGGTTGCGGCGACTGCTCGGTGGCGTCGAACTGCGTCTCGGTGCAGCCGCTGGAGACCGAACTCGGCCGCAAGCGCCGCATCGACCAGTCGAACTGCAACAAGGATTTCTCCTGCATCGAGGGCTTTTGCCCGAGCTTTGTGATGGTGCAGGACCCCAAGCTGCGCAAGGCGGACCGCGCTGCCGCCGATCCCAAGGCGTTGTTCGCCGACTTGCCGACGCCGCCTGTGGCCGCGTTGAGCAATCCCTACAACATCCTGATCACCGGCATCGGCGGCACCGGTGTGATCACCATCGGCGCGCTGCTCGGCATGGCCGCGCATGTCGAGGGGCTCGCCTGTTCGACGCTCGACTTCACCGGCCTGTCGCAGAAGAACGGCGCCGTGATGAGCCATGTCCGGCTCGCGCCCGCCTCCGACATGCTGACCACGGTGCGCATCGCACCGGGCAATGCCAACCTGATCCTCGGCTGCGACCTCGTCGTCGCCACCAGCGTGCCGGCGCTGAGCCGCGCCGAGCGCGGCGTCACCCGCGCCGTGGTCAACGCCGATCTCTTGCCGACCGCGAGCTTCGTGATCGATCCCGATATCGACTTCGAAGCCAGCTCGATGCGCGACGCGCTAAACGGCGCGGTGACGCCTGGCGACCTCGATATCCTCGATGCCACCGGGCTTGCCACCGCGCTGATGGGCGACAGCATCGCCACCAACGCCTTCATGCTCGGCTTTGCCTTTCAGCGCGGCGCGATCCCGCTGTCGCTGGAAGCGATCCTGAAGGCGATCGAGCTCAACGGCGCCGCCATCGAGATGAACAAGACCGCGTTCTCGTGGGGCCGGCTCGCCGCGCATGATCTGCAACGCGTGGTCAGCGCCGCACGCTTCAAGAGCGCCGGCGCCGCGCCGGCCAAGAAGACGCTTGATGAGGCGATCGCGTTCCGCGCCAAATTCCTCACCGACTATCAGGACGCGGCCTACGCCAGGCGCTATCTCGACGATGTAGCGCGCGTCCGCACCGCCGAGGCGGCGGCCGCGCCGGGCTCGCAGGACCTGACGGAGGCCTTCGCAAAGGGCCTGTTCAAGCTGATGGCCTACAAGGATGAATACGAAGTCGCGCGGCTCTATTCCGACGGCGAGTTCAGCAAGGCCTTGAGGGAACAATTCCAAGGCAATTCCGGCTTGAAGGTCTTGCTGGCGCCGCCGCTGCTGGCCCAGCGCGATCCCGTCACCGGGCGGCTGCAGAAGCGTGAATTCGGTCCGTGGATCTTCACGGCGTTCGGCATGCTCGCAAGGCTGAAGGGCCTGCGCGGCACCGCCTTCGACATCTTCGGCTATACCGCCGAGCGCAAGATGGAGCGCGCATTGCCGGTCGAGTATTCGGCGATGATCCTGCGTCACCTCGACGGCAAGAAGCCGCTCGACTTGCCGCGCCTCGTGGCGCTGGCGAAGGCTGCGGAGCTCGTGCGTGGTTATGGCCACATCAAGGAGGGCAACGTCGCCCGCTACCGCACCGAATGCGCTCGGCTGGAGCGCGCGATCAGCCAGCCGCTGGCGCAGGCGGCGGAGTAAGGCCGGGGAACTTTCCACAGCCGCCCTGGTTGACCGGCAACCCTGCCTGCAAGCGGTGGCTGGATTCGTACGCCCGAGCCCCTACATGATGGCTGTCTGTTCGAGTGATTTCAGGAGGCCGTTTGATGGTCCTGAAAAACGCTTTTGTTGCAACCGTTTGTACCGCGTGCCTGGCTTTGGGCGGCGTGGCGTTGGCTGACGAGTATCGCCCCAGCGAGTTCTTCAGCCTCGATCTTTCACGCGCAGTGTTGTCGCCGAAGCCGCTTGGCCCGCCGGCGCAGTTCGAGCCCGTTCCGGTCGAGGCGAAGACCGACCATGGCCCCGATCAGCATGCGAATGTCGAGCCGCAGGTCGAGGAGCCGAAAGTCGCGCCGAAGAAAGCCGTTCGGACCACCAGGGTGACCGCGCCGCACGAGAAGAAGCGCGCGGAAGCGCGCGTGCCCGCCCGTGCCAAGCTCGCGCGCCGCCACTCGAACCCGCTTGATGCGGAGGCCCGTGACACACGGATCCAGACCTGGCCGTGCCGCACCGGCGGCATCTGCAACTGGCATCGGTGAGGCGGCGCTCTCGCGCCTCTGCTTTCTCGAAGTGCGTCAATCCTTGACCCGTCATCCTGAGGTGCGAGCGAAGCGAGCCTCGAAGGATGGATCGGCCACGGACGGGCCGTTCATCCTTCGAGACGGCCGCTTCGCGACCTCCTCAGGATGACGGGTTTGGTGCTTGAGCGCTCGATATCCGGGGCCGCCGTCCCAGCAGCCGCCCCCGAGTCATCCCGCCGTCGCAAAACCGTCGGCGGAGAGTCAAGAAACCGTAAGGCCGGAGTCAAGGAGCGCAGGCAAAACCTTCGTTGCGATTCGACGAAGGTTATTCGATGCCGACAGCGAACTCCGCGAGGCGGCGAGGCCTCACCCGGCGCCAGCTTCTGGTGCGCTCGGCGTCGACCGCGGCGCTGGCGGGATTCGGCGCGCTGGCAAGACCGTATCTGAGCCGCGCCGCGGATCGGCCCGCGATTGCGGGCATCCAGTCCGGCGACGTGGCAAGCGATTCCGCTGTCATCTGGGCGCGCGCCGATCGCGCCGCGCGGATGCACATCGAATGCGCCGCGGTCGAAAGCTTCGCCAGCATCCTGCGCACCGTGTCCGCCGATGCGCTGCCCGAGCGCGACTTCACCGCCAAGCTGCTGCTCGACGGCCTGCCGCCGGGCCAGGACCTGTTCTATCGCGTGCGCTTCGAGGACCGCGAGGGCACATCAGGCGAAAGCCGGGTCGGCCATTTCCGAACCGCGCCGGCCGACCGGCGTCCCGTCTCGTTCGTCTGGTCCGGCGACGTCGTCGGGCAGGGCTGGGGCATCGACCCCGCGCGCGGCGGCTTGCGCAGCTACCGCACCATGCTGGACGAGCGTCCGGACTTCTTCATCCATTCCGGCGATCACATCTACGCCGATTGCACGGTGCCGTCGGAGCAGAAACTCCCAAACGGTGAGATCTGGCGCAACATCGTCACCGAGGAGAAATCCGTCGTCGCGCAGAGCCTCGATCAGTTTCGCGGCAACTACAAATACAACTGGCTCGACGAGAGTTTCCGCGCCTTCCACGCCGAGGTGCCGATGTTCGCGCAGTGGGACGACCACGAGGTGGCCGACGACTGGTCGCCACTCGGCACCACCGATGCGACCGGCTATGAGGCGGACGGCAGCTCGCGCCTAGTGGCACGGGCACGCCGCGCCTTCCACGAATTCATGCCCATGCGGCTGATGCCGGAGCGCGATGGCCGCGTCTACCGCAAGATTCCCTACGGGCCGCTGCTCGACGTCTTCATCATCGACATGCGCTCCTATCGCGATTCCAGCTGGAACAAGCAGGGCGATCCGGACCACGCCTGCATCCTCGGCCAGAGCCAGCTCGCCTGGCTGAAGCGGGAGCTGGTGGCGTCGGATGCTGTCTGGAAGGTGATCGCGGCGGATCTGCCGATCGGCCTCGTCAGCCTCGATGCGGTCGCGCTCGGCGACGGGCCGCCCGCGCGGCGCGAGCACGAGATCGCCGATCTGTTGTCCTTCATGAAGCGCGCCGGGGTCCGCAACACGGTGTGGCTCACCGCCGACATGCACTACACCGCCGCGCATCACTATGATCCGAACCGCGCGGTGTTCCAGGAGTTCGAGCCGTTCTGGGAGTTCGTCTCCGGTCCGCTGCATGCCGGCACCTGGTCGCCGGGCGAGCTCGACAACACCTTTGGCCCGAAGGCGATGTACCAGAAGGGCTGCTCGGCCGAGCAGGGCGACAATCTCGCGCCGTGCTTCGGGCTGCAATTCTTCGGCCGCGTCGACATCGACGGCAAGACCGGCGTGATGACGGTGACGCTGAAGGACGTCGACAACCACGACCTCTGGTCGGTCGATATCGAGCCGCGGCCGGACGCGCGGCCCGGCCAGATCATGGCGCAGCACATCTAGCGCCGTCTCTGATCCGTCGCGACATCTTGATTGCCGGCGTCTTGCCCGAGGGCCCGGTTTGCGGGCAGACTGCGTGTCGGCATTCCTGCCAATTTCATTCCCACGAAACGATTTGCTGGCGTGACGTCGTCGATGGCATCGGCGTCCCACGCGTCAGGAGCTATCCATGGAAAATCTGCAGACACAGGGCATCAGCCTGCCGCAGCTCGGGCTCGGCACCTTCCGCATGCAGGGCGATACCTGCCGCGCGGCGGTCGAGAGCGCGCTTGGGCTCGGCTATCGGCATATCGACACCGCCGAGATGTACGGCAATGAAGAGGCGATCGGGGCGGCGATCGCTGCCTCGAATGTCGCGCGCAGGGACCTGCACGTGACCACCAAGGTCTGGCACGAGAACCTGGCGCCGGATGCGATCCGGACAGCGTTCGACGCCAGCCTGAAGAAGCTGCGGCTCGATCACGTCGATCTCTATCTGGTGCACTGGCCGTCGCGGAGTATGAAGCTGCCTGCCGTCTTCGAGACGCTGATGAAGCTGAGGGAGGAAGGCCGCACCCGCGCGATCGGCGTCGCCAATTTCACCACCGCGCTGCTCAAGACCGTGGTCGAGGACATCAAGGCGCCGATCGCCTGCAACCAGATCGAATATCACGCGATGCTGGACCAGACGCCGGTGCGCAAATATCTCGCCGCGAAATCGATCCCGCTGGTGGCCTATTGTCCGCTCGCCCAGGGCCGCTTCGCCACCGACGAGACGCTGGCGAAAATCGGCAGCAAGCATGATGCGACCGCGGCGCAGGTGGCGCTGAAATGGCTGCTCGATCAGGATGGAGTGGCGGCTATTCCGAAAGCCTCGCGCGCCGAAAGCCAAAAGGCCAATCTCGACGCACTGAAGGTCAAGCTCGACGACGCGGACCGCAAGGCGATTGCGGCGCTGCCCAAGGACATGCGCTGCGTCAATCCGGGGTTTGCGCCGGCGTGGGATTGAGGCCGCTGGCCCTGAGGAAGCAGAAAAGAAAATGGCTCCGTGAGGAGCCATTTTCCGTTGTGTCGGTCCTTAGTAGTGATGACGTTTGATGATCACCGTCCGGTCATGGCCGTGATGCCAGCCATGATGCCAACCGCGATGCCAGCCACGGTCATGGCGCATTTCGGCGCGTGCGCCCCAGCCGCGGTCCCAGTGATGATGACCGCCATGTCTGATCACGACCGTCTCGGCGCTCGCGATCGACGGAACGGCCACCGCAAGCGCACCAACCGCCGCGAGAACAAAGCCAATCTTTTTCATCTCATCCTCCTCAAATAAGCGAAGAGAAAACCGTACGGAGATTGAAACGTTCCTCAGGAACCAGAGGAGTTTTCTGAACACTTGTTCAG
This sequence comes from Bradyrhizobium sp. 33ap4, assembly GCF_032654765.1. Lineage (NCBI taxonomy): Bacteria > Pseudomonadati > Pseudomonadota > Alphaproteobacteria > Hyphomicrobiales > Nitrobacteraceae > Bradyrhizobium > Bradyrhizobium sp. 33ap4. The sequence continues at coordinate 24,053 of NZ_JAUMTJ010000017.1, read as the reverse complement.
CAACTGCCTCGAACGCTGCTGCCGTCGCGTGTTGGTGCGCACAACCGATGAGCGAGCGCACGGGCGGCTTTCCCGGCCTTGCCTAACCGCTGCGTCCGACGCATCATCGCGCCATAAAAATCAATGTTCGGGGGGACGTTGCCATGAGCGAATTTTCACGCCGGGATTTTTTGAAAGTGACGGGATCGGCCGCTGCCGCAGCCATCGCGAGGCCGGCCGCTGCGGCGATGGGGCCGGACGACAAGTTCGACCTCGTGATCAAGAACGGCGATGTCATCGATCCCAGCCAGTCGCTGCGCGGCAAGCGCGACATCGGCATCCGCTGGGGCATCATCGAGGCGATCGAAGACGATATCCCGGCTGCTCGCGCCGCCAGGACCATCGACGCGTCGGGCAAGCTCGTGATGCCGGGTCTGGTCGATCTGCACTGCCACGTCTACCCGTACGGATCGGCGATCGGCATTCCCGCCGACGAGCTGGTGCAATTCCAGGGCACCACGACGGTCGTCTCGGCGGGCGACGCCGGCGTCAACAACCTCGCGGCGCTGCGGCGCTTCATCGTGGCGCAATCGCGGGCGCGGATCTACGCCTTCGTCCACATCGCCAATAATGGCCTGTCGGCATTCCCGGTGGCCGAGCTCTACAACATCGACAACGCCCAGGTCGAAGCCTGCGCGATGGCGCTGGCCGAGAACCCCGACTTCCTGATCGGGGTCAAGGTGCGGATGTCGGAAAACGTCATCTTCAAGCATGGCCTCGAGCCGCTGAAGCGCGGCATTCAGGCCTGCGAGATGTGCGGCTGGCCGGCGCGGATGATGGTGCATATCGGCGGCGTCGAGACCAGGGAGCTGATGTCCGACATCCTCGATCTGCTTCGGCCGGGCGATATCCTGACCCATGCATATTCCGGCGCGCCGAACATGTCCGGCGCTTTCACCAATATCGTGCAGGAGGGCAAGCTGTTGCCGGCGGCGCTCGCGGCCAAGCAGCGCGGGGTGCTGTTCGACGTCGGCCATGGCGGCGGCAGCTTCGATTTCACGGTGGCCGAAGTCGCGATCCCCGCCGGCTGCGCGCCCGATACGATCTCCTCCGACATCCACGTCTTCTCGGGCAACTCGCCCGGCATTCCGTTCCTGCCGAACGTGATGAGCAAGTTCCTGGCGATGGGCTCGTCGCTGGATCAGGTGGTGGCGATGGCGACCTCGGCGCCGGCGCGGATCATCAACCGGACCCCGAAGGTCGGCACGCTGCAGCGTGGCGCGCCCGGCGACGTCGCGATCATGGATCTCGTCGAAGGCCCGGTCTCCTTCGTCGATACCCGCAACAACAAGCGCGACGGCAATCTGCTGCTGAAGCCGGTGCAGACCGTGGTCAACGGCGTGCCGTTCGGCCGGCCCTATCAGGCGCCGTTCTCGGTGAGGTAGGCGCGCAGATCGGTAGAGCATGATGAGATCAGATCGAATGGCGACCGCAAGCGCGCTGCGCTCCCTCGCCCCGTTCTTACGGGGAGAGGGTTGGGGTGAGGGGCTGCCTCCGCGTATCCGGTGATAGCTGAGGTTGCGGAGGCTCCCCCCACCCGGAACGCATCTGACGATGCGTTCCGACCTCTCCCCGCACGCGGGGCGAGGTGAAGCGGAGTCCGCAACTCGCTTCGGCGCAAAGTCATCATGATCTAGCCGCGCTTCTCCACATTGCTGCTGCGCGCCGGCACGCCGAACTCCTTGCGGCACACCTCGGCCAGCGCGGCAACGCCCTCGCGGATCTGCTCGTGCGAGGGGCTGGCGAAGCAGAGGCGGAGCCGGCTGCCGGAATGGGCCTTGCTGGTCGACCATTCCGGTCCCGGATTGATCGAGACGCCGGCGGCAAGCGCCGCCTGATAGAGCTTCAGCGTGTCGACATTGTCGGGCAGCTTGACCCAGAGGAAGATGCCGCCCTTGGGCGCCTCGAATTCGGCCGCGGTGCCGAACTGCTCGTTCAACGCCTCCATCAGCGTATCGAGCTTGGCGCGCAGGCCCTTGGTCAGGCGCGGCACATGGGTCGAAAAATGCGGTGCGCAATATTCCGCGAGCACCATCTGCTCCAGTGCGCCGGAGCCGGCGTCGGTCTTCAGCGGCAGCATTCGCGACATGATCCCCCAGGGCGCGACGATGAAGCCGACCCGCAGCGCAGGCGCGATCGATTTGGAGAACGAGCCGATATGGATCACGCCGCCATGCTTGCTCATCGCATAGATCGCGGGCGGCCGTTCGCCGTTCCAGATCAAATCGGCATAGCAATCGTCCTCGAAGATCGGCACGCCGTATTCCCTTGACAGCTTCAGCATCTCGGCGCGGCGGCTCTCGGGAAGGATCGAGCCGGTCGGGTTCTGCACTGTCGGGATGGTGTAGATGTATTTCGGCGTGATGCCGCGCCGCTTGTGATCGGCGAGTGCCGCAGCCAGCGCATCGATCCTGATGCCCTCGCCATCGAGGGGAATGCCGACCGCATTGACGCCGAGCCGTGTCAGCCGGTTCAGTGAGCCCTGATAGGTTTCCTGCTCGATCAGCACGGTATCGCCCTTGGCGAGCAAGGTGTGATTGACAAGATCGAGCGCCTGCAGCGAGCCGGAGACGATCATGATCTCGTCCGGCGTGCAGGCAATCCCGGCGTCGCGCTTCAGCTTCTCGGTCAGGAACTGGCGCAGCGGCAGATAGCCCTGCGGCCCGTGCGCGAGATTGTAGGTCGCCAGATTCCTGCCCTCGCGCTTCAACACGGCGTTGACCGCCTCCAGCAGCCCGTCGACCGGGACCTGGTCGGGATCGTTGTTGCCGCCGACGAAGCTGTATTTGGCGAGCCCGGTCCAGCGTGCGGCCGGGGCAGGCAGGCCGGCCGCGAGTAGCGGTGTAAAGTCGAACTGGGCTGAGGTGGACATGGACGTTTCGCTCCGTGTTGTTATCGTTGAGAAGGCCGCGGCAAGCGGCCTTCCATGCGGTTAGTTCTTGCCGACCGGCCGGATCGGCCGGCCCTGGCTGATGAAGGCGTAGTGCCCTGCGCCGACACTGCCGACCATCAAGGCCTCGACCGCCGGTTCCGCGATCTCGCCGGCGGCCGCCCAATCGACCACGAAATTCGCGCCGGTGCCGCCGCGGGTATCGGTCGTGGCGATCGCGACCTCGACGGTCGCAAACGGTTTTAGCGCGACCGGCGATTTAAGGTAGCTCTCCACCATCTTGCCTGATGTGTCGAAATAGGCGATCCGCTTCAGCACCAGCGGCTTCGTCTCGGAGGCGTTGTGCACGCTGAGCGTCACCGAAAAATCGGCCCTGAGCTTGCCCTGGCTCATCGACACGCTGGAATACACCGGCACGTAGAATGCACCGGAGGCGGTGAGGCCCTCCGATGGCACCGCCATCAACGAGTTCGCGAAATTTTGTTCAATACTTGCCGAGGATTGTGCTAGCGCCTCTGACATGCGCACGGTGAGCAGGCAGAGCAAAACTGCGAGAAAAATGCCGCCTGCGCGGATGTGACACATTGCTCGGTTGATCCTCACGCCCGGCCCTCTAGGTTGCGGCAACAGGAAGTCTTTGAACGCATGCATGAACTGATTCCCGATATCACGCTCTGTATCCTGTTTGCCTGGGGGATTGGGCTGCTGGCCCATTTCTCCCGGCAACCGCTGATACTGGCCTACCTTATCGCCGGCTTTTTCATTGGTCCATTCGGCATGGGCTGGGTCAAGTCCCAGGAATCGATCAGCGTCATCTCCGAGCTCGGCCTGATCTTCATGCTGTTCATGATCGGGCTGGAAATCGACCTCAAGAAGATCATCCGTGCCGGCAAGGTCATCCTGTTCGCCGGAGCCGGCGAGCTGATCGGCGGCTGCCTGATCGGCGTGGCGTTCTTTGCCGCTATCGGGCTTGCGGTCGGCGGCGGCAAGTTCGACGCGATCTATCTCTGCGTCGCCTGCGCGCTGTCGTCGACCGTGATCATCGTCAAGGTGCTCTACGAGAAGCGCGAGCTGGATACGCTGCCGGGCCGCATCACGCTCGGCGTGTTGGTGCTGCAGGACATCTTCGCGATCCTGTTCCTGGCGGTGCAGCCGAGCCTCGACAATCTGCAGATCAGCGTCGTGCTGTTGTCGATTGCCCGCGTCGCGGTGCTGGTCGCGACCGCGCTGGTGCTGAGCCGCTACGTGCTGCCGCGGCTGTTCCACCAGATCGCGCGGCGGCCCGAGCTCGTGCTGCTCGGCGCGCTCGCCTGGTGCTTCCTGATCGGCGAGATCGCCGAGCGGCTGCATCTGTCGCGCGAGATGGGCTCGCTGGTCGCCGGCGTCTCGATCTCGACCTTTCCCTATGCGCTCGACGTCACCGCCAAGGTCACGACGCTGCGGGATTTCTTCATCACGCTGTTCTTTGTCGCGCTCGGCATGACGATCCCGATTCCGGGCCTATCGGTGATCTGGCTTGCGCTCGTCATCGCGGCCTTCACGGTGGCGAGCCGCCTGATCACGACGTTCACGCCGCTCTATCTGATGAAGCAGGGCCTGCGCGCCAGCCTGCTGCCGGCGATCAACCTGGCGCAGATCTCCGAGTTCTCGCTGGTCGTGATCCAGACCGGCGTCGCCGCCAACCACATCGGAACCGAAACCGCGAGTGCGGCCTCGTTCGCCTTCGTGGTGTTGGCGGTGCTCTCGACCTTCGCGATGGGACGCAGCGACCAGATCGTGCGCGGCCTGATTGGTCCGTTGAAGCGGATCGGGCTGCGCGACCTCGATCAGGAAGGCCAGGGCCGCGGCGAGGCCGGGCACGAGGGCGGACATGGCGAGATCCGGCGCATCGTCATCCTCGGCTTTTTCCGCGCGGCGAGCGCGCTGATCAGCCAGATCGAGCGGCAGAACCAGTCGCTGCTCGAGCAGATCAGCGTCATCGATTTCAACCCGCTGGTGTTCCGCACGCTGTCCGACCGCGGCATGCATGTGATCTATGGCGACATCAGCAATGTCGACACCCTGGTTCATGCCGGCATCGGCAAGGCCGAGATCATCATCCTGAGCGTGCCGGATTTCCTCTTGGTCGGCGCCGACAATGAGAAGCTGGTGCGCCACGTCCGCGCCCTCAATCCGACCGCGCGGATCGTTGCCACCGCGGACCTGTTGACCGGCGTCGACGACCTCTACAGCGCCGGCGCCGACTACGTGACGGTGACCCGGCTCAGCGACGCCGGCGAGCTCTATTCCGTGATCGAGGCGGCCGACGCCGGTCTGCTCGACGACAAGCGCGCCGAACTGGACGCCCAGCTCAGCGACCGGCGCGAGGTGCTGCCGTAACGCCGGTCTCAAGGCTGTCCATCACCTCTCCCCATCGGGGAGAGGTCGATTTGCGCAGCGGGTGAGGGGGCTCGAGTCCCACGAGAGGGCTGAACCCCTCACCCGGATCGCATCGAGCGATGCGATCCGACCTCTCCCTTTGGGAGAGGTGAAATCTCCCCTCCTGGTATCCCTGCCGGATGCATGGCGGGTTGCATAATGATACTGGCGCTGACATCGGAACCCGGCTAATCCACTGCCTGCATATAGCGAGATGTCAGGACAATGGCCGATACGATCCAGGAAGTGCTGCAAGCCTTTGCGAAGGGTGAACTCGTTGTCGTCACCGACGATGACGACCGGGAAGGCGAGGGCGATTTGATCGTCGCGGCGTCGTTCTGTACGGCGGAGAAGATGGCTTTCATCATCCGCCACACCTCCGGCATCGTCTGCGCGCCGATCACCACCGAGGATGCCCGCCGGCTGCGGCTCGACCCGATGGTGGCGCACAACGAGTCCAACCACACCACTGCCTTCACGGTCTCGATCGACTACAAGCCCGATGGTGGCACCGGCATCTCGGCCGAGGAACGCGCCTCCTGCTGCCGCGCGCTCGCCAATCCCAATGCCGGCGCCAATGATTTCGCGCGTCCCGGCCACATCTTCCCGCTGATCGCGCGCGACGGCGGCGTGCTGCTGCGCTCCGGCCACACCGAGGCGGCGGTCGATCTGTGCCGGCTCTCCGGCCTGCCGCCGGTAGGCGTCATCAGCGAGCTGATGAACGACGATGGAACCGTGATGAAGGGCGAGCAGGTCGCCAAATTCGCCGCCGCCCACAAGCTCAAGCATGTCACGATCGCGGACATGATCGCCTATCGCCAGGCGCGCGAGAAGCTGATCGAACGGGTCGCGACCTTCACCACCGAAAGCCCGATCGGCCCGCTGCAGGGCTACGCCTATCGCTCGCCGTTCGACGAGATCATGCATGCCGCCTTCGTCTATAACGGCATCGGCGACGGCCGGGACGTGCTGACGCGGCTGCACAAGCCGAACATCGTGAAAGACCTGTTCACCGGGCCGGCGCGAATGGAAGCCGTGCTGCGGCATTTCAAGGATGCCGGCCGCGGCGTGCTGGTATATCTGCGCGATGGTGCCGCCGGTGTTCCGGTCGAGCCGGTTGGCGAGCAGAAGACGGCGGAGGCCGATCGCCACAGGCAGTGGCGCGAGGTCGGCGTCGGCGCACAGATCCTGCGTGATCTCGGCGTCACCTCGATCCGGCACCTGACTTCGTCGGTGCATGACTACAAGGGATTGTCAGGTTTCGGCATCGAGATCGTGTCGAACGAGAAGCTGGAGACCTAGCACTGTCATTCCGGGGCGCGCGATAGCGCGAACCCGGAAGCTCGAGATTCCGGGTTCGATGCTGACGCATCGCCCCGGAATGACGAAGGTCCCAATTCAATTGCGCTTCGCAGCATAGCGCTTTAATTTATCCGCCAATTTCCGATAGACGATGCGAAAGGATGTTTCATGAGCGTGCGCCCCCAGGCCAAGGACAAGCCGGCTGCCGCCAGCTTCCAGTGGGATGATCCGTTCCTGCTCGACGACCAGCTCACCGAAGACGAGCGCCTGATCCGCGACACTGCGCGGGCCTATGCGCAGGACAAGCTGCTGCCGCGGGTCACCAAGGCCTATCTGGAAGAGAAAACCGACCGCGAGATCTTCAACGAAATGGGCGAGCTCGGCCTGATCGGCGTGACGCTGCCCGAGGAGTATGGCTGCGCCAATGCGAGCTACGTGGCCTATGGCCTCGTGGCGCGCGAGATCGAGCGCGTCGATAGCGGCTATCGCTCGATGAACTCGGTGCAGTCGTCGCTGGTGATGTATCCGATCTACGCCTATGGCGACGAAAACCAGCGCAAGAAATATCTGCCCAAGCTTGCGACCGGGGAATGGGTCGGCTGCTTCGGCCTGACCGAGCCGGACGCCGGTTCCGATCCCGGCGGCATGAAGACCCGCGCGGAGAAGGTCGCTGACGGCTACAAGCTCAACGGCGCCAAGATGTGGATCTCGAACGCGCCGATCGCCGACGTGTTCGTGGTGTGGGCCAAGTCGGCTGCGCACGACAACCAGATCCGCGGCTTCATCCTCGAGAAGGGCATGAAGGGCCTGTCGGCGCCGAAGGTCGGCGGCAAGCTGTCGCTGCGCGCCTCGATCACCGGCGAGATCGTGCTCGACAATGTGGTGGTGCCGGAAAGCGCGCTGCTGCCTAACGTCTCCGGCCTCAAGGGCCCGTTCGGCTGCCTCAATCGCGCCCGCTACGGCATCTCCTGGGGCGCATTGGGCGCTGCCGAGGACTGCATGCACCGCGCGCGGCAATACACGCTCGACCGCAAGCAGTTTGGCCGGCCGCTCGCCGCCACCCAGCTGGTGCAGAAGAAGCTCGCCGACATGGAGACCGAGATCGCGCTCGGCCTGCAGGCCTCGTTGCGCGTCGGCCGCCTGATGGACGAGGGCAAGATGGCCCCTGAGATGATCTCGATCGTCAAGCGCAACAATTGCGGCAAGTCGCTCGACATCGCCCGCATGGCGCGCGACATGCACGGCGGCAACGGCATACAGATCGAGTATCACGTGATGCGTCACGCCGCGAACCTCGAGACGGTGAACACCTATGAGGGCACGCACGACGTCCATGCGCTGATCCTCGGCCGCGCGATCACCGGCATCCAGGCGTTCTCGTAAGGGCGCTTGCTCGTCATTCCGGGGCGCGCCAACCGAACTCAGGTTTACCCGAGTTCGGCAGATTTTAAATGTCTAAGTCGGCAACAGCCGACTTGGACGGCGCGAACCCGGAATCTCGTGCCGCGTTCCTTTCCCTTCTTTCGAGATTCCGGGTCTGGCCCTGCGGGCCATCCCGGAATGACGATGCAGAGAAAATCCCCATGGCCGACAACGACGACATCCCGTTCAACCGCGACTTTCCGCTGAAGCCCGGCGTGGTCGAACAGGTCCGCCCCGGCGTTCGCCGTGTCCTCTGCAACAATCCGAGCCCGTTCACCTTCACGGGCACGGTCAGCTATATCGTCGGCGAGGGCAAGGTCGCGATCATCGATCCCGGTCCCGACGACGAGGCGCATGCCAAGGCGCTGCTCGATGCGGTCAAGGGCGAGACCGTGACGCATATCCTGGTCACCCATACCCATCGCGACCATTCGCCGAACACGCCGCGGATCAAGGCCGCGACCGGCGCGCCGGTCTATGCCGAGGGGCCGCACCGCGCCTCGCGGCCGCGCTTCGAGAGCGAAAAGCATAATCCGGAATCCGGCGCCGACCGCGATTTCCGACCCGACGTGCAGGTCAAGCATGGCGACGTCATCGAGGGCGCTGGCTTTGCGCTGGAGGCGGTCGCCACCCCCGGCCACACCGCCAACCATCTGGCGTTCGCCTGGGCCGAGCGCAGCATCAATTTCGTCGGCGACCATGTGATGGGCTGGTCGACCTCGATCGTGGCGCCGCCGGACGGCTCGATGATCGATTACATGGCCTCGCTGGAGCGGCTGGAACAGCGGCCCGAGCAGCTGTATTTCTCCGGCCATGGCCCGGAGATTCCGGAAGGCCCGCGTTACGTCCGTTTCCTGGCGCGGCATCGCCGGGCGCGCGAGGCATCGATCCTGCATCGTCTCGGCAAGGGCGAGGCCGACATCCCGACCATGGTGCGGGCGATCTATATCGGGCTCGATCCGCGGCTCGCCAATGCCGCCGGCTATTCGGTGCTGGCACATCTGGAGGACCTGGTCGCACGCGGCGTCGTGGCGACGGACGGCGATCCCGTGATCGGCGGGACGTACCGATTGGCCTAGTTCGTCATTCCGGGATGGTGCCAAGCACCAGACCCGGAATCTCGAGATTCCGGGTTCATCGCTGCGCGATGCCCCGGAATGACGCTACCGCGTCACTTCTTCACCGTCTTCGCCGGCGGCGCCTTTGGCGCGACAGGAGCCGCCTTCTTCGCCGGCTTGGCATTGTCGTTCTCGGCCGCGCTGTTGAGGTCTTCGATCAGCTTCTTGACGCGGGCGGCGTTGCTGCCGAGATCGGTGTCGAAATAGCGCGACGCCGAGCGGATATCGACGCGGGAGTCCTCGTCGTCAGGCGTGACCCGGATCGAGACGTCCTCGCGGAAACCCATGATCGGCGTCCGCGCTACCGCCTCGATGCGGCCGATGCGGCGCGGCGGCTGCGGCGCGCGCGCGTCGATGACGAGCCATTTGCGGCGGTTCACCAGCCGCAGCGTCAGCTCATAGGCGCGGTCGACCGGGGTTTCGAGCTCGACGGTTTCGATATCGGGATAGGCCGCGCGCTGCCGCTCGGCCGAATAGAGGCCGGCATAGGCGGCAGGATTGGTGCCTTCCCCGGTGCGCAGCCGCGCCAGCGCCTCGAATTTCGGCGGGTCGATCGCGTCGGTGGTGACGTCGTAAATCCGCGGCAGCTTGCGGTACTGATAGATGAGGTAGGCCGGGTAGGCGAGGATCGCCGCGTCGATCAGCAGCGCGAGCAGGATCCGGCCCATGCCGCGGGTGCCGTTCTGCCAGATCGCGGCAAAGGCGGCCAGCCCGAGCAGGATCGACAGGCCGGCCAGGCCCAGCGCGCCGAAGAAGGTCGCCAGCGCCGGCTTGACTTCCAGGAACCCGAAGCGGACGATCAGGATCGAAACGACCACCGCGACGACGGAGAAGATGGCGAGGTTGCGCGACCAGGTGGCGAGACCGGACACGGGCTCCTGCTGGTAGGGAGCGGAAAACCTGCGCGCCATCGTCGAAAAATCTGCCGGTTGAGATGTCCTCAGGCGACCTCGGCCGCCGCGATCAGTCGTGTGAGACCACGGACCTGCGGCGAATTCAAGGGATTTGGGCTTTACCCCGAATCGTCATGGCCGCGCATAGCCCTCCGAAGGACGGCGTCGCTTGCGCTCGCCTATGACCCGGCCATCCATGTCTTGCCGCACGATGAAGTCGTGGATGCCCGGGTCAAGCCCGGGCATGACGAGCGTTTGTTTTCACGCCGCGGCGGTCGGGAACGTGTAATCCTTGAATTGGTCGCGCAGCGCCGTCTTCAGGATCTTGCCGGTCGCGGTGTGGGGAATGCCGTCGACGAAGGCGACGTCGTCGGGCATCCACCATTTGGCGATCTTGCCGTCCATGAACTTCAGGATGTCCTCGCGCGTGGCACTCTGGCCCTGCTTGAGTTGCACGATCAGCAGCGGCCGCTCATCCCATTTGGGGTGATGGACACCGATCACGGCGGCTTCCGCGACCGCCGGATGGCCGACCGCGAGGTTCTCGAGATCGATCGAGGAGATCCATTCGCCGCCGGACTTGATCACGTCCTTGGAGCGGTCGGTGATCCGCATGTAGCCGTGCTCGTCCATCGTCGAGACGTCGCCGGTGTCGAAATAGCCGGCATCGTCGAGGATGTTGCTGTCGACCCGGAAATAGGCCTTGGCGATCGCCGGGCCCGAAACCTTGAGACGGCCGAAGGTCTTGCCGTCCCACGGCAGCTCCTTGCCGGCATCGTCGGTGATCTTCATCTCGACGCCGAACGGCGGATAGCCCTGGGTCTGCAGGATGTCGAGCCGCTCCTCGCCGGTGCGCTCGGTAAACGGTGGCTTCAACGTCGCCAGCGTGCCGAGCGGGCTCATCTCGGTCATGCCCCAGGCGTGGCGCACCTGGCTGCCCATGTCGAGGAACGCCTGGATCATCGAGCGTGGCATCGCCGACCCGCCGCAGATCACCATCTGCAGATCCGGCAGCTTGACGTTGTTGGCGGCCATGTATTGCAGCAGCATCAGCCACACCGTCGGCACGCCGGCGGTGTGCGTGACCTTCTCGGTCGACAGCAACTCGTACACCGAGGCGCCGTCGAGCTTCGGGCCCGGCATCACGAGCTTGGTGCCCATCGACGGCGCGGAGAAGGCGATGCCCCAGCTGTTGGCATGGAACAAGGGGACCACCGGAAGCATTGTGTCCGACGCGGAGGTGCCGAGCGCGTCCTTCGAATTGGCCATCAGCGCGTGCAACACGTTGGAGCGGTGCGAATAAAGTACACCCTTGGGATCGCCCGTCGTGCCGGAGGTGTAGCACATCGCCGCCGCGGTGTTCTCGTCGAAGGTCTTCCACTCGAACTTGCCGTCGGATGCCGCGATCCAGTCCTCATAGGCGACCGCGTTCTTCAGCGTGGTCTGCGGCATGTGCGCCTTGTCGGTCAGCACCACGTAGCGCTCGACGCTCGGCAGCTGGCCTGCGATCTTCTCCAGCACCGGAACGAAGGTGAGGTCGGTGATGACGATGCGGTCCTGGGCGTGGTTGACGATCCAGGCGATCTGCTCCGGAAACAGGCGCGGATTGACCGTATGGCAGATCGCGCCGATCCCCATGATGCCGTACCAGACCTCGAGGTGGCGCCAGGTGTTCCAGGCTATGGTGGCGACGCGGTCGCCGAGCTTGATGCCGTCACGTTCCAGGCTCTGCGAGACCTTCAGTGCGCGGGTGTGGATCTGGGCGTAGGTGGTGCGATGAATGGGGCCTTCGACCGACCGCGTCACGACTTCCTGTGTGCCGTGATATTTGGCGGCGTGCTCAATAATCTTGTGACACAGCAAGGGCCAATCTTGCATCAAACCAAGCATACGCGAATCCCTCCTCGATCCTCACACATGATCCGCCGGCATCTTGGACGGCCGGCAGTAAAATCATGGAACTGACATGAACTTTAGCGCGGAGAAAGCAAGCCGAAAATGGCCTGTTGGCGCGTTTCGTCGCGGGGGCGCGGCAATGGTTACCGCCGCCGCCGTGCTGCTTTGCCTTGGCATGCAAGCAGGCCCCGCCGAGGCCGCCCGCCGCGCGCCCAGCTTTCCGTGGGACGATCTGTTCGGCACCCGGCCGCAAAGGCCGCATAAGGCAGCCCGCCGCTCAGCGGTGCCGCTGCCGAAGCCACGCCCGGCTGAGGCGCCGGCGGCAGCTCACGCGCCGGCGGCAACCGAGCCCGAACCTCCCGCAGCCGGGACGCAGTCTCCGGCCGCGCCTGCCGAGGCGGCCAGGCCCAGCGAGACGGCCAAGCCCGCTGATGCCGCCAAGCCGGCCGAGCCCGCCGCGCCGCAGCTTTCGGCCTGCCGGCAGGCGCTGACCGAGGAGATCGCGATCGCCCCGAGCATTCCGGATATCCACGGCGCCGGGGGCTGCGGCGGCGAGGATCTGGTGCGGCTCGAGGCGATCGTGCTAGCGGACAAGCGCAAGGTCGCGGTCAAGCCCGCCGCGATCCTCCGCTGCAAGATGGCCGCTGCGGTCGCCGACTGGGTCCGCACCGATATCGCGCCGCTCGCGCAGAGCCTCGGGGGCGGGATCAGCAATCTCGACAATTTCGACTCGTTCGAGTGCCGCGGCCGCAATCGGGTCGCCGGAGCGCAGCTCTCCGAGCACGGCCGCGCCAATGCGCTCGACGTCCGCGCGCTCGGTCTCGCCAACGGCAAGTCGATCTCGCTGACCGACCGCAGCGTGCCGCGGACCTTGCGCGAGACCGTGCTGCATTCGGTCTGTGCCCGCTTCTCCACGGTGCTCGGTCCGGGCTCGGACTGGTACCACGAGGACCACATCCATCTCGACCTGATCGAGCGTCGCAACAATTACCGGATCTGCCAGTGGAACGTGGACGACCCGCTGCCGCAGGTCGCGCCGCTGTTGCCGGCCGAGCGCCCCGAAGAGGCACCGCCGCGCGAGGTCGCCGCCAAATCCGACGCGCCGAAAGCGGACACATCCAAAGCTGACCCACGGCAAGTCTGGCACCGGCAAGCCGGACGCCACAAAATCAGATGATGCGGCCGCGCCCGACCGCAGCGCCAAGACCAAACCGCAGCCAACAAAAAAGCGCCGGCAAAGCCGGCGCTTTTGATCGCGATTGCGATTGGATCAGTAGGTCGTGCCGCCGCCGCCCTGCAGCGCCATCTGCGGCTTGTAGGGCGAGTCGCCGTGCTTCGGCTCCAGCACCACGACGATGGTACCGAGCTTGACGCGGTTGTAGAGGTCGATGACGTCCTCGTTGGTCATGCGGATGCAGCCCGAGGAGATCGACGCGCCGATATATTCCGGCTGGTTAGTGCCGTGGATGCGGAACAGCGTGTCCTTGCCGCCCGAATAGAGATACATCGCGCGCGAGCCCATCGGATTGTCCGGGCCCGGGGCCACGAAGGTCGGGACGCCAAGGCGCGAGATTTCGCCGGGGGTCGGGTGCCAGGCCGGCCATTCGGTCATGCTGCCGACCTTGGCGATGCCGGACCAGGCCATGGCTTCCTCGCCGACGGTGATGCCGTAGCGGATCGCCTTGCCGTCGTTCAGCACGTAATAGAGGTAATGGTTGTCGGAATCGACCACGATCGAGCCGGGGGCTTCCTTGCGGTGGTACTCGACGATGGCGCGGCGGAACGGTTCAGCGACCGGCGTCTTGACGTAGGTGGTCTTGGCCAGGAGTTCCTTGTCACGCGGCTTGAAGTTCGCGGTGTTGGTTGCCTCATAGGTTGTGGCCTGCATGCAGCCCGACAACATCAGGCCCGCGGCCAGGATCCCGAGGGTAACTTTGAGCGACGACATGATTACATTCCAATCGAAAATCCGCGCCCGAAAGCGCCACTATTACGCCCCAAACGCCACGATTCCATTAGCGGCATTATTGCCGAAACGTGCCATTATTCCCAGACTTTAGATGCCTTTCCCGCATCGCGGGACGCTGTCTGTGGCTTTTTTGCCGCAACTGTTCTGGTGCCGGGTTGGTTTTTGTGCAAACAGGCAACGGTCGACGAGTCGGCGTCACGTCGCTGCCGCCTGGCCGCCACAAGTATGGATGCCCGGTTAATACCCCGGTCATGAAGCGCCCCCCAGAATCGCGCTAAGTCGGCGGGTCCTGCCAGCCTTGTTTCGTGGAGTTCGTGATGCTGTCGGTGTTCGTTCCGTCCGAGTTTTCGCTCAAGAAGGCCACCGCGACGGACCTCGGCGCGCTGCCCGAGGGAGCGGTCTGGGTCGATCTGGTGAATCCGACCGTGGAGGAGGACCGGGCGGTCGAGAAGCTCGCGGGGATCGCGGTGCCGACCCGGGAAGACATGCAGGAGATCGAGATCTCCAGCCGCCTCTATATCGAGAACAGCGCGCGCTACATGACCGCGACGCTGATGTGCCAGTCCGACACCGACATGCCGCGCACCACGGCGGTGACCTTCATCCTCACCGGTCATCGGCTGGTGACGGTGCGCTACGACCTGCCGAAGCCGTTCGCGCTGGTCGAGAACAAGCTGGCGCGCGCCTGTTCCCCCAGCATCACCGGGGAGCAGGTGCTGATGGAACTGCTGGACGCGGTGATCGACCGTTGCGCCGACATTCTGGAGCGCTGCGGGGCCGATATCGACCAGGTGTCCCACGACATCTTCGAGCCGGAGAGCGAGCGCCACGGCCACGCCAAGCAATATTCGCAGATTCTGATCGCGATCGGCCGCAAGGGCGACCTGACCTCGAAGGTTCGCGAAAGCCTGGTCTCGATCGGCCGCCTCGTCACCTTCCTCTCCGCGGTGGTCGAGGGCGTGAAATGGTCCAAGGACATGCGCGAGCAGCTCAAGACCATGCAGCGTGACGTGGCCTCACTGACCGACCACGCCTCCTATCTCTCCAACAAGATCACCTTCGTGCTCGACGCTATGCTCGGCGTGGTCAATCTGGAACAGAACAACATCATCAAGCTGTTCTCGGTGA
Organism: Bradyrhizobium sp. 33ap4; assembly: GCF_032654765.1. Taxonomy (NCBI): domain Bacteria; kingdom Pseudomonadati; phylum Pseudomonadota; class Alphaproteobacteria; order Hyphomicrobiales; family Nitrobacteraceae; genus Bradyrhizobium; species Bradyrhizobium sp. 33ap4. The sequence continues at coordinate 8,978 of NZ_JAUMTJ010000017.1, read as the reverse complement.
TGGCGGTGGTCTTGATGCCGCCGACGCTGATCGCCTCGATCTACGGCATGAATTTCAAGGTGATGCCGGAACTCGAATGGGCGCACGGCTATCCGTATGCACTGGTGCTGATGCTGATCGCGGCGATCGTGCCGTACTGGATCTTCAAGTGGAAGAAGTGGCTGTAGACCGGTTCCACGCGTCGCGTTTTGGGACGCGCTTCCTGCCTTATTTCCTCTGCTAAAATTTGAGCGTTGCGCTGAACGTTTGGGCGAAACTTGTCTGCGATAACGCCCGCCTCGAAGCCGGAGGACAGCAATGGTTGAGAAGATCATAACGCCACGGCGTAACGTCATCGACTTTGCGCGCTATCAACAGGACCGCGCAGCAGGCAAGGTGCAGGCGATCTCGCCGAGACTTTGCCGTTACTGTGGCGCTGCGTTGCTGGATGGCGAGGACGAAGACGAATGCTCCAGCGCGCTGAACGACGTCGCGCTGCGGCAGCCCGAGAAGAAGTCGCGTCGGTTCTACGCAGACTAGAGGCCGAAGCCTCGGAGGCAGAAGCCTCGTTTGCGTTGTTGCGCCTGCAAGTGAAGCAATCCCAATGACGGCCGCGGCGGCGGCCGGGATCGCCTCAAAACTTCCTTCCCCGAAATACGGCTCTTCCCAGCGTCAGACGTGCTGACCACCGTTGATGTGGATCTCCGCACCGTTCACGTAAGAGCTGGTCTCCGTGCAGAGAACGTAGATGATCTTGGCGACCTCGTCCGGCGTGCCGAGGCGGTGCATCGGGATCTGCTGGTCGACGATCTTCTCGGTGCCCGGCGACAGGATCGAGGTATCGATCTCGCCCGGCGCGATCGCGTTGACGCGGACGCCGACGCGGCCGAAGTCCGATGCCATCTCGCGCGTCAGCGCCGCGAGCGCGGCCTTCGACGTCGCATAGGCCGCGCCGGCAAACGGATGCACGCGCGAGCCGGCGATCGAGGTGACGTTCACCACCGCGCCCTTGGCGTGTTTCAACTCCTCGATCAGCCCACGCGCGATCATGATCGGTGCGAAGAAGTTGACGTGGAAAACGTGGGTCCAAGTCTCGATGTCGGTGTCCATGGTGCCGAGCCGGCCGCCGCCCGCAGCCTTCGGCGAGATCGCGGCGTTGTTGACCAGCGCGTGCAGTTCATCGTTCTCGAGCCGCCTGCGGATCTCAGAGATCGCGCGAACGGTGTCGTCATGGCTGCCGAGGTCGACCTCGATATGGTCTTCCGGCCCGGCGCCCCAGGGGCAGACCTCGGGAAACGCATGCCGCGACAGGGTGATGACGCGCCAGCCGGCGGACGAGAACCGGATCGCGGTGGCATGGCCGATGCCGCGGCTTGCGCCGGTCAGAAGCAGCGTGCGCCGCGGCGCATTGGATGGGTGGGGCATCGACGGTTTCTTTCGTTTTCGTCATGCGCGGCGGCGTGCCGGGCATCCACGCCTTCGAACGACTTGGGATGACTTGGGATCAAGACGTCGCTGGCCGGGTCATCTTACACGAAGATGCGCTTCGCGCTTTCGCCCGGCCATGACGGTCGCAGCTTTCAGGGATAGAGCCGCACCTTCGACCAGGCGCTGCCGGCGCCGTCGCGGCGGAATTCGATGCGGTCGTGCAGGCGGTACGGGCGGTCGTGCCAGAGCTCGAAGCGCTGCGGCGTGATCCGCCAGCCGCTCCAGCCCGGCGGCCGCGGCACCTCGCCGATGACGTATTTCGCACCGGTCTTGGCGATCGCCTGCTCGAATGCGAAACGGCTCTCCAGCGGCTGCGACTGCTTGCTGGCCCAGGCGCCGATCTGCGCCTGCTTCGGCCTGGTGGCGAAATAGGCGTCGGCCTCGGCATCGGTCACCGGCGTGACCGGCCCGCGGATGCGCACCTGGCGGCGCAGCGATTTCCAGTGGAAGAGTAAAGCAGCCTTGGGATTTGCGGCCAATTCGCGGCCCTTGGCGCTCGCAATGTGGCTGTAGAACACGAAGCCGTCGGCATCGAAGCCCTTCATCAGCACCATCCGCACGTCGGGCAGGCCGTCGGGATCGACGGTCGCAAGCGCCATCGCGTTCGGATCGTTCGGCTCGGACTTGATCGCCTCCGCAAACCATTCGGCGAACAGGGCGAACGGCTCCTCCGCCGCGGTGAAATCACCCGATGTTAACGGTGTCGGGTGTTTGATGGAGGTCGTGTCGGTCATGTCAGGAGTCCCGATTTGCATCCGCCCGCGTCTGAAAGCGCGTTACTAGCCCTATATAGGGCATGGGGGCGCGTTGGCCTATCGGCGATCCACCCCGCAGGCGCGGTGGTGACATTGATCCTGATCGGCGTCGGCGCAAGCGGTTGCAGCCTGTCGCGCAGCGAGGCCTTCGCCAAGCTGGACGACAAGGATGTGACGGGCTCGATCAGGCCGACCCAGATCAATGCGGTGATGCCGACCGACAGCGATCTCGCCTTCGCCCGCAATGCCGCCTCCGACGTGCTGACCAAGGGCGACAAGGATTCCAGCCAGCCCTGGGAAAATCCTGAAACCGGCGCGCGCGGCTCGGTGACGCCGCTGGCCCAGGCCTATTCGGGCGAGGACGGCAAGACGTGCCGGGATTTCCTTGCCAGCTACGTCAACGGAGCCACCGAGAGCTGGCTGCAGGGCGCCGCATGCAAGGCTGGACAAGGGCGGTGGGAAATCCATAGCCTGAAGCCCTGGAGAAAATCCTGAGAATTCCGGCGAAGCCGGACTAGTTGCAAAAATGCCACTGAGCCCCCACATCAAGGTAAAGTGGGCCCGGACGGGTTCCCGGCCAGGACTGATTTTTCCCGTGAAGGAGACGTGACGGATGCGCGACCCCTATGAGGTCTTGGGGGTGCAGCGGAGCGCCAGCGCTGCGACGATCAAGAGCGCCTATCGCAAGCTCGCCAAGAAGCATCACCCTGATAACAACAAGAACGACCCGAAGGCGGCGGCCCGCTTTGCGGAGATCAACACGGCCAACGAGATCGTCGGCGACGAGGACAAGCGCAAGCAGTTCGACCGCGGCGAGATCGATGCCGAAGGCAAGCCGCGCTTCCAGGGTTTCCCTGGCGGCAGCGGTGCCGGCGGCCGTGCCGGTCCGGGCGGCTTCGAGTACAGTTTCCGCTCCGGGCCCGGCGGCGGCATGGGCGGCGGCAGCTTCGAGGACATCCTCAACAGCATGTTTGGCAATGCGGCTCGCGGAGGCGGCAGCCGCGCGGGCCGGGCCAGTCCGTTCGAGTTTGACGGCGGCGGGGTCGGCGTCGACCTCGATCTTTCGGTCGCTATGACGGTGTCGCTGGAGGAATCGGTCAGGGGCGGCGACAAGCGCGTCCGCCTGCCGACCGGCCGCGAGCTCAACGTCAAGATTCCGCCCGGGGTTGCTGCGGGTCAGCAGATCCGGCTGAAGGGGCAGGGCGAGACCGCGCAAGGCCATCCGCCCGGCGATCTCCTGATCACGATCTCGGTCGCGCCGCACCCGTTCTTCAAGGTCGACGGCAACGACCTCAGGATCGACCTGCCCATCACCCTCTACGAGGCGGTGCTGGGCGGCAAGGTCCGCGTGCCGACGCTCGGCAGCGCGGTCGAACTGTCTATCCCGAAGAACACCTCGAGCGGCCGTACCTTCCGCCTCAAGGCCAAGGGGCTGTCGAAGGCGGGCGCGACCGGCGACCTCTATGTCACGACCCGCATCATCCTTCCCGACGGGAACGATGCCGAGCTTGAGGCATTGATGCAGACGTGGCGGGATCGTAACCCCTATAATCCGCGCAGCGATCTCGGCTGACCGCCGAGAGCGCGCCCCAAAGACGCGAAGACGCGAAACTGCAACTACCCCGGAGTCTATCGGGGTAGACGCGGGTGTCGTGAGCGCGTCAAAAGATGATCGGCCGCCGGAAGTCCCATCTGCGGCGTGCAGATTGGACGGCGGAAAGGAGTGCGGCCTCGAGAGGGGGACCAGCGCGGTACACAAAACCCCAATCGAGGCCGCGTGCGCCGATCGGCGGATCTGGCGCGGATCATCTTCGCGTGAGCATCCGGTGCGATAATGAGACGCGTCGATGACGCGAATCGAAGTTTTCGATGTCGGAATTGGGACGCTGAGTGAGGCTGGATTCACTTGCTCGAAATGACGCAATTTCGACGACCTGATCTTCCGTAAAATTACGGAAGATCATCCGCCGCTCTTCTCCATCTGATCGTAGACGGCCTGCGCGACCTGGGTCAGGCGCGTGCGATCGGTGCCGCCGCTGACGACATAGGCGACGCCTCGATCGGCCCAGAACAGCGCGCCGTCGCTGCCCTGCACGGCGTAGCGCATCTGGGTCGCCTCGGTCTTCACCTTGGCGGTGTAGACCGTGAACCGCTCACCCGACGTGCTCTCATACATCAGGAACGACGCCGGGCCGCTCGGTCCGGGCAGCAGGCGGCCGCCGACCAGCTTCAGCCCGGTCAGCTCCGGCGCGCGGACGTCCCAGCCGCAGCGCTTGGTCAGCCATTGCTGCAGGTGGTCGCGCTCGCTGCCGGGCACCTCGACGGGATGCCGGACCTCGACCACGTAGAGCCGATGCGCATCGAGTGCATCGACCGTGAAGCTCTGGAATGCCGACGGCGTCGCCGCCGCTCCGCGCGCGATCCAGCCGGCGCCGCCACCGGCGACGAAGGCCATGACCGTCGCCGCCACCGCGCCATAGACCCAGCGGCGCGGCTGGCGCACCAGCCGCTCGAGTTCGAGCCGTTTCGGCACCGCCTCGTCCAGCACGGTGTCGTAGCGTGCATGCAGTGTCTCGGCCATCGCACGCCATGACTGCACCCGCGCCGCGTCGTCGGGATGCGCGGCAAGCCACGCCTCGACATCGCCGCGGCGTTCGGCTGGCAGCTCGTTGTCGACGTAAGCGTGCAACTCGTCTTCGGTGACGGGAATGTTCGGGTCGGTCATATCAGTCGTCTCTGCCAAATCTTGTTCGAAAATCGTTCATGCATAACGCCGGCCATCGCGCACATTATCATTTCACCCGCCGGAGCGCCGGGCGCTGGCCCTCGATCGAGGCCCGGACATGGGCGCGGGCGCGGGCGAGGCGGGACATCACCGTGCCGATCGGCACGCCCTGGATATCGGCGACCTCGCGGTAGCTCATGCCCTCCAGCATGACGAGCAGCAGCACCGAGCGTTGTTCCTCGACCAGCGTCGACAGCGCGCGTTCGATGTCGCGTCCCTCGGCCTCGGTGCCGCTGGCGTCGGCATTGTTATCGAGCAGCGGCACGAACGCCGGCCGCCGCGCCAGCGAGCGCCGGCGGTTCTTGTTCAGATTGGTCAGGATCGTGTAGAGCCAGCTCCTGACGTCGCCGCCGAGAAACAGCCGCTCCGAGCGCAGCGCCCGCACCAGCGTGTCCTGCACCAGATCGTCGGCGATATCCGTGTCACGCGCCAGCGCGCGCGCATAGCGACGCAGCGCCGGTATCATGGCTTCGACACTTTGACGAAACGCGGTCATGCATCCCAGTCTTCGATGGTCTCGGCGATAGCCTTGTCCAACATAACACCCTGGCGGCGTGGCTATTCCGTCTGCGCCGATCTGCGCGCATACCGCCCAAGCTGCGGCCGATTTGGGCTTGTCGCCAGCCGAAGTGCTGGTGTACCTCCGAGCCGAAAAAATTCGAAGCGTGGAAGCCTTGAGGCGGCCGACCTCTCGCGCAGCAGGGACCAGCCGTTACGGGAATGCCGGTACCGACGATCTATTACATCCGCCACGGCGAGACCGCGTGGAACGCCGAAGGGCGGCTCCAGGGCGTGCAGGACATCGCCCTCAATGAGCGCGGTCGCGCCCAGGCCGCGCATGCCGGGCGCATCCTCGGCGATCTCCTCGCGCGCGACCGCCGTGACAAGGCGACGCTGCCGTTCGTCGCAAGCCCGCTGATCCGGGCGCGTGCCACCATGGAGCTGGTGCGCGCCGAGCTCGGCCTGCCGCCGGGCGACTACGCGCTCGACGCGCGGCTGCGCGAGATCGGCTACGGGACGTGGGAGGGCTCGACCTTGGCGCAGGCGCAGGCTGCGGACCCCGCGCTGTATGCCCGCCGCCTGGCCGAGAAGTGGACGGTGTCGCCGTCCGGCGGCGAGAGCTATGTCGACGTGCAGGTGCGGATGACCGACTGGTACCGGTCGGTGACGTCGGACACGGTCGCGGTCGCCCATGGCGGTACGGCGCGGGCGCTGATGGTGGCGCTCGGCTTCGAGACGCCGGCCTCGGCCGCCGAACTCTATATCGAGCAGGGGGCGGTCTACGTATTCGGTGAGCAGGGGCTGCGGAAGCATAGTTAACTCGCACTGTCATTCCGGGGCACGAAGCGAACCTCAGGGGCGCAATTGCGCCCCGGGGAATCTCGAGATTCCGGGTTCGATGCTCCGCATCGCCCCGGAATGACAGCTTGGCTGTTTGACCCCGCTGCCTCTGCGCGTTACGACACGCCATGTCCTTCAATACTTTCGGTCATATGTTCCGCGTCACGACCTTCGGCGAGAGCCATGGGGTCGCGATCGGCTGCGTCGTGGACGGCTGCCCGCCGCTGATCCCCCTGACCGCGGAGGAGATCCAGCACGACCTCGACCGCCGCCGCCCCGGCCAGTCGCGCTTCACCACCCAGCGCCAGGAGCCGGATGCGGTCAAGATCCTGTCCGGCGTGATGGCGCATCCGGAAACCGGCGCGCAGGTGACGACCGGCACGCCGATCGCGCTGCTGATCGAGAACACCGACCAGCGCTCGAAGGATTATTCCGAGATCAAGGACAAGTTCCGGCCCGGCCATGCCGACTTCACCTATGAAGCGAAATACGGCCTGCGCGACTATCGCGGCGGCGGACGCTCCTCCGCGCGCGAGACCGCGACCCGCGTCGCGGCCGGTGCGATCGCGCGCAAGGTGCTGCCCGAGGTGAAGGTGCGCGGCGCGCTGGTGCAGATGGGGCCGCACAAGATCGACCGCGAGAAGTGGGACTGGGACGAGATTGCGAACAACCCGTTCTTCTGTCCCGACAAGGACAAGGCGGCGTTCTTCGAAAGCTATCTCGACGGCATCAGGAAGAGCGGCTCCTCGATCGGCGCCGTCATCGAGGTCGTCGCCGAGGGCGTGCCAGCCGGCCTCGGCGCGCCGATCTACGCCAAACTCGACAGCGACCTGGCGGCGGCGATGATGAGCATCAACGCGGTCAAGGGCGTCGAGATCGGCGCCGGCTTCGGCGCCGCCGAATTGTCGGGCGAGGAGAACGCCGACGAGATGCGGACCGGCAACAACGGAACGCGTTTCCTGTCCAACCATGCCGGCGGCGTCCTCGGCGGCATCTCGACCGGGCAGCCTGTGGTGGTGCGCTTTGCGGTCAAGCCGACGTCCTCGATCCTGACCACGCGCCGGACCGTGGACCGCAAGGGCGCGGATACCGACATCCTGACCAAGGGCCGCCACGACCCCTGCGTCGGCATCCGGGCGGTACCGGTCGGCGAGGCCATGATGGCCTGCGTGCTGGCCGATCATTTTCTGCGCGACCGCGGGCAGACCGGGCGCTGATCCCTTATATAGTGGCGGTCGCCAGACCGCCCTGGGGGAATGCCATGAACGCGTCGGAGCTTCGGGACATCATCGAATGGATGATCGGCGGCGCGCGGTCGGCGCCGACCCCGCCGCAGATGATGGCGGAATGCTGCGAGCGCCTGGTGCGGGCCGGCCTGCCGCTGTGGCGCATCGGCGTCTTCGTGCGCACGCTGCATCCGGAGATCTATGGCCGCCATTTCTTCTGGAAGCCCGGCGCCGAGGTCGAAACCGGCACCGTCGATCACAACATCCTGGACTCCCCGGAATTTGCCGTCAGCCCGCTGTCGACCGTGTTCAGGCAGGGTGTTGAAGTACGCGCGCGGCTCGACGATCCCGCAAGCGCCCGGTTTCCGATCGTCGTGGACCTGCAGGCCGAAGGCGTCACCGACTACATCGCCGTGCCGCTGGTCTATACCGACGGCTTCGTCAATGCCTCGAGCTGGACCACCAGGCAGCCGGGTGGCTTCACCGAGGAGCAGCTCGATGCGATCCGGTCGATCACCGTGCCATTGGCGCGCTATATCGAGATCATCACCCTGCGCCGCACCGCCTCGCTCTTGCTCGACACCTATGTCGGCAACCGTGCCGGCGAGCGCATCATGGGCGGCCAGATCCGGCGCGGCCATGCCGATACGATGGATGCCGCGATCTGGCTGTCGGACCTGCGCGGCTTCACCGCGCTGTCGGACCGCTTGCCGGCCGAGACGGTGGTGGAAATCCTCAACCTCTACTTCGATTGCCAGGTCACCGCGATCCGCGACCATGGCGGCGAAGTGCTCAAATTCATGGGCGACGGCCTGCTCGCGGTGTTCCCGGTCGACGAATATCTCGGCGACGAGGTGCAGGTCTGTTCACGGGTGCTGGAAGCTGCGCGCGCGTCCCGCGCCGGCGTCGAGGCGCTGCAATTCGCCAATGGCGATGCCGTCGAACGCTTCCGTTTCGGCCTCGCGCTGCATCTCGGGCGCGTGCTCTACGGCAATATTGGCGGCGGCAACCGGCTCGACTTCACCTGCATCGGTCCGGCGGTCAATCTCGCCGCGCGGCTGGAGAAGATCGCTGGCCGTCTTGGCCGCACCGTGGTGGCCTCGGAGCGCTTCGCCGGCATCAGCGACGGCGGCTGGAGCGATCTCGGCGAGTTTCCTATCGCTGGATTTGCCAAGGCCGAACGGGTCTACGGCCTGTACGACGAGGCGCCGGTCGCTGCTGCGAGCTAAAGCATGATCCGGAAAAGTGCGAAGCGGTTTTCCGAAAAGCTCATGCTCAAACAAAGAGCTAAGGCGCGATGACGATTCAACCCAATCTCATCGCGCCTTAGTCTTACTGAGTCAGAAAGCCGCGATCTGGAGGGTTGAGAATCGCATATTAAGGGAGATTCAACGTGGTCGAGGA
>NZ_JAUMTJ010000016.1:0-150811 GCF_032654765.1 Bradyrhizobium sp. 33ap4 | reverse complement strand
ACCAACAGGCCGCTCGCGAGCGCGCTTCCAAATTGCGCCGTAGCGAGCGGGCGGCCGGCCCGTTACCCCATCTACGGCACTCCAATACGTCATGCCCGGGCTTGACCCGGGCATCCATCAATCTTCGGAAGTGTTTTTGAAGATGGATCGCCGGGTCAACCCCGGCGATGACACGTGTCGAGGAGGCCTACCCAGCCCCCACCTTCTTCTTGCGCCAGGCGAGATGCACGGCGCAGGTGCAGCCCTGCGGATGCGAGGCCAGCTCCGCGTCGTTGGCGGGCGTCGCGGCGGGCGCGATCGCCGATCCCTTGGCGCCGTCCTGCGAGGGGATGTAGTTCAAGACCGGCGCCAGCCAGCGCTCGATCTCGGCGACCGTCATGGCCTTGCGCGTGGCGTAGTCCTCGACCTGGTCGCGCTCGATCTTGCCGACGCCGAAGTAGAAGCTTTCGGGATGCGAGAAGTAGAGGCCCGAGACCGACGAGCCCGGCCACATCGCAAAGCTCTCGGTCAGCTTCACGCCGGCGGTGTTCTCGGCATCGAGCAGCGCGAACAGCGTCCGCTTCTCGGTGTGGTCGGGCTGCGCCGGATAGCCCGGCGCCGGGCGGATGCCGTCATATTTCTCGAGGATCAGTTCGTCCGCCGACCAGGTCTCATCGGGCGCATAGGCCCAGAACTCCTTGCGCACGCGCTGGTGCATGCGTTCGGCGAAGGCTTCGGCCAGGCGATCGGCCAGCGCCTTGCACAGGATCGAGGAGTAGTCGTCATTGGCGTTCTTGAAGCGGTCGGCGACCGCATCCTCGCCGATCCCCGCGGTGACGACGAAGCCGCCGATATAGTCGGCGATGCCGGTTTCTTTCGGCGCGATGAAGTCGGACAGCGCGGCGTTGAAGCGGCCCTCGCGCTTCTCGAGCTGCTGGCGCAGCGTATGGAAGGTCGCGATCTTCTGCTTCCGCGTCTCGTCGGCATAGACCTCGATGTCGTCGCCGACGGCGTTCGCCGGCCAGAAGCCGACGGTGGCGCGGGCGGTGAACCACTTCTCCTTGATGATGGTGTTCAGCATCTTGCGCGCGTCGGCATAGAGCGAGCGCGCGACCTCGCCGACCTTGGGGTCGTCGAGGATCGCCGGGAAGCGGCCGGTCAGCTCCCAGGTCTGGAAGAACGGCGTCCAGTCGATGTAGTCGGCGAGCTCGGCAAGATCGTAGGCGTCGAAGCTCTTCAGCCCGAAGAAGGCCGGCTTTTTCGGCGGCGCCGCCGCAAAATCGATCGCGACCTTGTTGGCGCGGGCCTCGCCAAGCTTCAGCCGCTTCTTGTCGGCTTGGGCGCGGAAATGCGCCGTCGAGATTCTTGCGTATTCGGCGCGTACCTCGGCGGCGTAGGCCTGCCTCTTCTCGGCCGACAGCAGCGAGGAGGCAACGCCGACGGCACGGCTCGCGTCATTGACGTGCACGACCGGGCCGCCCGGATAGTTCGGGTCGATCTTCACGGCGGTGTGCACGCGGCTCGTGGTGGCGCCGCCGATCAAAAGCGGCAGGTTCATGCCCTGCCGTTGCAACTCGCCGGCGAGGAAGCTCATTTCGTCGAGCGAGGGCGTGATCAGGCCGGACAGGCCGATGATGTCGGCGCCTTCGGCCTTCGCGGTCTCGATGATCTTGTTGGCAGGCACCATGACGCCGAGGTCGATGACCTCGAAATTGTTGCATTGGAGCACGATGCCGACGATGTTCTTGCCGATGTCGTGGACGTCGCCCTTCACCGTCGCGAGCACGATCTTGCCCGCGGCGTTGCGGCCGCCGGTGATGCCGTTGGCGAGATTGCGGGCCTTCTCCTCCTCCATGAACGGCATCAGATAGGCGACCGCCTGCTTCATCACGCGGGCCGACTTCACGACTTGCGGCAGGAACATCTTGCCGTCGCCGAACAGGTCGCCGACCACGTTCATGCCGGCCATCAGCGGCCCCTCGATGACGTCGAGCGGACGGGACGCGTTCTGGCGGGCGGCCTCGGTGTCCTGCTCGATGAACTCGGTGATGCCGTGCACCAACGCGTGGGACAGCCGCTTCTCGACCGGCCATTCGCGCCAGGCGAGATCTTGCTCCTTGGTCTGCTTCTCCTTGCCGCGGAATTTCTCGGCCAGCGCCAAGAGCCGCTCGGAGGCGCCGGGATCGCGGTTGAGGATGACGTCCTCGCAGGTCTGGCGCAGCTCGGGATCGATGTCGTCGTAGACGATCATCTGCCCGGCATTGACGATGCCCATGTCCATGCCGGCATGGATCGCGTGATACAGGAACACCGAGTGCATCGCCTCGCGCACCGGTTCGTTGCCGCGGAACGAGAACGACAGGTTGGAGACGCCGCCGGAGATGTGGGCGCCCGGCAGGTTCGCCCGGATCCAGCGCGTCGCTTCGATGAAGTCGACGCCGTAATTGTTGTGCTCCTCGAGGCCGGTCGCGATCGCAAAAATATTTGGATCGAAGATGATGTCCTCGGGCGGGAAGTCGAGCCGGCCGACCAGGATGTCGTAGGCGCGCTTGCTGATCTCGGTCTTGCGCTTGAACGTGTCGGCCTGGCCGGTCTCGTCGAACGCCATCACCACCACGGCGGCGCCGTGGCGCTTGGCGACGGTCGCCTCATGGATGAACTTCTCCTCGCCTTCCTTGAGCGAGATCGAGTTCACGATCGGCTTGCCCTGGATGCATTTCAGGCCGGCCTCGATGACGTGGAATTTCGAGGAATCGACCATCACGGGCACGCGCGCGATGTCGGGCTCGGCGGCGACGAGGTTGAGGAACGTCACCATCGCCGCTTCGGAATCGAGCAGGCCCTCGTCCATGTTGACGTCGATGACCTGGGCGCCGTTCTCGACCTGGTCGCGCGCGACCTGCAGCGCGGCGGTGTAGTCGCCGGCGGTGATCAGCTTGCGGAAGCGCGCCGAGCCGGTGACGTTAGTGCGCTCGCCGACATTCACGAACGGGATCGCGTCGGTCAGCGTGAACGGCTCGAGGCCGGAGAGCCTGAGCCGCGGCGCGATCTCGGGCACCACGCGCGGCTTGTGCGGGGCGACCGCCTTGGCGATCGCCGCGATATGGTCGGGCGTGGTGCCGCAGCAGCCGCCGACGATGTTGACGAGGCCGGCGGCCGCGAATTCGCCGATCAGCCGCGCCATGTAGTCCGGCGTCTCGTCATACTGGCCGAATTCGTTGGGCAGGCCGGCGTTCGGGTATGCACACACGAGCGTGTCGGCGACGCGGCCGATATCGGCGATATGCGCGCGCAGATCCTCGGCGCCGAGCGCGCAGTTGAAGCCGATCGTGATCGGCCTTGCGTGCCGCACCGAATGCCAGAACGCCTCCGGCAACTGGCCGGAGAGCAGGCGGCCGGACTTGTCGGTGATGGTGCCGGAAATCATCACGGGCACGTCGATGCCGCGCTCCTCGATGATCTCGGAAATCGCGTACAGCGCCGCCTTGGCGTTCAGCGTGTCGAAGATGGTCTCGACCAGCAGCAGATCGGCGCCGCCGTCGAGCAGGCCCTTGGCCTGTTCGCCATAGGCCTTGCGCAGATCGTCGAAGGTCACCGCGCGATAGCCGGGATTGGAAACGTCGGGCGAGATCGAGGCGGTGCGGTTGGTCGGGCCGAGTGCGCCGGCGACAAAGCGCGGTTTGCCGTCCTCGGCGCTCACGCGCTCGGCGGCGGTGCGCGCCAGGCGGGCGCCCTGCAGGTTCAGCTCATAGGCGAGGTCCGACATGTCGTAGTCGGCCTGCGCGATCGAGGTCGAGGAGAAGGTGTTGGTCGCGACGATGTCGGCACCGGCGCGCAGATATGCGGCGTGGATGTCCGTGATCGCATCGGGCTGGGTCAGGATCAGCAGATCGTTGTTGCCCTTGATGTCGCGGTGGAAGTCCGCAAAGCGCGCGCCGCGGAACGCGGCTTCGTCGAACTGCAGGCCCTGGATCATCGTGCCCATGGCGCCGTCGAGCACCAGGATGCGCTCGCGGGCAGCCGCGAGCAAAGCGTTACGCTTGGGGGAAACGGGAACGGACATGTGTCAGGCAGCTTTCTGGGCACCGTTCGGCCGGATGCCGAGCAGGTGGCTGATCGCGAACACGAGGTCCGCGCGGTTCATGGTGTAGAAGTGGAAGGTGTCGACGCCGTGCTTGAACAGCTTCTGCACCTGGCCGGCGGCGACGGTGGCGGCAACCAGCTTGCGGGTCTCGGCGTCGTTGTCGAGGCCCTCGAACTTCTCGGCGAGCCAGTCCGGCACGCTGGTGCCGGCGCGCGTCACGAAATTGCGCGCCTGCTTGAAATTGTGCATCGGCATGATGCCCGGCACGATCGGAATCTCGATGCCGCGCGCGCGCACCCGGTCGACATAGCGGTGGTAGAGGTCGTTGTCGAAGAACACCTGGGTGATCGCGCGCGTCGCGCCGGCGTCGACCTTGGCCTTCAGCGTGTCGATGTCGGCATCGAAATCCTTCGCTTCCGGATGCTTCTCGGGATAGGCGGACACCGAGATCTCGATGTCGGCGTGGCGCCTCTTGATCCCGGTGACGAGTTCGGCCGAACTCTGGTAGCCGTCCGGATGGGTGAAGTAGGGCGTGCCGATGCCGCCGGGCGGATCGCCGCGCAGCGCGACGATGTGACGGACGCCGACCTCATGATAGCGGTCGACGATGTCGTCGATCTCGCCGCGCGAGGCGCTGACGCAGGTCAGATGCGCGGCCGGCAGCAGATCGGTCTCGCGCAGGATGCGGGTGATGGTCGAATGGGTGCGCTCGCGGGTCGAGCCGCCGGCGCCGTAGGTGACCGAGACGAAGTTCGGCGTCAGCGGCGCCAGGCGATTGATGGTCTCCCAGAGATTGCGCTCCATCTCCTCGGTCTTCGGCGGGAAGAACTCGAAGGAGATTTTCGGCGCTTTGGGCGCACGTGGTGCGTTCGGCACGGAGGAAATGGTCTCGGTCATGATACGCAAAGGCTCCGCAACTGGAGGGCAGACATCCGGCCTGGATATGAAGGCCCCAAGATAAGCCAAACGCGTCGGATCAAACAGCCCATCGGATATGGGAAATTGCCCATTCGTGGCGCAGATCCGGCAAAAATTGACTATCTGGAACGTTCGGTGGGCAGTCCGCCGACTTCGCCGAAAATGACATTAACATATTGAAAAGTATAAATAAAGGAAATGATTTGCAATTGATTGGAGAGCGAAATCGATTGTGGGTAGCGTGGTACGATGATGAATCATTGCATATCGTCCCAAAGCCGACGGCTACCGGCGCCGGCGTTCCGCCGCGGGACTGGTCTGCGCGGCCGGGGCCTTTGTCGCCTCGTGGCGCCACACTAGGTTGACGGCCATGATTCCGCTCTCCGTCCTCGACCTGTCCGTCGTCACCACCGGCACCAGGCCGGCCGCTGCGCTCCGCAACAGCATCGATCTGGCGCGCCATGTCGATGGCCTTGGCTACGTCCGCTACTGGCTCGCCGAGCACCACAACCTCGCTTCAGTCGCGAGCCCGGCGCCTGATCTGATGATCGGGCAGATCGCGGCGGTGACGGAGCATATCCGTGTCGGTTCCGGCGGTGTGATGCTGCCCAACCACGCGCCGCTGGTCGTCGCCGAGCGCTTCAAGATGCTGGAGGCGCTGTTTCCCGGCCGCATCGATCTCGGCCTCGGCCGCGCGCCCGGCACCGACGGCGCCACCGCCTACGCGCTGCGCAGCCGGCTCGATCGCCGCGAAGGCGATGATTTCCTCGAGCGGCTGCACGAGCTGACCTTGTGGGAGACGCGCGATTTCCCACCCGGCCATCCCTACAACAATGTGGTGGCGATGCCGGATGATTCGCCGCTGCCGCCGATCTGGCTGCTCGGCTCGAGCGACTATTCCGCCGAGCTCGCAGCCCAGGTCGGGATGGGCTTTGCATTCGCGCATCATTTTGCCACTCACGATGCAATTGCGGCGATGACGAACTACCGCGCGCATTTCAAGCCGTCGGGCTGGCGTGCGACGCCGCAGGCGATTCTGGCGGTTGCGGTTGTTGCGGCGGAGACCGACGCTGGAGCCGAGCGGCTTGCGCTGTCGATGGATCTCAACCGGCTGCGCCGCGACCGCGGCCAGTATCTGCCGCTGCCGAGCGTCGAGGAGGCAGAGGCCTATCCCTACACCGACGCCGAGCGCGCCTCGATCGCGCGCAACCGCACCCGCCTCTTCGTCGGCAGCCCCGCAACCGTGATGACGAAGCTGGAGCCGCTGATCGCGGCGACCCAGGCCGACGAGCTGATGGTGATATCAGCGGTCTACGACCATGCCGCGCGGAAGAAGTCGTACAGCCTGCTCGCCGAGGCGTTCGGGCTTGCCAAGACGGCGGCGGCTTGACCCCGTCATTCCGGGGCGATGCGCAGCATCGAACCCGGAATTTCGAGATTCCGGGTTCACGCTTTGCGTGCCCCGGAATGACTGCGTCAATCCTGCGTCTCGCTGAAAGTCGCGCGGAACGGATGGCCGGGATAGACGCCGACGATGCGGAATTCGCGCGAGAAGAATTTCAATTCCTCGATCGCGAACGCGAGGCTGCGCTCATCGGGGTGACCGTCGACATCGGCATAGAATTGCGTGGCGAAGAAATTGCCGTCGACCATGTAGCTTTCGAGCTTGGTCATGTTGACGCCGTTGGTGGCAAAGCCGCCCAGCGCCTTGTACAGCGCGGCGGGCAAATTGCGCACCCGGAACACGAAAGTCGTGACCAGCGGCCCCGAACCCTGCGTGGCCCACTTGGCCTCGCGCGCCAGCACCACGAAGCGGGTGGTGTTGTGGGCCTCGTCCTCGATGTCCTCGGCGAGAATGTCGAGACCGTAGATGTCGGCGGCGAGGCGGGAGGCGATCGCCGCCACGCTCTTGTCGCCGCGCTCGGAGATGTCGCGGGCGCTGCCGGCGGTGTCGGCGGCGACGATCGGCTTGATGCCGAGCTTGCGGATGACGCGGCGGCACTGGCCGAGCGCGTGGACATGGCTCTCCACACTCTTGATGTCGGCGAGCTTGGTGCCCTTGATCGCCATCAGCTGGTGGCGGATCGGCAAGAACCATTCGCCGACGATGAACAGGCCCGAGGCGGGCAACAGATGATGGATGTCGGCGACGCGGCCGGCGACCGAATTCTCGATCGGGATCATGCCGAGATCGGCCTCGCCCGAGGAAATCGCGGCCAGCGCGTCCTCGAAGGTCGGGCAGGGCATCGGCTCGGCATCGGGATAGGCCTCGACGATCGCGATATGGGAATTGGCGCCAGGCTCGCCCTGGAACGCGATTTTCAGCTTCTTGGTCATGGGTGGCCTTTTACCAGCCGGTCAGGCTTTGGAAAGTATTCTGCGGGCGGTTTCGAGATCGGCCGGGGTGTCGACGCCGCGCGGGACGGTATCGACGATGGTGACGTCGATCCGCATCCCGGCCTCCAGCGCGCGGAGTTGCTCGAGCTTTTCCTGCTGCTCCAGCGGCGAGGGCGGCAGCGCCACGAACCGCTCCAGCGCGGCGCGGCGGTAGGCGTAGAGGCCGATATGATGGTAGCGCGGCCCGTCGCCATAAGGCGCGGTGGCGCGGGTGAAATACAGCGCGCGCAACCGGTTCGGCCCGATCGGCGAGCCGACTGCCTTGACGACGCTGGGGGCCTGATCCTCCTCCTCGGTATGGATGGGCGAGGCCAGGGTCGAGATGTCGACTGCGGGATCGTCGAGCGCCGGCATCACGCTGCGGATGGTCTCGGGGCTGATGGTCGGGAAATCGCCCTGCAGATTGACCACGATCTCGGCATGGCCGTCGGGGTCGAGGGTCGTCATCGCTTCATAAATCCGGTCCGAGCCGGACGGATGGTCGGGACGGGTCATTACGACCTCGCCGCCCGCAGCCTTCACCGCTGCAGCGATCTCGGCCGTGTCGGTCGCAACCGCAACCCGGCCGATGCCCGCCGCCTCGGCCCGCCGCAGCACATGGACGATCATCGGCAGGCCGGCGATCTCGAGCAGCGGCTTTCCCGGAAGGCGAGTGGCGGCCATGCGGGCCGGAATCAGCACCAAGGTACGGGGTTGGGTCATTCGTGTCGGAGCCCGTCCGGCCTGCGGAAATTGCCGGGGAGGAGGTTGAATTCGGCGCGTTTATACGGGTTGCCAGAGCGCGGGCAAACCGATATCTCAACCCTGCTTGGGGCGGTGCGATAAGGCCGATTCCCAGGTCTTTCCCCGCGGCCGTATTCCCGGCCTGAAGTCGACATTCAAGGCCCGGAGCCTGACCCAAAATGGACTCCTTCGAACTCAACAAAATCCTCGGTGCGGTTCTCGGCACCTGCATCGTCGTCCTGGTGATGAGCTTTGCCGCCAGCGCGAAATTCGCGCCGAAGCTGCCGGAGAAGCCGGGTTTTGAGATCGCTGTGAAGGAAGAGTCCCATGGCGGCGGCGGCGAGGCCGCTGCGGCCGCATCCGAGCCGATCGAGAAGCTGCTGCAGACCGCTTCCGTCGAGAAGGGCGCCGCGGCCGCCAAGAAGTGCCAGGCCTGCCACACCTTCGAGAAGGGCGGTCCCAACCGCGTCGGTCCGAACCTGTTCGGCGTCGTCGGCGAGAAGAAGGGCGAGGGCCGTGGCTTCAATTTCTCGGCCGCGATGAAGGGCAAGGGCGGCGAATGGTCCTTCGACGACCTCAACAAGTTCCTGACCAACCCGAAGGGCTTCATCCCCGGCACCGCGATGGGCTTTGCCGGCGTGCCGAAGGACAGCGAGCGCGCCGACATCATCGCCTATCTGAATTCGAACTCGGAGCACCCGGCCCCGCTCCCGACCGCCTCGAAGTAGCGATTTGCTTCGCGCAAGCATGCGGATGAAACGGCCAGGCAATGCCTGGCCGTTTTCGCATGGGGAACGGTCGTCCCCCTTTTGGGGTTGCAGGGGTTGTTATCGAGACGTTTCGCCGCAGCGGATCGGTTCCGGACCGGCTATCATTAGGAAAAAGCAACGTAAGTGGTCGAACCGTTGCCGTATATTGAGGTCCATCTAGGCGGGGTCAGCAACAGGAATTCCGGATTTGGCAATCACCCGACGACACCTCCTTCAGGGCAGCGCACTGGCAGCAGTGGCTCCGGCACTCGGATTGAACTCTGGCGTGTCAGCGATAACGCCGGTACTCGCCGATAACGTCCCCAGTGGGCTCAAGTGGCGGCACGGCCTGTCGCTCTTCGGTAACGTCAAATACCCGGCTGACTTCAAGCGATTTGACTACGTCAATCCGGATGCACCGAAGGGGGGCCTTGTTCGGCAAATCGCAATCGGCACTTTCGATAATTTCAACATTGTTGTCTCGGGTGTGAAAGGCTCCATCGCGGGCGCTGTCGCCTTGATTTATGAATCGCTGACGACGCCATCGCTCGACGAAGTCTCAACGGAGTACGGATCGCTGGCGGAGGCCGCAAGTTACCCGGACGACTTCTCCTCTGTCGTTTACCGTCTGCGCCCTCAGGCAAAGTGGCATGACGGAGCACCGGTTACTCCAGAAGACGTGATCTTCTCGCTCGACGCCTTCAAGACGCATCACCCGATGTTTTCCGCCTATTACAGCCATGTCGTGAGGGCGGAGAAGCTTAGTGATCGCGAAGTGAAATTTGTCTTCGATATGCCGGGCAACCGCGAACTGCCACAGATCGTAGGCCAGCTTACGATCTTGCCCAAGCATTGGTGGGAAGGCACCGATAGCCAAGGACGCAAACGCGATATCTCCGCGACAACGCTGGAGCAGCCGCTAGGGTCGGGACCGTATCGGATCAAGGAATTTGTCGCAGGGCGGACTGTGACTTTGGAGCGCGTCAAGGACCATTGGGCGCGGGATCTCGCGATCAATGTGGGGCGCAATAACTTCGACGAACTTCGCTACGAATACTTCAGGGATCCGACGGTTGCGATCGAGGCATTCAAGGGCGATCAGATCGATTGGCGTTTGGAGAACAGCGCGAAGGCATGGGCGACCGCCTATAATTTTCCGGCTGTCACCGACAAGCGCGTGGTGCTGGAAGAGTTTCCGAACCGCAGTTCGGGCATCATGCAGGCCTTTGTCCCGAACCAGCGGCGCGCCAAATTCAAGGATCCGCGTGTTCGCCGCGCCCTGAACTATGCGTTCGACTTCGAGGAGGTCAACAAGCTGCTCTTCTTCGGCCAATATAAGCGCATCATTAGCTACTTTGATGGCGCCGAGGAGTTGATGGCGACTGGGCTGCCGCAAGGCAAGGAACTCGCGATTCTTGAATCCATGCGTGATCAAGTGCCTGCCGAAGTGTTCACGACGGTCTATGCGAATCCGGTCGGCGGCAATCCAGAAGCAGTGCGCGAAAATCTCCGTGAAGCATCTCGTCTGCTCAAGGAGGCTGGGTACGAGGTACGAGACAGGAAGCTCGTGGATCCAAAGAGCGGAGAGCCGTTCTCCGTCGAATTGTTGAGCGAGGATCCGAATTTCGAAAGGATCATGCTGGCTTACAAGCCAGCACTCGAGCGGCTCGGATTTTCGGTCACGGTACGCACGATCGATCCAATCCAATACGAGAACCGGATTCGCAATTGGGATTTTGACGTCGTCATCGGGTCCTGGGGGGAATCCTTGTCACCCGGAAACGAGCAGCGTGAATACTGGGGATCGAAAGCTGCGGATACGGCCGGATCGCGCAATCTTGCCGGCATCAAGAACCCGATAATCGACAAGCTGATCGAGCGGGTGATTTTTGCGACGGATCGCGAAGATCTCGTCGCGGCGACGAAAGCGCTCGATCGCGTGTTATTGTGGAACCATTACGTCGTCCCGCAATGGAACTACCCGAAGGTCCGCACAGCCCGCTGGGATCGCTTCGGCCGTCCGGCCGAGTTGCCCAAATATGGACAATCGGGGTTCCCAGCGATTTGGTGGTACGACGCCGACAAGGCGGCCAAGCTCAAGCGTTCATAAAACTCAAGGATTCGCGCATGGCGCTATTCTCCCGTCGGCACGCACTCGGCCTCGGCATCGGTGCGTTGAGTGCTGCAGGCTTGCGTGCTGCGCCGGCAGTGGCCGACAACGGAACCGAGATGCACGGCATGTCGGTGTTCGGCGACCTGAAATATCCGGCGGATTTCAAGATCTTCGACTACGTCAATCCGAAGGCGCCGAAGGGCGGGGCGTTCTCAATGATCCCTTCGACCCGTGCCTACAACCAGTCCTTCTTTACGTTCAGTTCGTTCAACGCGTTCATCCTCAAGGGTGAAGGCGCGAAGGGCATGGAGATGACCTTCGATTCGTTGATGGCACGCGCGGGCGATGAACCTGACGCGATGTACGGCCTGGCCGCAAGATCGGTCTCGATTTCTCCCGACAAGCTCACCTACCGCTTCACGATGCGGCCCGAGGCTCGCTTTCACGACGGCTCGAAGCTGACTGCGCAGGATGTCGCGTTCTCGCTCAATACGCTGAAGGAGAAGGGGCATCCGTTGATCGTGGTGCAACTGCGCGATTTCGTGAAGGCCGAGGCGCCCGACGACGGCACCGTGATCGTGACCTTCGCGCCTAATCGCGCGCGCGACGTGCCGCTTTATGTTGCGGGTCTGCCGATCTTCTCGAAGGCCTATTACGCGAAGCGGCAGTTTGATGAGTCCACGCTCGAAGTTCCGCTGGGCTCCGGGCCGTACATGGTCGGCAAGTTCGAGGTCAATCGTTACGTCGAGTATAACCGCCTCAAGGATTGGTGGGCAGCCGACTTGCCGGTCAATCGCGGCAGTTACAATTTCGACACCGTGCGCTACGAGTTCTACCGTGATCGCGATGTCGCGTTCGAAGGCTTCACAGGCAAAAATTATCTGTTTCGCGAGGAATTCACGTCCCGTGTCTGGGCGACGCGGTACGATTTCCCGGCTATCAAGGACGGGCGGGTCAAGCGCGAGACATTGCCGGACGAAACACCGTCCGGTGGGCAGGGTTGGTTCATTAACACCCGTCTCGACAAGTTCAAAGACCCGCGCGTTCGCGAAGCGCTAATCTATGCCTTCGATTTCGAATGGACCAACAAGACCATCATGTACGACGCTTACGCGCGCAGCGTCTCGCCTTTCCAGAATTCGGACATGGTGGCTAGTGGACTACCTTCGCCCGAGGAATTGAAACTGCTCGAACCATTCCGCGGCCAAGTGCCGGATGAGGTGTTCGGCGAGCCCTTTGTGCCGCCGGTGTCGGATGGATCGGGACAGGACCGCGCACTGCTGCGAAAGGCGACGCAGTTGCTCAACGATGCAGGATGCGTCGTCAAGGATGGCAAGCGGCGATTGCCTAACGGCGACCCGCTTACGATCGAGTTCCTGCTAGATGAGCCGACTTTCCAGCCGCATCACGCCAGCTTCATCAAGAATCTCAAGCCGCTTGGCATCGATGCCAACATCAGGCAGATCGACGCAGTGCAGTATCGTGCGCGTGTTGAGGCTTTCGATTTTGAGGTGACGACCCAGCGTATATCCATGTCGGCGACGCCGGGTGACAGCCTGAGGCCTTACTTCTCGTCCCAGGCTGCGACCACCAGGGGCTCCTACAATCTGGCGGGCGTTGCCAACCCGGCGATCGACGCATTGATCGAAAAAGCTATCGCTGCCGAGACGCGGGCGGACTTAACCTTTGCCTGCCGCGCGCTCGATCGCGTCTTCCGTGCCGGCCGCTATTGGGTGCCACAATGGTATTCTAACAAGCACCGTGTCGCCTATTGGGACCAGTTCGGGCATCCGGAGAAGCCGGCGAAATATGCGGGCGTCGGCGCCCCGGAGAACTGGTGGTATGATGCGGCCAAGGCCGCGAAGCTCGAGCAGGCGAAGTAGCCGATGAGCGCCTATATCGCCCGACGTATCTTCCTGATGCTGCCGACGCTGCTTGGCATCCTGTTCGTCTCCTTCGTGGTCGTGCAGTTTGCTCCCGGCGGTCCGGTCGAGCGCGTCATCGCGCAGATCAACGGCGCCGACACCGGCGGCACATCGCGCGTGTCGGGAGGCGGCGGCGATTTCGGCGCGCAGCGCGGCCAGGGCGCGGGCGCAGGCGCGGCCATCAATTCGAAATACCGCGGCGCGCAGGGGCTCGACCCGGATTTCATCAAGAAGCTCGAGGTGCAGTTCGGCTTCGACAAGCCGGCGCCCGAGCGGTTCGCGTTGATGGTCTGGAATTTCGCGCGGTTCGATTTCGGCAACAGCTATTTCCGCAGTGTCAGCGTGCTGCAGTTAATCAAGGAGAAGCTGCCGGTCTCGATGTCGCTCGGCATCTGGATGACGCTGCTGACCTATCTTATCTCGATCCCGCTCGGCATCCGCAAGGCGGTGCAGGACGGCTCGCGTTTCGATACCTGGACCTCGGCGGTGATCATCATCGGCTTTGCGATCCCGGGCTTCCTGTTCGCGATCCTCCTGATCGTGCTGTTTGCCGGCGGCTCGTTCCTCAACATCTTCCCGCTGCGCGGCCTGACCTCGGACGGCTGGTCGCAATTCCCCTGGTACTGGAAGATTATCGACTATTTCTGGCACCTGACGCTGCCGCTGGTGTCGATGGCGCTCGGCGCCTTCGCCACCATGACCCTGCTGACCAAGAATTCGTTTCTCGACGAGATACGCAAGCAATATGTGATGACCGCGCGCGCCAAGGGTTGCAGCGAGCGCCAGGTGCTGTACGGCCACATCTTCCGCAACGCCATGCTGATCGTGATCGCAGGCTTCCCGGGCGCGTTCATTCACGCGTTCTTCTCCGGCTCGCTCTTGATCGAAACCATCTTCTCGCTCGACGGGCTCGGCCTGCTCGGCTTCGAGAGCGTGTTGAACCGCGACTATCCGGTGGTGTTCGGGACGTTGTTCATCTTCTCGCTGGTCGGACTGGTGGTCAATC
This sequence comes from Bradyrhizobium sp. 33ap4, assembly GCF_032654765.1. NCBI lineage: Bacteria > Pseudomonadati > Pseudomonadota > Alphaproteobacteria > Hyphomicrobiales > Nitrobacteraceae > Bradyrhizobium > Bradyrhizobium sp. 33ap4. The sequence goes on along the minus strand of NZ_JAUMTJ010000016.1, from coordinate 136,917 downwards.
TGCTCTCCGATCTCGCCTATATGTGGATCGATCCCAGGATCGACTTCGAAGCGCGGGAGGTCTGATGACGATGCTCGCGCCCCAGCCGGTCGAGACCACGACGCAATCGCCGCTCGGCGAAACGGTGCCCGCCACGCACCACGCCTTTTCGCCGTCGCCGCTGAACAAGCGACGCTGGCAGAACTTCAAGGCCAATCGCCGCGGCTACTGGTCGTTCTGGATCTTCCTCGTGCTGTTCGTGGCGTCGCTGTTTGCCAATTTCATCGCCAACGACAAGCCGCTGGTCGTCAAATATGACGGCCGTCTCTACTGGCCGGTGGTGTTCACCTATGCCGAGACCACATTCGGCGGCGACTTCGAGACCGCGGCCGATTATCGGGATCCCTACCTGCAAAAGCAGATCGCCGCCAAGGGCGGCAGCATGATCTGGCCGCCGATCCGCTACTCCTACGACAGCCGCAACCTCGACCCGCCGACGGCGGTGCCGTCGAAGCCGACCTGGCTCTTGACCGAAGAGCAGTGCAAGGACGTGGTCAAGCGCAAGGGCCTGACCGGCTGCCGCGACCTCGAATACAACTGGCTCGGCACCGACGATCAGGGCCGCGACGTGGTCGCGCGGCTGATCTACGGCTTCCGCATCTCGGTGCTGTTCGGCCTGACGCTGACCATCCTGTCCTCGATCATCGGCATCGCCGCGGGCGGCGTGCAGGGCTATTTCGGCGGCTGGACCGATCTCATCTTCCAGCGGCTGATCGAGATCTGGACCGCGATCCCCTCGCTCTATCTGCTGCTGATCATCTCGGCGGTGCTGCCGCCGGGCTTCTTCATCCTGCTCGGCATCCTCCTGCTATTCTCCTGGGTCTCGCTGGTCGGGCTGGTGCGCGCCGAGTTCCTGCGCGGCCGCAATTTCGAATACATCCAGGCGGCGCGCGCGCTTGGCGTCTCCAACGGCGTGATCATGTTCCGCCATCTGCTGCCGAACGCGATGGTCGCGACCATGACCTTCCTGCCCTTCATCGTCTCGTCCTCGGTGATGACGCTGACGGCGCTGGATTTCCTCGGCTTCGGCCTGCCGCCCGGCTCGCCCTCGCTCGGCGAGTTGCTGTCGCAGGGCAAGGCCAACGTGCAGGCGCCGTGGCTCGGCCTCACCGGCTTCTTCTCGGTCGCGATCATGCTGTCGCTGCTGATCTTCATCGGCGAAGCCGCGCGCGACGCCTTCGATCCACGCAAGACGTTCTCGAAGGGCTGAGGCATGGACGCGATCAACCAGCCTTTGCTCGATGTCCGCGACCTCTCGGTCGCCTTCGGCCGCTCGCTTGCGGTCGACGGCATCTCGTTCTCGATCAAGCGCGGCGAGTGCGTCGCGCTGGTCGGCGAATCCGGCTCGGGAAAATCCGTCAGCGCGCTGTCGGTGCTGAAGCTGCTGCCCTATCCGACGGCCTCGCATCCCTCAGGCGCGATCCGCTTCCGCGGCCGCGACCTCCTGACCGCGTCCGACCAGGAGATGCGCAAGGTTCGCGGCAACGACATCTCGATCATCTTCCAGGAGCCGATGACCTCGCTCAATCCGCTCCAGACCATCGAGACCCAGATCGGCGAGATCCTGTCCCTGCACAGGGGCGTCAGTGGCGCGGCGGCGCGGGCGCGGACGCTGGAGCTATTGGGCCAGGTCGGCATCCCCGAGCCGGAGACCCGGCTCAAGAGCTATCCGCACCAATTGTCCGGCGGCCAGCGCCAACGCGTGATGATCGCGATGGCGCTCGCCAACGAGCCCGATCTGTTGATCGCGGACGAGCCGACCACCGCGCTTGACGTCACCGTGCAGGCGCAGATCCTGGCGCTGCTGGCCGAGATCCGCGCGCGGCTCGGCATGAGCCTGTTGTTCATCACCCACGACCTCGGCATCGTCCGCCGCATCGCCGACACGGTCTGCGTGATGAACAACGGCAAGATCGTCGAGCAGGGGCCGGTCGAGCAGGTCTTCACCGCGCCGAAGCACGCCTATACCCAGGCGCTGCTCGCGGCCGAGCCGAAGCCCGATCCGGCGCCGCCGCAGCCAGGCGCAGCGGTCGTGATGTCGGCGGACAATCTCAAGGTCTGGTTTCCGATCAAGCGCGGGCTGTTGCGCTCGACCGTCGGCCACATCAAGGCGGTCGATGGCGTCAGCCTCGCGGTGCGCAAGGGCGAGACGCTCGGCGTGGTCGGCGAATCCGGCTCCGGCAAGACCACACTCGGGCTCGCGCTGCTCCGGCTGATTTCGTCAGATGGTCCGATCGTTTTCCTCGGCAACGACATCCAGGGCCTGCGCTTCAAGCCGATGCGGCCGTTCCGCCGCGACATGCAGATCGTGTTCCAGGACCCGTTCGGCTCGCTCAGCCCGCGCATGTCGGTGGCCGACATCATTGCCGAGGGCCTTGAGGTGCACCAGAAGCAGCTGTCGCGCGAGGAGCGCGAGGCGCGGGTGATCAAGGCAATGAAGGATGTCGGGCTCGATCCGGACTGGCGCTTCCGCTATCCGCACGAATTCTCCGGCGGCCAGCGCCAGCGCATCTCGATCGCGCGCGCGGTCGTGCTGGAGCCGAACTTCGTCGTGCTGGACGAGCCGACCAGCGCGCTCGACATGCTGCTGCAGGCTCAGATGGTCGACCTGTTGCGCGACCTGCAGCGCAAGCGCGATCTCACCTACATGTTCATCTCGCACGATCTGCGCGTGGTCGCCTCGCTGGCGAGCCATCTGATCGTGATGAAATCGGGCAAGGTGGAGGAGGAGGGACCGGCCTCTGAGCTGTTCAAGAATCCGAAGAGCGACTACACCCGCGCGCTGTTCGCCGCCGCGTTTCGCATCGAAGCGGCCGGCGACGGGGCGGTGGCGACGTAACGAGCTTCGTAGGATGGGTAGAGCGCAGCGAAACCCATCATTTTTTTCCGCGCGGTAGCAGCTTGATGGGTTTCGCTTCGCTCTACCCATCCTACAAGATGGGCTAAAGCCGCTTAATCGCCAGGACTTCGCTGCCGGCCGCTCTGATCCTCGCGATCGCGGCCTGCGTGTTCTCCACCACCGTTGCCATGTGATGCGCGTTGGCGTGCACGATCGTGGTCGCGTCGCGCACGATGGCGACATGGCCCTTCCAGAAGATCAGGTCGCCGCGCTGCAGCTGCTTGGATTCCGCCGCCGTCAATTCGCGGCCGAGGCCTTCCTGCTGCATGTCGCTGTCGCGCGGGCAGCCGGTGCCGGCGGCGGTCAGCGCGATCTGCACCAGGCCTGAGCAATCGATCCCGAGGCTCGATTTGCCGCCCCACAGATAGGGTGAGCCGACGAATTGCTCGGCGATGGCAACGAAATCGCCTGCCATCGTGTCGAGCGGCGCGAGATGCCGGCGTGGCAGGTGCCAGCCCTCGCGGGTCACCGCGAGCGCACCGTCCTCACGGACGATGGCGAGCTTCGTCCCCATCGCCAGCGCCTCGACCGGCGGCAGCTTGATCGACGGGCCCGGAAACGCGAGCGTGCGCAGCGCCGTCACCTTGTGCGTCGGCGTGGCGCCGGGCTTGGCCAGCGCGGCCTCGGGAATCCAGCCGACATAGCCGTCATCGGCGAGCTGGCCCCAGGCCCAGCCTTCGCCGTTGCGATCGTACACCGTGACGCGCTCGCCCCGGAGCGCCTGCGTCATCTGTTCGGCATCGCTTGCCGGCGCCTGGCGTAGCGGCGCGATGGCGTCGCCGACCTCGAGCACTTCGCCTTCGACGAAGCGCAACGCCTGGACCTTGCCCTCCAGATACTTCGCCGCGAGGTCGTCGCGGGCCGGTGTCAGACGGGGGTCATGCATAGCGCTGGCTCAGCAATTTGTAGATCGCGCGCGCCGCCTGGCACTCGCCACCTTCGGGACGGCCGGGCTTTGCCGACGGCGTCCAGCCGTAGATGTCGACGTGCAGCCAGCTTCTCGCGTGCTCGACGAAGCGCTGCAGGAACAGCGCGCAGGTGATCGAGCCCGCGAAACCGCCTGACGGTGCGTTGGTGATGTCGGCGGTCTTGGAGTCGAGCCAGGCGTCGTAGGCCGGCCACAGCGGCATCCGCCAGAGCGGGTCGTTCTCGCTCTTCGCACAAGATGCGACGTCGCCGGCGAGCGCCTCGTCATTGGTGTAGAACGGCGGCAGATCCGGGCCCAGCGCCACCCGCGCGGCGCCGGTCAGCGTGCCCAGATCGACCAAAAGATCGGGCGTCTCCTCGTCGGCGAGCGCTAGCGCGTCGGCGAGCACCAGCCGCCCTTCGGCGTCGGTGTTGCCGATCTCGACGGTGATGCCCTTGCGCGACTTGAAGATGTCGAGCGGGCGGAACGAGTTGCCGGCAACTGCGTTCTCGACCGCCGGGATCAGCACGCGCAGCCGCAGCTTGAGCTTCGCGTCCATCACCATCTGGGCCAGCGCCAGCACGTTGGCGGCGCCGCCCATGTCCTTCTTCATGATGAGCATGCCGCTCGAAGGCTTGAGATCGAGCCCGCCGGTGTCGAAGCAGACACCCTTGCCGACCAGCGTCACCTTCGGATGGGCGGGGTCGCCCCAGCTCAGCTCGATCAATCGCGGCGACCGCGTCGACGCCATGCCGACGGCGTGGATCAGCGGGAAGTTCTGGGCGAGCTCGTCGCCGTCGATGCAATTGAAGGCAGCGCCGAACCGCGTCGCGAGGTCGCGCGCCACCTCGGCGAGCTCGGCCGGTCCCATGTCGTTGGACGGCGTGTTGATGAGATCGCGCGCCAGCGCCGCGGCATCCGCCATCCGGGTGATCTCCGCCGTGTCGACGCCGTCGGGCGGCACCAGCCGGACTTCGGGAGCCTTGTTGGTGCGATACCGGCCGAAGCGGTAGCAGCCGAGCGCGAAGGCGAGCGCGGCAAGTCTGGTGTCGTGCGGCGCATTGGCGAAGCGGTAGACGCCGGGCGGCAGCAGGCCGGGCAGGGCGCCGGGCCGGAACGGATCGCGCGCCTTGTGGTCGGCGTCCTCGAGACCGAACAGCACCTGCGCGATGCCGCCGTCTGCCGCCGGCAGGACGAGCAATTTTCCCGCCTTGGCCACGAAGCCATTGGCCGCCGCGAACTGGCGCGCCGGCGCCGGCAGCTCGCCCTGAATCGCATCCCATGTCGCCTTGGTGACGAAAGTGATCGGCGTGGCGGCGGTCGTGGCGGTCTCGAACACGGATGGCATGCGGCTCTCGGTTCTGGCGTCGTTGGTGGGCTACTACACGCCTTTCGCCACGGATGGTAGCGCGCCAACGGTTCACGCGCCGTGCAGGCCGGAACCGGAGCGTCGGCTGCCGGCGCCGCCAGTTAACCAGACGTTAGGGTTAACAGTCTATTGCTGGCACGCTCGGCTGGAACCGTTCGCCCGATTTCGTGAGTCACAGTGCCATGTGTCGACAGTCCAATCTGACCCGGCATCTTGCTTCCGCAGCCCTTCTGGCGGTCCTGGCCGCAGGGCTTGGCGGTTGCCAGACCATGTCCGACGTGGCGGGATCGATCACGTCGCGGTCCGATCCCACGCCCGATGATCCGCGCCGGGCCGTCGAGGCCTATGGCGAGCGCTATCGCAAGAATCCCAAGGATGTCGCTGCCGCGGTCGCCTACGGCCAGGCCCTGCGTATGACCGGCCAGCGCTCGCAGGCCTGCGCCGTGCTCGAGCAGGCCACGATCGCCAACCCCGGCAACAAGGCGCTGCTCGCCGCCTATGGCCGCGCGCTGGCCGACAACGGCAATTCGCAGGCTGCATTCGACGTGCTGAGCCGCGCGCACAGCCCGGACAATCCGGACTGGCGGATCCTGTCCGTGCAGGGCACCACGCTCGACAAGATGAACCGGCACGAGGAGGCGCGGCGCTATTACGCCAGTGCGCTCAGGCTGGCTCCGGACGAGCCGTCGGTGCTGTCCAATCTAGGCTTGTCCTACATGCTGACCAAGGATTTGCCGAAAGCGGAAGAGACGCTGCGCCAGGCCTACGCCAGCGCTCGCGCCGACACCCGGATCCGGCAGAACCTTGCGCTGGTCGTCGGCCTGCAGGGCCGCTTCGCGGAGGCGGAAACGATCGTCAAGGCCGACCTGCCGTCGGATGAGGCCGCGGCCAACGTCGCTTATCTCCGCGACATGCTGAACCGCAAGGACGGCCCGCGGACCGCGTCGCGTGCGGCGCCGGTCGTCGCCAAGGACGACTAAACCAAACGCGGCAGCTCCACCTCCCCTTGAAAAGGGGAGGTCGCTTTGCTCGTGAGAGCAAAGCGGGTGGGGATCATCTCTCCACGAGGAGCGGTGTCTGCGGCTGACCCCCATCCCGGCCTTCCCCCTTTCAGAGGGAAGGAGAGAGGCAGCCGGCGCAGGCGAGGCAACTCAATGCATCGTGGCGATCTTGATGTAGGACGGGCCGAGGATCACGATGAACAGGCAGGGCAGGAAGAACAGGATCATCGGTACCGTCAGCTTGGGCGGCAGTGCCGCGGCCTTCTTCTCGGCCTCGTTCATCCGCATGTCGCGGTTTTCCTGCGCCATCACGCGGAGGCTTTGGCCGAGCGGCGTGCCGTAGCGTTCGGACTGCTGCAAGGCCATGCACACCGACTTCACGCCTTCGAGGCCGGTGCGGCGCGCCAGGTTCTCGTAGGCGGTCTTGCGATCCTGCAAATAGGACAGTTCTGCGGTCGTCAGCGCAAACTCCTCCGACAGCGCGACCGATTGCCCGGCGATCTCGTTGGCCACTTTCCGGAACGCGACCTCGACCGACATGCCCGACTCGATGCAGATCAGCAGCAGGTCGAGCGAATCCGGGAACGCGCGCTTGATCTGGAGCTGGCGCTTGGAGATCGCGTTCTTCAGGAACAGCATCGGCGCCTGCAGGCCGGCATAGGCCGCGCCGACGCAAATGCCGATCTTGAGCGTGAGCGACCAGTTCGCGCCGGCAATGAAGAACGTATAGATGATCGCGCCGATCAGCATCAGGATCGGCGTGACCGCCCGCGCTGCCAGGAAATAGACATACGGAGCGTGGCCGCGATAGCCCGCCATCACCAGCTTCTCGATCGCCGCTTCCTGGGCCAGCCATTTGGTGAGGTTCAGGTCATCCACCATCTTGGAGACGGCCTGCTTCGGCGTCTGGCGCAGCGTCACCTTTTCCGACTTGGAGAGACGGTCGCGCTCGCGCTGCCGCAGGCGCTCGCGCTCGCTGGCGACCGCCTTCATGCGCTTGTTGAGATCGCCGCCGGCGAGCAGCGGCATCACCAGCGTGTAGACCGTCGCGCTTGCCGCGAAGAAGGCAAGCAGCATGGTCATAAACCTGACGTCGTGGAGCTTGGCGACCAGAATATCAATCATGCTGCACCGTCAGAAATCGAAGTTGATCATCTTCTTCATCACCAGCACGCCCATCGACATCCAGATCGCGCAGGCCACCAGCATGAGCTGGCCCATCGAATTGGTCCACAGCAGGGCGATGTAGTCCGGCGTCGTCAGGAACACGAGGATCATCACGATCGGCGGCAGCGAGCCGATGATGGCGGCGGAGGCCTTCGCTTCCATCGACATCGCCTGGATCTTCTCGGCCATCTTCTTGCGGTCGCGCAGCACCCGCGACAGGTTGCCGAGCGCTTCCGACAAATTGCCGCCGGACTTCTGCTGGATCGCGATCACGATGCCGAAGAAGTTGGCCTCCGGCAGCGGCATCCGCTCGTAGAGCCGGGCACAGGCTTCGCCGAGCGGCATGCCGATCGCCTGGGTCTCGATGATGGCGAGAAATTCGCTGCGCAGCGGCTCCGGCGCGTCGTTGACGACCGCCTTGAGCGATTCGAACAGCGGCAGGCCGGCCTTGATGCCGCGCACGATGACGTCGACGGCGTCAGGCAGCGACTTCAGGAACGCCTTTTCCCGCCGCTTCTTCAGGAAGCCGAGCACCCAGCGCGGCAGGCCGAGACCCATGGCAAAGCCGATGCCGGCCGCGCCGAGCAGGCCTCCGCCAACCATGAAGGCCACGCCGAACCCGAACAGGCCAAGGGCGCCGGAGATCATCCAGAATTTCTGCTCCGACCACTCCAGTCCGGCCTGCGAGATGCGCACGCCGAGCGGGACTTTCTTGTCCTTCTGCCGACGCGCCTCGAGCTCCTTCAGCGATCCCTCTACCTGCTCGCGGCGGGAGCGTTGCGTGCGGTCGGCGTTTCGTGTCGTCGTGGGTTCGCTGCGCGCCACCGACGCGCGCCGCGACTCGGCCTTCTTCTCCCCCGAAAGGTAGGGGTACAGGAAGACCCAAGCGATGCCGCCGACCGTCGTGGCGGCGAGGAAGGCGAGAGCCAGAGTTTGCGCCTGCATCCTACGTTCCCCTAGACCGGCGCCGGGGCGTCGGAAGCGTCCAGCGCCGCCGCAAGCCGCTTCTCTTCATTGTAGTAGCGCGCACGCTCCCAGAAGCGCGGGCGGCCGATGCCGGTCGAGCGGTGCTTGCCGATGATCTTGCCGTTGGCGTCTTCCCCGACCACGTCGTAGAGGAAGATATCCTGGGTGATGATGGTGTCGCCTTCCATGCCCATCACCTCGGTGATGTGCGTGATGCGGCGCGAACCGTCGCGCAGGCGCGCCGCTTGCACGATGATGTCGACCGAGGCGCAGATCATCTCGCGAATGGTGCGTGACGGAAGCGAGAAGCCGCCCATGGTGATCATGGATTCGCAGCGCGACAGTGCCTCGCGCGGATTGTTGGCGTGCAGCGTGCCCATCGAGCCGTCGTGGCCGGTGTTCATGGCCTGCAACAGATCGAACGCTTCGGGTCCGCGGACTTCGCCGACGATGATGCGCTCCGGGCGCATACGCAGGCAGTTGCGGACCAGTTCGCGCATCGTCACCTGGCCCTCGCCCTCGATGTTCGGCGGCCGGGTTTCCAGCCGCACCACATGCGGCTGCTGCAGCTGAAGCTCGGCGGCGTCTTCGCAGGTGATGATGCGTTCGTCGTGCTCGATATAGTTGGTCAGGCAGTTCAGCAGCGTGGTCTTGCCCGAGCCGGTGCCGCCGGAAATGATCACGTTGCAGCGGACGCGGCCGATGATCTGCAGGATGGTCGCCCCTTCGGGGGTGATCGCGCCGAACTTGACGAGCTGCTCCAGCGTCAGCTTGTCCTTCTTGAATTTGCGGATGGTGAGCGCGGGCCCGTCGATCGCCAGCGGCGGCACGATGGCGTTGACGCGCGAACCGTCGGCGAGGCGGGCGTCGCAGATCGGCGAGGATTCGTCGACGCGCCGGCCGACCTGGCTGACGATGCGCTGGCAGATGTTGAGCAGCTGCTGGTTGTCGCGAAAGCGGATGCCGGTGCGCTGGATCTTGCCGGCGACTTCGATGAACACGGTGCCTGCGCCGTTGACCATGATGTCGGCGATGTCGTCGCGCGACAGCAGCGGCTCCAGCGGGCCGTAGCCGAGCACGTCGTTGCAGATGTCGTCGAGCAACTCCTCCTGCTCGGCGATCGACATCACGATGTTCTTGATCGCGATGATCTCGTTGACGATGTCGCGGATTTCCTCGCGCGCCGATTCGCTGTCCAGCTTGGCGAGCTGGGCAAGGTCGATCGCCTCGATCAGGGCGCCGAAGATCGTCGCCTTGACCTGGTAGTAGTTGTCGGAGCGGCGGGCTTCGACGGCGGGGGCAGGCGGTGGCTTGCTGGGTGCCAGCGGCGGCGACGAGATCGCCGGTGCGACGGACTCGCGCGACATCGCCGGCGCGCCGGCTGGCTCCGGCGCCTGAAACGCGGGCTTGGGTGCCCGCACGTCCCCATCGTTTCCGCTACGCTTACCAAACACGACGTCTTGACTCCACGCGGACCACTATTTGGACCGCAGCTTTTCGAGCAGGGGCGACAGGAAGGACCCCCTCGGCTTCTTGGTCTCGCCGCGGCCTGTCAGCCGCTGCGCCATCTGCAGAAACATCTCGACCGCGCGGTGGTTGGCGGAAATCTCGGCGATCATCTGGCCGTTGTTGGCCGCCGAACCGAAGATCTGCGGATCGAACGGGATGGCGGCGATCGGCTGGCTTTCGATCGCCTTGGCGAACTCGCCGGCCGCGATCTCGGGACGCTTCGGCACGCCGACCTGGTTCAGGCAGTACAGCGGCGCGCGGTCGTTGGGCCGCGAGGCCTTCAGCAGGTCGAACATGTTCTTGGCATTGCGCAGATTGGCGAGGTCGGGCGCCGCCACGATCAGGATGTCGTCGGCCGCGATCAATGCGCGCTTGGTCCAGCCGGACCATTGATGCGGCACGTCGAGCACGATGCAGGGCATCGTGGTCCGCAGCGTATCGAAGATCGCATCGAATGCCTCGGCGCCGAAATCGTAGACCTTGTCCAGTGTCGCCGGCGCCGCCAGCAGGCTCAGATGGTCGGTGCATTTTGACAGCAGGCGGTCGACGAAGGCGGTATCGACGCGGTCCGGCGAGAACACGGCGTCGGCGATGCCCTGCGCGGGATCCTGGTTGTAGTTGAGGCCGGCGGTGCCGAAGGCGAGGTCGAGGTCGGCGACTACGGAATCAAGCGCCAGATCGCGGGCAATCGCCCAGGCGACATTGTGGGCGATGGTCGAGGCGCCGACGCCGCCCTTGGCACCGACAACGGCGACGATGCGGCCGACCGCCTTGGCTTCCGGTGCCGAGAACAGGTTACAGACCGCGCGCACCACGTCGATCGCATGGGCCGGCGCGATCACGTAATCGCTGACGCCGCGGCGCACCAGCTCGCGATACAGGGTGACGTCGTTGACGCGGCCGATCACGACCACACGAGTGCCGGCGTCGCACACTGTTGCGAGCTGATCGAGGCCAGCCAGGATGTCGCCGCGGCCCTCGGTCTCGAGGATGATGACGTTGGGCGTCGGCGCCGAGCGATAGGCCTCGATGGCGGCCGCCATGCCGCCCATCTGGATCTTGAGGTGAGCCTTGGCCAGCCGGCGATCTTCGCCCGCCGACTGCACGGCGGCAGCGGTCTCGACCGTTTCGCAGAACGCCTGGACCGAAACCCTTGGCGCCGGAGCAATATGGTCGTCCACGGCCTGCGGCGGGGCGTCCGTCTGCTCTTCGGAGTTTTGCTGCGCGTAGGTGATCATTTTCCTGTGTCGCTTAGCTTGGCCCTGTCGGACTCGGGATAACTCGTGGCGGTGGTGGTGCCCTTGCGATACTTGTCGAAGGCGATGTTACGACGCGACGTATAGGCAGGGGTCTCCGCGCGCGGCTGCACGAGGTCGGTCGGATCTTCGACCATGGCTGCGAGGTTGCGCTGATTGGCGCAGCCGAAATTGTAGTACTGCTTGTTCTCGATGTAGGACCCGTTGTGGATCGACGGGCCGAGATCTTCCGGCCAGAGGCCGCACGGCGCGGCGACCGCTTTCATCTTTGGATAGTTCACGCGGATCGCGGGCATCTGGCGCGGATCCTCGGGATGGTATTTTCGAACGAGGATCCCGCGCGGCGGCACGCCGGCGGCGGTGAACGTGGCCTGGATCTCGCGCAGCGATTCCTGGGCGGTCCGTGCGTTCGGCGTGTCGGCGGGAACGTCGATGGTGACGGCGCCGGTCCCCTCGCGCATCCAGTCCTGCGCCATCCCCATCACCTCGGCGCGCTGCTCCGCAGTCAGGCCGCCGCGGCTGCGGCCGACGAAGACCACGATCGAGCGATCAGCCTCGGTGACCGCGATCGGATGGCGCTGGCGATAGTCGGCCGGTGCGTTCACCATCGCGAAACTGTTGTCGGCGGCGTGCTGGCAGGCGCCGAGCGTCATCGCGAGGCTGACGAGCGCTCCGGCGAGAGCGATGCCGCGCTGGTAACCGGCGGATGTCCTGGATGTGGTCTGTGTCATCGTCCGCCTCAGTCCGTAATGAAGCCGTAAGTGCCGCGGTAATTCCGCGCCGGCTCGGTGCGGCCGGGCACGCCGTAGACGCGATTGATGCTGCCGAGCAGGTCGGCCTGCGGATCGGACGCGTTGGCGAAGCCGTCATCCGGACGCGACAGGTCCTTCTGTGCCACCGCGCGAACAACATAGGGCGTCACCAGCACCATCATCTCGGTCTGGTTGTTGACGAAGTCCCGGCTGCGGAACAGCGTTCCGAGCACCGGCAGCGACGCCAGTCCGGGAAGGCCGTTGATCGCCTGCTTGGTCTGGTCCTGGATCAGGCCGGCCATCGCCATCGAGCCGCCCGAAGGAATTTCCAGCGTGGTCTCGGCGCGCCGGGTCTTGATCGAGGGGATCGTCGTTCCGCCGGCGCCGCCGGTCAGCGAATTCTCGGTCGAGACTTCCGACACTTCCGTCATCACGCGCAGGCTGATCCGTCCCTCGGTCAGCACCACGGGCGTGAAGTTGAGCGAAATGCCGAATTTCTTGAAGCTGACGGTCTGAACGCAATTCCCGATCGCGCCTCCCGTCGTCGTCTGACAGGTCACGCCGGTCGGAATTGGAAACTCGCCGCCCGAGATGAAGGTCGCCGATTCGCCGGAGATCGCGGTCAGGTTCGGCTCGGCGAGTGTCCGCACCACGCCTGCGCTTTCCATGGCGCGGAGCGTCGCCGACACCGATGGGGCCGCGCCGAACGAAGTGGTGAGGGCGTTGCCGGGCACCAGCGGTGCGTTGTTCGCCGTGAACGGGTTGTTGTTGGTGAACTTCACCACGGTGGTGCCGTAGTTGAGGTTCGCGGTGAGGTCGATGCCGAGCTGCTTGATCAGGCTGCGCGAGACTTCGGCGACCGTCACCTTCAGCATCACCTGGTCGCGGCCGCGAACCGTGATGGAGTTCACGACCTTGTCAGCGCTGCCGACCAGCCGCGTGGCGATCTCGCCGGCCTGCTGCGCTTCGATCGGGCTCGCCGCGCTTCCGGTCAGCATGACGCCCTCGCCGACACCCTCGATCTGGATATCGGCGTTCGGCAGGGCTGCACGCAGGGCCGCGCGCACGCCGTTGAGGTCGCGCTTGACCGCGATGTCATAGGCCGCGATCTGCTGGCCGGCGGCGTCGAAGAACACGATGTTGGTCTGGCCGACCGTCGCGCCGATGATGTAGGCGCGTTGCGCCGAGCGGACCACGGCATTGGCGATCTTGGGATCGGCGACCAGCACGTCCTTGATGTCCCTCGGCAGATCGATCACCACCGATTTGCCGACGCCGAGTGAGAGGAAGCGGGCATTCATCTGGCCGTCGGCCGCGGCGGGAGCGGCGCGGTAGTCGCCCGCCACCACCGGCGTCAGTGCCGGGTTGAGCGTGAGCGCCGCGACGGCCGAGAACGACAATGCGCGGACCATGAAGGCCCGCATCGTCCGTTGAGTTGCCCCGCCCTTCATCACCTGTGTCCTCATGGTCACTTCTGCATCGTTGCCTGGTTGGCAACGCCAAAGCGGATGACGTTGATCGTCTCACCGCGTCTCTGGTGGTTGTCCTCGATCCTGACGTCGGTCCCGTTGTTATCGGCGATGCTGCGCAGCGCCAGCGACAGGACGCCGCTCTGGCGCGCCCGCGCCAGCGTCTCGGTCTGGTCAGGCTTCAGCTCCAGCGTCACTGTCTTGCCGATCAGTGCGTTGGTGCCGTCCTTCTCCTTCGGCGCCTGGTCGATCGCAAGGACGCGGATATTGGTCAGGATGACCTCGGAATTGACGATGTCGGCGCCGTTGCGGTCGGGATTCTTGTCCCGCTTCGACAGCAGGACGTCGACCCGGTCATTCGGCAGGATGAAGCCGCCGGCACCGGTCTCGGGAGAGATTTCGGTCGATACCGCCCGCATGCCCGTCGGCAGGATCGCGGCCATGAAGCCGCTTCCGTCGGCCTTGACGAGCTTCTGCTCGCGGATCGGCTCGCCCTGGATGAACGGGGCGCGCGCGATCGAGCCGGTGACGTCCTTGATGGCGTCGGCGTGGCTGTCCTTGCGCATGAAGCTGGCGCTGGCGGTCGCCGCCGGCCAGGTCTGCCACTGCAGGTCTTCGGCCTTCACTGCCTGGCCGAGGCCGATGTCGGAGCGCGCGACCAGGATGTCGACGGTCGGCAGCTGCGCAACTGGCGGAGGAGCCGCCGGCTTGTCGTCGCTTCCGCTCGCCAAATAAAGCGCCGCAAGGCCGGCGCAGCCTGCAATTGCCAGGACCAGAATGCGGGCCTTATCCATTACGCTTCACTTTCCACATGACGCCGCGACGCTGCCGCCGCCGTGATGGGAGTTGACCAGCTATTCGTCAAAGCATGGTTAATGAGGCGTATCTAAATCGCCTTAACGGGCGGTTACCGCTGCTTTCTCAGCGCATGGCGAAGTGCGCGAGATCGATCGTCTTGATCCAGTCCGTCTCGGGATAAATCAGGAGGGCGCCGAGAGCGAGTGCGATGCCGTAGGGAATTCCGGTCTGCTTGTCGTGCAGGCGGCTGAGCCAGGCCTGGGACGCGAGCGGGTAGGGCAATGGCCATTGCCGCAGCTGCAGCAAGAGCACGGTCAGCGCACCGCCGAACAGCGAGGCAAAGACCAGATAGGGCAGCAGGTGCTCGAACCCGAACCACAGGCTGGCCGCGGCCGCGACCTTGGCGTCTCCGCCGCCGACCCAGCCCATCGCGAACATGCCGAACGCCACCACCAGAACCAGCGCGCCTGCGCCGGCATGGGTGAGGATCTCGTGGACGCCCATCCCGGTCAGCGGCGCCAGGACAAAGAAGCCCGCCACCAGCGCCAGCGAAATCCGGTTCGGGATCGTCATGGTCAGGAGATCGCTCGCCGCCGCAAAGGCCATCAGGGCCGGAAACAGCATCAAGCGTGCGATGTCGAGGATCATGAATTCATGCCGTCAAGCTGGAGCTGCGGTCGAGACCCGACGCTAGCGGCCAATGGTGAACAATCGGAAAAGGATTACCGGCACCTTCAACAGAGGCTGCCGATCGGCCCCCGACAAATAGCAAAGGTCCCGGGATTGCCGGGACCTTTGATGCGAATTCGTCGAAGCCGGCTTACTTCAGCGAGCCCGAGATCGAGTTGAAGGTACCCGAGAGCTTCGTGCCGACGCCGTTGACTGCAGCGATGATCGCGATGGCGATACCGGTGGCGATCAGGCCGTACTCGATGGCGGTCGCGCCCGATTCGTCCTTCACGAAGCGCGAAACGAGGTTCTTCATAAAATCACTCCTGTGTACACGTGGCTGGTCGAACTAGATTTGGTCTCGCCGGCGTTCTCAGCACCGTGACCATTGCGGCACCCTAGTGTTGGACGATTTCGGCGCAGTTAATTTGATCGCATAAACTCTGCGGGAACCCGCTGATGTTGCGCACAGTAAATTTGGCATTAAACGGTCCGCGAAAATTGCGGATTGTTGCTGCGACCAGACATCCGGCGCCTATTCACGGCTCCTTAAGCGCACATCTATACCCATGGGGCTTCCGTAGTATGAGGCTGCCATGTCCACCCTCCCGATCGAAGTCATCGAGATGCTCGGCCAGACGATGATGAGGGTGGTGCCGATCACGATCGGCCTCGCGCTGTTCTTCACGGTGCTGACCCACTTCTGGGCCTGCAATCCCGGCAAGCCGTGGTGGCAGAAGCGCGAGCTGGTCACGGACATCTGCTACTGGTTCTTCGTGCCGGTATTCGCCCGCGTGCTGCGGATCGGGCTGCTGGTGGTGGGCGCGGCCGCGGTGTTCGATGTGCACGGTGCCGACGAGCTGATCTCGTTCTACGAGAACGGACACGGCCCGCTGGCGCAGCTGCCGCTCTGGCTGCAATCGATCATCTTCCTGGTCGCTTCCGACTTCATGCTGTACTGGCTGCACCGGATGTTTCACGGCGGCGGATTCTGGAAGTACCACGCCATTCATCATTCCTCCGAGGATCTCGAATGGATCTCGGCGGCGCGCTTCCATCCCGTCAATCTGCTGATCGGCACGATTTCGGTCGACGTGATCCTGTTGATGGCCGGCATCTCGCCGAACATCATGCTGTGGGTCGGTCCCTTCACCACATTCCATTCCGCCTTCGTGCACGCCAACCTGAACTGGACGCTCGGCCCGTTCAAATATGTGATCGCCACGCCGGTGTTCCATCGCTGGCATCACACCGCGCTCGAGGAGGGTGGCGACACCAATTTCGCCGGCACGTTTCCGCTCTGGGACATTCTGTTCGGGACATTCCGCATGCCCGAAGGCAAGCTTCCGGATGATTACGGCGTCGACGCCGAGGAGGGCGTGCCGGCCGAAATCGGCGGACAGCTGGCCTATCCGTTCCGTCATTGACCGGACTGCGCGCGCATGAGTGCTGAGACCGCAACCGTCCCACAGGCGCGGGCCTCGGTGTTCGCCGAAGTCCCGGCCTGGTTCTGGATGGCGTGCGGCGTCTATGCGTTGCTGCTGGTCGTCGGCGACAGGCTGCTCGCCGATTCCGACACCTACTGGCAGATTGCCGTCGGCCGGTGGATCCTCGACCACCGCGCATTGCCGTCGGTCGATATCTATTCCTTCACCAAAGCGGGTGAGCCTTGGGTGTCGTCGTCGTGGCTGGCGCAGGTCCTGTTCGCGAAGGCCTACGACCTTGCCGGGTGGACCGGGCCTGCGGTGCTGGCCGCGGCCTGCGGTGCCGCCACCTTCGCGCTGCTCACCGCCATCCTCGGCCGTGCGCTGCCGGCAATCCATGCGAGCCTGATCGCGCTGGCGGCGCTAGTGTTGACCTGCGGGCATCTGCTGGCCCGTCCGCATTTGCTTGCGCTGCCGATCATGATGGTCTGGGCGAACGGCCTGATGGTCGCCAGCGAACGCCGCGAGGCCCCCTCGTTCTGGCTGCTGCCGCTGATCGCGCTCTGGGCCAATCTGCATGGCGGCTTTCTGTTTGGCCTGGTGCTGGCCGGCGCCTTCGCGCTCGATGCGCTGTGGAACGCCGCGCCGGCGCAAAGATTGCCGCTGGCGCTGCGCTGGGCCGCATTCGGCTTCGGCGCGCTGGCCGCGTGCAGCGTGACGCCCTATGGCTGGGGGACGATCCTCGCCTCGCTGAAGATTCTCAGCCTCGGTGAACTGCTGCATCTCATCACGGAGTGGATGCCGGCGAGTTTCAGCCACGTCGATGCGTTCGAGCTGGCCATTCTCGGCCTGATCGGCGGGGCGCTCTATTGCGGGGTGAAGCTGCCGCTGCCGCGGATCGCCCTGGCGCTGGGCCTGCTGCACATGGCGCTATCCCATGTCAGGAATCTCGAGCTCTTCGCCCTGCTGTTGCCGCTGGCTGTGCTGACGCCGGTGGCAACCCAGTTCGGCCTGCGTGCCGCAAGCGTGGTCCGGCTGAAGGCCACGCCGGCCGTGATGCTGATCGCCGTGCTCTGCGCCGCGACCTGGTTCATCGCGGCGCGTCGGGACATGTCGCCGCCGACGATCCATTCGCCCGCTGCCGCCGTCGACGCGCTGAAGGCGCACAACGTGCAGCGCGTGCTCAATGATCTGCAGTTCGGCGGCTATCTGATCTGGCGCCAGGTGCCGGTGTTCGTCGACGGCCGTGCCGAGCTTTACGGCGAGAAATTCGAGATGGCCTATTATCGTGCGCTCCAGCTCAAGGACGTCAACGGCTTCCTCGACCTGCTCAAGACCTACAGGATCGATGCGGTGATGCTCGATCCGGCAACGCCCGCCTCCAAGTTTCTCGATCACATCGATGGATGGCAGCGCCTCTACGCCGACGATCGCGTGGTGGTGCATGTGCGTGGTGCTGGCTAGGCGGCGGTCCCCGCCGGGACGTTTTTCCGCGGGATCACCGGGCCGTTGGTCGATCCGTTCCAGAAGTCGTGACATCCGCGCAATTCAGCGGTCGATTTTTGCTCTTCTTAAATGAATTGCCGTCAGATTTGCCTGCGTCGGGCGCCGGTCCGCTGCGTATCGCTTTTGCCGGCTTGTTAACGTCCCGGGGTAAGGTATGTCGTTTCAATTCCAGCGTATTGGCGCCGTCGCGCGCATTGGATTCATCTCGCTGGCCGCAGCCGTTCTGCTGTGGCCCGCATTCGCAACGGCCGCGCCGGATCCGGACCGGATTGCGGTCAATGTCGATCAGGCCAAGCTCGTCAAGCTGCCCGGCGGCATTTCCACCATCGTGGTCGGCAACCCGCTGATCGCCGACGTCACCCTGCAGAATGGCGGCGTTGTCGTCGTGACCGGCAAGGGCTACGGCGCGACCAACTTCATCGCACTCGACCGCACCGGCCAGGTGCTGGTGGATCGCCAGATCCAGGTCGAAGGTCCGACCGACCAGCTTGTCACCGTCTATCGCGGCGTCGATCGCGAGACCTACAGCTGCATGCCGGTCTGCCAGCGTCGCATCACCCTCGGCGACGGCGAGACCTACTTCAAGTCGACCATGGACCAGGCAGGCTCGCTCAACAGCCAGGCCTCCGGCTCGGGCGCGGCCGCGAAGCCGCAGAACTAGCGCGTGTCCGCGCCGGCGCTTCGCACGCCGGGGCAGCCGCCTGCCGCAGGCGGTTCATCCGACATGGTTAAGAAAGGCCTGACGGATCGGGTGGCCCTGTCTCGATCCGGCGAAATACTTCGACAATGAGTCTTGGGTAGTTGTTGCCGCCATGTTGATCCGGGGTCGTTGATGCCGCTACCCGCTCATTCTTTCACGCGCCTCCTCCATCGCTTTCGCAGAAACCGCCGTGGCGCGACCGCGGTCGAATTCGCGATGGTCGCGCCGCTGTTTTTCGGACTGCTGTTTGCGATCATCGAAGTGGCGATGATCTTCTTCGCGAGCCAGGTGCTGGAGACGGTGACGCAGGATTCTGCGCGCATGATCATGACCGGTCAGGCGCAGGGCGCAAGCTATACCCAGCAGCAGTTCAAGAACTACGTCTGCGGCCAGGTCAACCCGCTGTTCGATTGCGCCAATGGCATATCGGTCGACGTGCGCAGCTACCCCGCGGCGACGGGCTTCAGCAGCGTCAACATCGCGCCTCCAATCGATTCCAACAACGCATTCATTCCGGCCATGAAATGGTGTCCCGGCAAGGACGGCGACGTCGTGGTGGTCCGGCTGTTCTATCAGTGGCCGCTGTTCGTCACCAAGCTTGGCTTCAATGTCGCCAACCTCGCCAATGGCAAGCGGCTGCTGACCGCGACCGCGACATTCAAGAATGAGCCATCCGGGACTGCCGGGGCGACATGCTCATGAGCAACGTCATGAAAACCCAGGCAGCGGCCTTGCTGCGCTCCGTCGTGGCCCTGTGCAATGACCGCCGGGGCCTTGCCGCCGTCGAGTTCGCTTTCGTCCTGCCGCTGATGCTGGTGCTGTTCTTCGGCACCGTCGAGTTTTCATCCGGTGTCGCGGTCGACCGCAAGGTCACGCTTATGGCGCGCGCCGCGTCGGACCTGACCTCGCAGTCGACGCAGGTGGTGGATGCCGACCTGCAGAACTTCTTCAGTGCCAGCGTCGGCATCATGACGCCGTACGATCCGACGCCGACCAAGGTCACGTTGTCGGAGATCTACGTCGATGCCTCGAAGGTCGCGCGGATCCAGTGGAGCAAGGCGGGGGTGATGGCCACGGGCGCCACGCAGGCCACATTGACGGCCTCGAGCCGCAGCCAGGGTGATGTCGTGACCAGCGTCGTTCCGGCGGCGCTGCTGGTTGCGGGCACCTATCTGATCTTCAGCGAAGTCAGCTACAAATACGTTCCGACGGTCGGCTATGTGATGGCCAAGAGCGGCATCAATCTCACCGATGTCGCCTTCACAAGGCCGCGGCAGTCGGTTTGCGTGTTCTACGCCCCGACGTCCGCCACCATGCCGACGACCTGCTCGACCTATTAGAGCTTTCGAACGACGCGGACGCCGGTTGGCAATCCGGACAAAAAGGGCCGCACCCGAAGGTGCGGCCCTTGATGCTTTAGCGACAATTTCCTGGAGCTTCGCGCTCCCGGGAAATCGGCTTATCCGGCGGCGCGCAGATTGTCGGCCGAGGATTTGCCGGAACGGCGGTCAGCCACGATCTCGTAGGAGATCTTCTGGCCTTCACGCAGAGTGCCAAGGCCGGCGCGCTCGACTGCACTGATGTGCACGAACACGTCGTTCCCGCCTTCATCCGGCTGGATGAAGCCGTAGCCCTTGGTCGCGTTAAACCACTTCACGGTTCCCATGCTCACGTGGGTAGTCCCTTCTCAGATATACAAGTTCAAGACCCGCTGATCGGCGGGGTGGTGAGATCGAATTTTTGGAAGGGTCGTCAGCGTCTGAACCGGCTGTACCGGTATTGGCTAATGTCGTCCGGCCGAAAATCGATGGGTAGGATATTATTCGATAGAAGGCTTCAAAACAATCCTGAAAACAATCCTGACGTGCGCGATTTTTTGGCCGGCGCAGCCGCCGGCCAATTGTGCGCAGGACATCAGGACGTCATGCCCGCAGCGGTTGCAACACCCCGCTTATCGGCGGCGGAACTGGCCGCCGCGCTGGGCTCCGCCCCGCGGCGGGCCGCCGGGCGCGCCGCTCGGACGTTCGTCCTTGTGCCGGAAGATCAGGCGCCCCTTTTCGAGATCGTAGGGCGACATTTCGATCGTAACGCGGTCGCCGGCCAGCGTCTTGATGCGGTTTTTCTTCATCTTGCCGGCGGTGTAGGCGACGATCTCGTGCCCGGCATCGAGTTGCACCCGGTAACGAGCGTCGGGGAGGATTTCGGTCACCAGTCCTTCGAACTGGATCAGCTCTTCCTTAGCCATATGTTTCTCCAGATCGAGCGACGGCTAGTGCTTCGGTCGGTTGTTGCGGTTGGATTGCGGATTCGGCCGGCTCTCGCGATGCAAGAAGGCGACGCCCTGAATGCCTTCGCTGTTGCCGGCCTGCGACGGACGCGGCGACTCGCCCCGGCTCGTCTGCGGCGCGCCATTATTACCACCTCGACGGCGGCGGCGGCGAGGGCCTTTTGCGCCCGGAGCGGCCTCATTCCCACGGACATTATGCGCACGGGGCGCAGAGCGGCCGCCCCGGTGCGGGTGGGTGGCCTGCGCCGGCGCGGCGGCCTCGCGGCCGCCAGAGGAGCTGCCTTGCGTGCGGCGGTCTTCCCGCGGCACGGTAATCCGGATCAGCCGCTCGATATCGCGCAGATAGCCCATCTCCTCGGCACCGGCGATCAGCGAGATCGCGACGCCGTCGGCGCCGGCGCGCGCCGTGCGGCCGATGCGGTGGACGTAGGTCTCCGGGATATTGGGCAGGTCGAAATTCACCACGTGGCTGACGCCGTCGACGTCGATGCCGCGGGCGGCGATATCGGTCGCCACCAGCGTGCGGATCTCGCCGGAACGGAACGCCGCCAGCGTGCGCTCGCGGTGGTTCTGCGACTTGTTGCCGTGGATCGCATTGGCCTCGATGCCGGCCTTGGCAAGGCTTTTCACCACCTTGTCGGCGCCGTGCTTGGTGCGGGTGAAGACCAGGGCGCGGTTGACCGGCTCCTGCTTCAGCAACTGGGCGAGAACCGTCGGCTTGGCCGCGAAATCGACCTGGATCGCGCGCTGGGCGATGCGATCCACCGTCGAGGCCACCGGCGTCACCGCCACGCGGGCCGGGTCGCGCAGCATCGCCTCGGCGAGCTCGGCGATGTCCTTGGGCATGGTGGCCGAGAAGAACAGCGTCTGGCGCCGGATCGGCAGCTTGGCGACGATTTTCCGGATGTCGTTGATGAACCCCATGTCGAGCATGCGGTCGGCTTCATCGAGCACCAGGAACTCGACCTGGTTGAGCTTCAGCCCGTTGCTCTGCACGAGATCGAGCAGGCGGCCGGGGGTGGCGACCAGCACCTCGACGCCCTGCATCAGGGAACGGACCTGGCGGCCCATCGGCACGCCGCCGATGGCGAGCGTCGAGGACAGCCGGATGTGGCGGCCATAGGTGTTGAAACTGTCGAGGATCTGGCCGGACAGTTCACGGGTCGGCGAGAGCACCAGCACGCGGCAGCTCTTGGGCTGCGGGCGGACGCGGTTCTCCAGCAGCCGGTGCAGGATTGGCAGCGCGAAGGAGGCGGTCTTGCCGGTGCCGGTCTGGGCGATGCCGACGACGTCGCGGCCGGCAAGGGCTAGCGGGATGGTCTGGGCCTGGATGGGGGTCGGCGTGAGATAATTTTCTTCTCGGAGCGCGCGGGCGATGGGATCGGCGAGGCCGAAATCCTGAAAGGAGGTCAAAAGGTGGTTCTTTCCATAAAAGCCGTCGTCGTCCCGGCCCATATCGGCCGGAAGCGTGTGAAGGCATTCGGGGACACCCGCGTGTCTGGGGCGTCAAGCTGGGTTAGCTGAAAGGCGAGCCAGAAGCCGCTTGGGGCAGCTTGAACACGCAGCTCGCGAAGGCACCGCGACTCTCGCGGGCATGGCGAGGATATGGACCAGGAACTGGGCGGTTTCAAGATGAGATTGCCGTCTTTGGTGCCCGGAGTTCGCTGAACCATCGCGCAAACTGTCACAAATCGATGCCGGAAATTTAGCCAAGGCGGCGATTTTGCCTACAGAATAATCTGATTGCTCTTTCGGCAGTCAAGTTGGCGGCTCAATGATTGAGCAGTCGGCTTCCGTATTTGCCCGGAACCGATGAAATTATCCAGCCGGTTCATCGGCTTACGGTGCCCGCGCACCGTGGCACAGTTCTTGCGATTCCATTAACCGCAGGCGGCCAAGCGGCCGTTCGCAGCGTTCCACGCCTGCGTCAGGGAGACGACATTTCATGCTTACTCAGCTTTCTCACAAAATAACGACGATGACCCGCCGCCGCGCGCTCGCGGCGACGGCCGGCCTGGTTTTGGGTCTGGCTGCGTCCTCGTCCCTCGCGCCCGCGCAAGCGGCCGACGACACCATCAAGGTTGGCATCCTTCACTCGCTGTCGGGCACCATGGCCATCAGCGAAACCACGCTGAAGGACACGATCCTTTTCCTGATCGACGAGCAGAACAAGAAGGGCGGCGTGCTCGGCAAGAAGCTCGAGCCCGTCGTGGTCGACCCCGCCTCGAACTGGCCGCTGTTCGCCGAAAAGGCCCGCGAGTTGATCACCAAGGACAAGGTCGCGGTCGTGTTCGGCTGCTGGACCTCGGTGTCGCGTAAATCCGTGCTCCCGGTGTTCAAGGAGCTGAACAACATCCTGTTCTACCCGGTACAGTATGAGGGCGAGGAGTCCGAGCGCAACGTGTTCTACACCGGCGCGGCGCCGAACCAGCAGGCGATCCCGGCGGTCGACTATCTGATGAAGGAAGAGAAGGTGAAGCGCTGGGTGCTGGCCGGCACCGACTACGTCTATCCGCGCACCACCAACAAGATCCTGGAAGCCTATCTGAAGTCGAAGGGCGTCGCCCAGGACGACATCATGATCAACTACACGCCGTTCGGTCACTCCGACTGGCAGACGATCGTGGCCGACATCAAGAAGTTCGGCTCGGCCGGCAAGAAGACCGCGGTGGTCTCCACCATCAACGGCGACGCCAACGTTCCGTTCTACAAGGAACTCGGCAACCAGGGTATCAAGGCGACCGAGATCCCGGTGGTCGCGTTCTCGGTCGGCGAGGAAGAGCTCGCCGGCATCGACACCAAGCCGCTGCTCGGCCATCTCGCCGCCTGGAACTACTTCGAGTCGATCAAGACCCCGGCGAACGAGAAGTTCATCAAGGAGTGGCAGGCCTACACCAAGAACCCGAAGCGCGTGACCAACGATCCGATGGAAGCGCACTACATCGGCTTCAACATGTGGGTGAAGGCGGTCGAGAAGGTGAAGTCGACCGATCCGGACAAGGTGATCGATGCGCTTCCCGGCATCGAGGCGCCGAACCTGACCGGCGGCGTGTCGCAGATGCTGCCGAACCACCACATCACCAAGCCGGTGTTCATCGGCGAGATCAAGGGCAACGGCCAGTTCGACGTGGTCTGGAAGACCCCGGGCCTGGTGGCCGGCGACGCCTGGTCGAAGGAGCTCGAGGGCTCCAAGGACCTGATCGGCGATTGGGTCGGCAAGAAGTGCGGCAACTTCAACACCAAGACCAACAAGTGCGGCGGCCAGGGCTCCTGACAATAGGGCTCCTGACAACAGGGCTCCTGAGCTCCTGACCTGATCGACGACACAACACAACCATCCAAGAACCTGGAGAAGGCGGCACAGCTCGCCGCCTTCTCCTCACACTCCTGCCGGGGTACTGACGTGTTCGCCAATTGTATTGATCGTTTTCGTGCGCTGTTTCTCTCGATCCTGCTGCTGAGCTGCCTTGCTGTGCCGGCGCTGGCTGGTCCGTTCGAGGATTCGGTCGCCAAATTCGCCAATGACGAGTTCTCCGACACCGAGGCTGCGATCGGTGAGGTCGCCGCGTCGGGCAATGCGCTGGCCTCGCCCATCATCAGCGCGCTGCAGGACGGCCGGCTCTCGGCCGATCCCGACAGCAAGAAGGTCTTCATCACGCGGACCGACGGCAAGATTGTCGACGCCGCCACGGGTGCTGCCGTCGACAAGCTGCCCGACAACGCCGCCGCCGTCCGCCTCAACAACCGCCTGCGCCGCACCGTGGAGGCTGCGCTCGGCGGCCTGACGCTGCTGTCGCCGGATCCGGCCAAACGCCTCGCCGCCGCGCAGTCGGTGTTCAAGAGCCACGAGGAGAATTTGCTGCCGACGGTGGAGGCTGCGCTCGCCAAGGAGAACGTCAAGTCGGTCAAGCAGGCCTTCGCCGAGGCGCGCGCCGCCATCATCCTGTTCAAGTCGGACGCATCCGACAGCGACAAGCTCGACGCCGTCGCCGTGGTCAAGGCGCGCGGCGATCAGGAGGCGCTGGCGCTGCTCACCGGCCTCGGCGCCGACCAGCCGCCGCTGGTCGCCAACGCGGCCGCAAGCGCGGTGTCCTCGATCCAGAGCAATCTGGCGATGTGGTCGATGGTGCAGAATGCCTGGTACGGCCTGTCGCTCGGCTCGGTGCTGCTGCTCGCCGCGATCGGGCTTGCCATCACCTTCGGCGTGATGGGCGTCATCAACATGGCGCATGGCGAGATGGTGATGCTCGGGGCCTACACCACCTTCGTGGTGCAGGAGGTGATCCGCAGCCGCTATCCTGCGCTGTTCGACTATTCGCTGCTGATCGCGGTGCCGCTCGCCTTCCTGGTCGCCGGCTTAATCGGTGTCGTGATCGAGCGCACCATCATCCGCTTCCTCTATGGCCGTCCGCTGGAGACGCTGCTCGCGACCTGGGGCCTGTCGCTGGTGTTGCAGCAGGCGGTGCGCACCGCGTTCGGCCCGACCAACCGCGAGGTCGGCAACCCCTCCTGGATGAGCGGTGCCTTTGAGCTCGGCCAGATCACCATCACCTATAACCGGCTGTGGATCCTCTGCTTCACGCTCGCGGTGTTTGCCATCCTGCTGGCGATGCTGCGCTACACCGCGCTTGGCCTGGAGATGCGCGCGGTGACCCAGAACCGCCGCATGGCGGCCTCGATGGGGATCGCCACCTCGCGCGTCGACGCGCTGACCTTCGGCCTCGGCTCGGGGATCGCCGGCATTGCC
This sequence comes from Bradyrhizobium sp. 33ap4, assembly GCF_032654765.1. Classification (NCBI taxonomy): domain Bacteria; kingdom Pseudomonadati; phylum Pseudomonadota; class Alphaproteobacteria; order Hyphomicrobiales; family Nitrobacteraceae; genus Bradyrhizobium; species Bradyrhizobium sp. 33ap4. The sequence continues at coordinate 111,452 of NZ_JAUMTJ010000016.1, read as the reverse complement.
GGCGTGGCGCTGTCGCAGATCGACAATGTCAGCCCGAATCTCGGCCAGAGCTACATCATCGACAGCTTCATGGTCGTGGTGTTCGGCGGCGTCGGCAATCTCTGGGGCACGCTGGTCGGCGCCTTCACGCTCGGCATCGCCAACAAGTTCCTCGAGCCTGTCGCGGGCGCGGTGCTCGGCAAGATCGCGATCCTGGTGCTGATCATCCTGTTCATCCAGAAGCGGCCGCGCGGCCTGTTCGCGCTCAAGGGTCGGGCGGTGGAAGCATGACGCCGCACATCCTCACCCGTTCGCTCGACCGCGCGGCGACCGCGTTCGTCCTGATCGTCGCCGCGATCGGCGTGCTGATCCCGCTATCGAACCTGCTGCTGCCGCAGGGCTCGATGTTCCAGGTGCCGACCTATCTGGTCGCGCTGTGGGGCAAATATGTCTGCTACGCCATCCTCGCGCTCTCGATCGATCTGATCTGGGGCTATTGCGGCATCCTCTCGCTCGGCCACGGTGCGTTCTTCGCGCTGGGCGGCTACGCGATGGGGATGTACCTGATGCGCCAGATCGGCAGCCGCGGCGTCTACGGCAATCCGATCCTGCCCGACTTCATGGTGTTCCTGAACTGGAGCAAGCTGCCCTGGTACTGGTACGGCTTCGACCAGTTCTGGTTCGCCGCACTGATGGTGCTGCTGGTGCCGGGTCTGCTCGCCTTCTGCTTCGGCTGGCTCGCCTTCCGCTCGCGCGTCACCGGCGTGTATTTGTCGATCATCACGCAGGCGATGACCTATGCGCTGCTGCTGGCGTTCTTCCGCAACGATTTCGGCTTCGGCGGCAATAACGGGCTGACCGACTTCAAGGACATCATCGGCTTCAACGTGCAGGCCGAAGGCACCCGCGCGGCGCTGTTCCTGCTGAGCTGCCTTGCGCTGATCATCGCGTTCCTGATCTGCCGCGCGATCGTGACCTCGAAGCTCGGCAAGGTCCTGATCGCAGTGCGTGACGCCGAAAGCCGGACCCGTTTCCTTGGCTATCGTGTCGAATCCTACAAGCTGTTCGTGTTCACGCTGTCGGCCTGCATGGCCGGCGTCGCCGGTGCGCTGTACGTGCCGCAGGTCGGCATCATCAATCCGAGCGAGTTCGCGCCCGCCAACTCGATCGAGGCGGTGATCTGGGTCGCGGTCGGCGGCCGCGGCACGCTGATCGGCGCGGCGCTCGGCGCCGTCGTCGTCAACTATGCCAAGACGTTCTTCACCTCGGGGCCGCTTGCACCGTACTGGCTGTTCATGCTGGGCGCGCTGTTCATCCTGGTCACGCTGCTGTTGCCCAAGGGCATCGTCGGTACCTTCAACGCCTGGTGGGAGCCGCTGAAAGCGCGGCGCAACTCACCCGACGCCGAGAGTGCCGCGCGCGAAGACGGCATCGGCGCACCGAACCCGGCGGAGTAGGCAGATGAACGTCATGGACACCCGCGCCACCTCGGCCATGCTCTACCTCGACGGCGTGCATGTCTCGTTCGACGGCTTCCACGCCATCAACAATCTGTCGCTGGCGCTCGAACCCGGCGAGATGCGGGCCATCATCGGCCCGAACGGCGCCGGCAAGACCACGATGATGGACATCATCACCGGCAAGACCAAGCCGGACGAGGGCACCGTGCTGTTCGACGGCACCGTCGACCTGACCCGCCTCGACGAGACCCGTATCGCCGAGCTCGGCATCGGCCGCAAATTCCAGAAGCCGACGGTGTTCGAGAGCCAGACCGTGCAGGACAATCTCCTGCTCGCGCTCAATGTCGATCATTCCGTGCGCGGCACGCTGTTCTGGCGCGGCAGCAAGGCCGAGTCCGAGCGCATCGACAAGGTGCTCGAGACCATCCGCCTGACCGATGCGCGCAACCGCCTCGCCGGCAGCCTGTCGCACGGCCAGAAGCAGTGGCTCGAGATCGGCATGTTGCTGGCGCAGGACCCGAAGGTGCTGCTGGTCGACGAGCCGGTCGCCGGCATGACCGATGTCGAGACCCATCTGACCGCGGAGCTCCTGAAGGAGATCAACAGGAATCACACCATCATGGTGGTCGAGCATGACATGACCTTCGTGCGCGAGCTCGGCGTCAAGGTGACCTGCCTGCATGAGGGCTCGGTGCTCGCCGAAGGTTCGATCGACCAGGTGTCGTCGAACGAGCGGGTGGTCGAAGTGTATCTGGGGCGCTAGCGCGATGCTGAAGATCGACAACATCAATCTCTATTACGGTGCGGCGCAGGCGCTGCGCGGCGTGTCGCTGACCGCCGAGCCGGGCAAGGTCACCTGTGTGCTCGGCCGCAACGGCGTCGGCAAGACTTCGCTGCTCCGCGCCATGGTCGGCCAGTATCCGATCGCTTCCGGCACGATCAATTTCGACGGCAAGGACATCACCGCGCTAAAGCCCTATGAGCGGTCGCGGCGCGGCATCGGCTTCGTGCCGCAGGGCCGCGAGATCTTTCCGCTGCTGACGGTGGAAGAGAACCTCAAGACCGGCTTCGGTCCGCTCAAGCGCGAAGACCGCAACATTCCCAACGACGTGTTCTCGCTGTTTCCGGTGTTGGAGACCATGCTGGGCCGCCGCGGCGGCGACCTTTCCGGCGGCCAGCAGCAGCAGCTTGCGATCGGCCGCGCGCTGGTGATGCGGCCAAAGCTCCTGCTGCTCGACGAGCCGACCGAGGGCATCCAGCCCTCGATCATCAAGGATATCGGCCGCGCCATCTCCTATCTGCGCAATCTCGGCAACATCGCCATCGTGCTGGTCGAACAATATCTCGACTTTGCCTGCGAACTCGGCGACAGTTTTGCCGTGATGGACCGGGGTGCGGTGAAATATGCCTGCGACCGCGCAAGCCTCGATCCCGCCGAGATCAGCCGCCAGATGGCGCTGTGAACAGGATGTGACGCCGCCTGTCGTGGCGCGCGAAGGGAGCGTCGGGGGAATGCGGACCGGGATCGCAGGCGCGGCAGCGGCGACGTTTGCGGCAAACCGCGCCCAGGGTGCGGTCCGGTTCGGCGTGCATCTGAAAGACGGCGCCACCCGCCGCGGCGACCTGCATGAGTCCGGCTCGCTGCGCGTCCGCTTCCCATCGCCGGAGGACGACGGTCTCTCGGCCATGTTCGTCAACACCGCCGGCGGCATTGCCGGCGGGGATCGCTTCGAGATCGCGGTCGCGGCCGGCGAGGGCGCGCGTTTGACGCTGACCACCGCGGCGGCTGAGAAAGTCTACCGTGCACCGGCAGCGGCGGCACGGCTCGACATCGCGCTGACCGTTGCCGCAGGCGCGCATCTCGCCTGGCTGCCGCAGGAAACCATCCTGTTCGACCGTGCCCGCATTCACCGCGGCTTCGACATCGACCTTGCCGAGGGTGCCTCGCTCCTGCTCTGCGAGATCGTGGTGTTCGGCCGCGCCGCGATGGGCGAGACCATGCGCCACGGCGAGTTCGTCGACCGCTGGCGGATGCGCCGTGGCGGCAAGCTGGTGTTCGCCGAGACCGTCAGGCTCGACGGCGAGATCGGCGAGAAGCTCGCGCGACCCGCGATCGCGGGCGGCGGCTGCGCGATCGGCACGGCGCTGATCGTGCCGGGTGACGAAGCCTTGGTCGAGCGCATCCGCGAGGCGTCGGAAAGCTTCGGCGGCGAGGTCGGCATCTCCGCCTGGAATGGCTTTGCAATGGCCCGCTTCTGTGCCCAAGATGCGGCCCGGCTGCGCGCTGACATGATGACGGTGCTCGGCCGCGCCTCCACTGTCCCGCTGCCGCGGCTTTGGCTCAACTAATCCTTTCAACGCTTTCAGAGTGCTCGCATGAATTTGTCTCCCCGCGAAAAGGACAAGCTCCTGGTTTCGATGGCGGCCACGGTGGCGCGGCGCCGGCTCGAGCGCGGCGTCAAGCTGAACCATCCCGAAGCCGTCGCGTTGATCACCGACTTCATCGTCGAGGGCGCGCGCGACGGCCGCACCGTCGCCGAGCTGATGCAGGCCGGCGCCAAGGTCCTGACCCGCGCGCAGGTGATGGATGGCATCCCGGAGATGATCCACGACATCCAGGTCGAGGCGACATTCCCCGACGGCACCAAGCTCGTCACCGTGCACGAGCCGATCCGATAGCCACGAGCGTCATTCCGGGGCGGCCGAAGGCAGAACCCGGAATCCAGAGATTGTTGATCGAGATTCCGGATTCACGCTTCGCGTGCCCCGGAATGACAGGAGAGACGAATGATCCCCGGCGAACTCTTCATCAAGGACGGCGAGATCGAGCTCAATGCCGGCCGCAAGACCGTGACGCTCTCGGTCGCCAACACCGGCGATCGTCCGATCCAGGTCGGCTCGCATTACCACTTCTTCGAGACCAACCCGGCGCTGAAATTCGACCGCAAGAAAGCCCGCGGCATGCGCCTCGACATCGCCGCCGGCACCGCCGTCCGCTTCGAACCCGGCCAGACCCGCGACGTCCAGCTCGTCGCACTCGCCGGCAAGCGCGTGATCTACGGCTTTCGCGCCGAGGTGAAGGGGAAGCTGTAGCGCCATGCTTCCCGCTGTCCGCATGGTCTCCGAAGCTGCCGAGCTTGCCGCGCACCGTCATAACGGGATGGCGCGCAAGGGGCGGGGGAGTGAGCCTTACATCAACCATCTCGCCGAGGTCGCGAATCTGCTCGCGCAGGTCACTAACGGCACCGATGCCGAACTGGTGGCTGCCGGCTGGCTGCACGACACCATCGAGGACACCGAGACCACGCGCGAGGAGCTCGCGCAGAAGTTCAGCGCGCGCGTTGCCGATCTCGTTGTCGAGTGCACCGATGACATGAGCCTGCCAAAGCCTGCCCGCCGGCAAAAGCAGATCGAGGATGCTCCGCACAAATCTCCCGGTGCAAAGCTGATCAAGATCGCCGACAAGATCAGCAATATCGGCGCGCGGATCGTGCCGCATCCGAGCAAGGACGAGCGCGATGATCTCGCCGACTATGCGGCCTGGGCCGACAAGGTCGTTGCCGGTTGCCGGGGCATCAATCCGCGGCTCGACCGCATTTTCGACGACACGATTGCGCGTGCCAAGGCCGCGCTGACTGAAACTGGGGGCTGACATGTCCGTGAAGATCAAGCGTTCCGTGTATGCCGACATGTTCGGCCCGACCACCGGCGACAGGGTTAGGCTTGCCGACACCGATCTGATCATCGAGGTCGAGAAGGATCTCACCACCTATGGCGAGGAGGTGAAGTTCGGCGGCGGCAAGGTGATCCGCGACGGCATGGGGCAGTCGCAGGTGACCAACGCGCAAGGCGCCGCGGATACTGTCATCACCAACGCGCTGATCGTCGATCACTGGGGAATCGTGAAGGCCGACGTCGCGATCAAGGAGGGCATGATCGCGGCGATCGGCAAGGCCGGCAATCCCGACATCCAGCCCAACGTCACCATCGTGATCGGTCCCGGTACCGACGTGATCGCGGGCGAGGGCAAGATCCTCACCGCCGGCGGTTTCGACAGCCACATCCATTTCATCTGCCCGCAGCAGATCGAGCACGCGCTGATGTCTGGCGTCACCTCGATGCTCGGCGGCGGCACCGGTCCGTCGCACGGCACCTTCGCCACCACCTGCACGCCTGGCCCTTGGCACATGGGGCGGATGATCCAGTCGTTCGACGCCTTCCCGGTCAACCTCGGCATCTCCGGCAAGGGCAACGCCTCGCGTCCGGCGGCGCTGGTCGAGATGATCAAGGGCGGCGCCTGCGCGCTGAAGCTGCATGAGGACTGGGGTACCACGCCGTCGGCGATCGACACCTGTCTCTCGGTTGCCGACGACTACGACGTCCAGGTGATGCTGCATTCGGACACGCTGAACGAATCCGGCTTCGTCGAGGATACGGTGAAGGCGTTCAAGGGCCGCACCATCCATGCCTTCCACACCGAGGGCGCCGGCGGCGGCCATGCACCGGATATCATCAAGATTGCCGGGCTGAAGAACGTGCTGCCGTCCTCGACCAATCCGACCCGGCCGTTCACCCGCAACACCATCGACGAGCATCTCGACATGCTGATGGTGTGCCATCACCTCGATCCGTCGATCGCCGAAGACCTTGCCTTCGCCGAGAGCCGGATCCGCAAGGAGACCATCGCCGCCGAGGACATCCTGCACGACCTCGGCGCGCTCTCGATGATGTCGTCGGACTCGCAGGCGATGGGCCGGCTCGGCGAGGTCATCATCCGCACCTGGCAGACCGCCGACAAGATGAAGAAGCAACGTGGGTCGCTGCCGCAGGACAAGGGCAACGACAACGACAATTTCCGCGTCAAGCGCTACATCGCCAAATACACCATCAACCCCGCGATCGCGCACGGCGTGTCGAAGCTGATCGGTTCGGTCGAGAAGGGCAAGCTCGCCGACCTCGTGCTGTGGTCGCCGGCGTTCTTCGGCGTCAAGCCGGACTGCATCATCAAGAGCGGCTCGATCGTGGCGGCGCCGATGGGGGACCCCAACGCCTCGATCCCGACGCCGCAGCCGGTGCATTACCAGCCGATGTTCGCCGCCTTCGGCAAGTCGCTCACCGCGTCCTCGGTGGTGTTCACCTCGAAGGCGGCGGTCACCGGCGGCCTTGCCCGCAAGCTCGGGATAGCCAAGAAGCTCTACGCGGTACAGAACACCCGCGGCAAGATCTCCAAGAAGAGCATGATCCACAACGACGCGACGCCCGAGATCGAGGTCGATCCGGAGACCTATGAGGTACGCGCAGACGGCGAGCTGCTGACCTGCGCGCCGGCCGAGGTGCTGCCCATGGCACAGCGCTATTTTATGTTCTAAAACCCATCCCGGTAACCAGAGCGTTTTCGAGCGAAGTGGATTTCCGGTTCGCGGAAAGAAAACGCGTCAAAACAAGACTCAAGCCAAAACAGAAAACCGGGAGGAACTTCCGTGATTTACGTCGTTGCTACGCTGACCATCAAGCCCGAGACCCGCGCCGAATTCATTGCTGCGGCGACGGCCTGCATCAAGGAAACCCGCAAGGAGCCCGGCAACATCGCTTACGATTTGCATGAGAGCGTCACCGACCACAGCAAGATGGTGTTCGTCGAGCAGTGGGAGAACGCGGAGGCGCTGGTGCCACATCGCACCGCCGAGCACATGAAGACGTTCGGCCGGGTCGCGGTGAAATGCATGGCCGCGCCGCCGAAGATCGAGGTGATCACGCCCGAGAAGGTCGACGTCCGCTAACGAGAAAAAGAAGGGAGATAATCCATGATCTATGTCATCGCCACCACGCCGATGAAGCCGGAGAACAAGGACGACTTCATCAAGGGGCACAAGGCCTGCACGGTCGAGACCCGCAAGGAGAAGGGTTGCATCTCCTATGACGGCAATGTCAGCGTCAACGATCCCAACCTCTATGTGGTGGTCGAGCGCTGGGAGAGCCGCGAGGATCTCAACGGCCATGCCAGGGCGCCGCACATGAAGGTATGGCGCGAATATTCCGCTAACATGAAGACCGGGCCGACGGTGATCGAGATCATCAGCGACGCCAAGGTCGAGAAGCTCTGAGGCATCGATGATCCGCGCCACCAAAGTCCTGGGACAGCACCGCTGGAAGGAAGCGCCAGCCGATACCGTCGTGCTAGATTTCGACGACCGGCATCGGCGGCGGATGGTGATGTCAGGGACGCGCGGGCTCGAATTTCTGCTCGATCTCGAAAACGCCGTCGCGCTGCGCGGCGGCGATGCGCTGGTGCTGGAGGACGGCCGCCTCGTCGAGGTGGTCGCAGCTCCCGAGCCGCTGGTGGAAATCCGGGGCAGCGATCCGCATCATCTGATCCGGGTCGCCTGGCATCTCGGCAACCGTCATCTGCCGACGCAGATCATGCCGAAGGGATTGCGCATCCGCAGGGATCACGTGATCGAGGCGATGGTGAAGGGGTTAGGGGCCCGTGTCATCGAGATCGAGGCACCGTTCGATCCCGAGGGCGGCGCCTATGCCGAGCATGCGCATGCCGACGCGCACGCGCATGGTCACACCGGGCACGATCATGCCCACAGCCATGCGCATGATCACGGTCACCACCACGGCCATGATCACGGGCCTGACCATGATCACGACCATCATCATGATGAGCATTGCGAGCAAGCTCATCATCACCACGATCACTCCCATGCTCATGACCACAAATGAGCCTGATCCCGCCGCGCTGCGCGGCGGGATGGCGGAGGACGAGGCGGCCGCGCTGTACCGGCTGATGACATGGCTGTCGCCGTCCTTTCCGGTGGGGGCGTTCGCCTATTCCAGCGGCATCGAATGGGCGGTCGAGGCCGGCGACATCACGGATGCCGCGTCGCTGCGCGGCTGGCTCGCCGCGATGCTTTCCGACGGCAGCGGATTTTGCGACGCTGTGTTTCTCGCGCAGAGTTTTCGTGCGGCGTTGCAGCCCAATCATGCCGGGCTGGAGCAGGTCGCCGAGCTTGCCGCGGCCTTCGTGCCGTCGCGCGAGCGGCAGCTCGAGACCACGACGCAGGGGCGCGCCTTCATCGAGATCGCCCGTGCCGCGTGGAATTCGCCCGGCCTCGACGCGATGATTGCGGCTTGCAACGGCCCTGTCGTCTACCCCGTCGCGGTCGGCATCGTCAGCGCTGCACACGGCATTCGGCTTGCGCCGGCGCTGCACGCCTTCCTGCAGGCAGTGACCTCGAACTGGATTTCCGCGGGCAGCCGGCTGATCCCGCTCGGGCAGACCGACAGTCAGCGCGTGTTGGCCGGTCTCGAGCTGGTCGTTGCTGCGACCGCGGCGCGGGCCAATGCGGCCTCGCTCGACGATCTCGGCGGCGCGACCTTTCGCGCCGATCTCGCAAGCCTGCGTCACGAGACGCAATACACGAGGCTGTTCCGGTCATGATGCATCTTCCGCTGTCGTCCCTGCGAAAGCAGGGACCCATAACCACAGGGGGTGGTTGTTGCGGATGGTGTCGGCCACTGGACCCGGTTGAGGGATCACGCGGTATGGGTCCCGGCTTTCGCCGGGACGACAATAGAGGGACTTGTTGATATGCCCACTTCCCACGGCCCACTTCGTGTCGGCGTCGGCGGCCCGGTCGGCTCCGGCAAGACCGCGCTGATGGACCTGCTCTGCAAGTCGATGCGCGAGCGCTACGACATCGCCGCGATCACCAACGACATCTACACCAAATGGGATGCCGAGTTTCTGGTGCGCTCCGGTTCGCTGACGCCGGACCGCATCGCCGGTGTCGAGACCGGCGGCTGTCCGCATACTGCGATCCGCGAGGACGCTTCGATGAATCTCGCCGCGGTTGCCGACATGCGGGCAAAATTCCCCGACCTCGATCTGGTGCTGATCGAATCCGGCGGCGACAATCTGGCGGCGACCTTCTCGCCGGAATTGGCCGATCTGACGATCTACGTCATCGACGTTGCCGCCGGCGACAAGATCCCCTCCAAGGGCGGCCCCGGCATCACGCGATCCGACCTCCTGGTGATCAACAAGATCGATCTCGCACCCCATGTCGGTGCGTCACTCGAGAAGATGGACACCGACGCCAGGCGGATGCGCGGCGAGCGGCCCTTCGTGATGACCAACCTGAAGAAGAGCGACGGCCTCGATCGCATCATCAGCTTCATCGAGACCAAGGGCGGCCTTCGGTCGCAGGGCAAGGTCAAGGCGGGTTAGGCGTTAATCATTGTGGCGGTGCGAACCCTTATCCCGTCATCCCCGCGCAAAGGCTTCGCCTTTATCGCTGGAGGCGCGAGCAGAGCGAGCCTCGAAGGATGAACGGCCACCGGTGGGCCGTTCATCCTTCGAGACGCGCTGCAGGATGACGGTGAGGCACTTGGCTGGATGTCGCTGGCCGCCGCAAAAAAGCTGCGCAATCGCCGGAACAATTTCCAACTTTGCCGATTAGCAACCTTTGGCGCCGCCAAAGACCGCCGGGTGGCGTCGTCGTTAATGCTGCCGACCGGCTCCTGTTGCGGACCGATGATTGCTATTCCATATTCCTTTGCGGCGGGCCTTCATCGCATCCTGATTTGTCGCCGCCCTTGCAGAAGCCAGATGACTTCCGTCCCCTTTCGCCACCCCCTGATTGCCGAGTAAGCGTGTGGTTCGACTGGGCTTCATCGTTGCCTTGATTGCGCTGATCGGAGTTCTGCTCTCCGGTCTTGCCGCCTATCGGGTGCACGATCAGGAGCTCGCGATCGACGGCATCGCGCTGGCGCGGGCGATCGACGTCCATGCCAGCCTGGTGCAGGACCGCCTGACCGAGCGCGAGCTGCTGGCGCGGGTCGCCTCCGGGCTGTTCCGGGCGCCGTCGATGGTGAAGGCCAACATGCTGCAGCCGCTGCGCTCGGCGATCTACGCCTTCAAGACCGATTTCGTCGTCGCCGCCTGGATCGCGCGGCTCAAGCCGGACGAGCTCGCCGCGGCGGAGGCCGAGCTGAAGGCCAACGGCTTCACCAATCCGACGATCCGGGATTTCGACGACCAGGCGCTCGACCTCAAGGCGCTCGACAAGCCGATCAACGTGCTGATGGACGTCGAGCCGCGCAATCCGGAGACCTTGAGCATTCCGGGCCGCGCCTTCGACCGCCACTCAGTGGTGGGCCCGATGCTGGCGCGGGCGATGGCCAACGCCAAGCCTGTGGCCTCCGACCCGGTGCCGCTGTTGCGGCAGAACGGCCCGGTCGGGGTCGTGCTCGCCGCGCCGGTGTTCCAGGAGGGCGCATCCGAGCCGGCCGGCTTCATCACCTTCTCCTATGAGCTGTCGTCGCTGATGCTGACCAACGACGATAGCTCGCTATTCGCGGTGGCGTTGAAGGATCCGCGCGACTCCAACGACGAGTTCACCGCCAACGAGCAGGGCATCGTCACCTCGCGCGCGGTGCGCCAGGACGGCCCGCTGCCGTCGATGGTGCGCACGGTGACGTTCGGCGGCCGTGACTGGTCGCTCGACTATTACGCCAAGAGCAACGCCACGGTGCGTGCGCAGCAGACCGCGACCATCGTCGCGGCGATCGGCCTCGCGCTGACCGGCATCATCTGCGGCCTGTTCGGCTATGTCGCCTATAACAATTTGCGCCTCAGCCGCGAGATCGAGGTCCGCATCGGATTCGAGCGCCGGTTGACCGCCGTGATCGACGAGCTCAACCATCGCGTCAAGAACATCCTCGCGGTGATCCAGTCGATCGTGACCCGCACGCTGCGGCACGGCGCCGATATCGATGTCGCGCGCGAGCTCTTGATCGGGCGCATCCACGCGATGTCGAACGTCGTCACGCTGCTCAGCGAGAGCCAGTGGCAGGGCGTCAAGCTGAAGGGCCTGTTCGAATCGCGCGCGATCCCGCATGCCGACCGGATCGCGGTGAACGGTCCCGACATCACGGTCAGCGCCCGCGCCGCCCAATCGCTGTCGCTGCTGTTCTTCGAGCTCGCCTCGCATTCCGACGAAGGGCTGTCGCTGGTCGGCAAGCACCCGCACATCGTCGCCAATTGGGAGGTCGTCGGCGAGGATGCGGACTCGGTCTTTCATTTCCGCTGGGAAGAGTTCAACACCAGCCAGGCGACGCGGCGAGCCGACAGTGATTTCGGCCTGATCCTGCTCGACCGCGTCGCGCCCGAGGCGCTCGGCGGCACCGCGAAGCGCTATTTCACCGACGTCTCCTATGTCTATGAACTGACCGCGCCGATGGACACCGTCGTCGACATGACCGAGCGCGACCGCACCGAGCAGTTCTCCGCGCCGCTGCGCCCGGTGAAGAAGTAGCAACTGCCTCAGGTTGTGTGATCGGATCGACGCGCGGATTGATCGAAATCACGCGCGCAAGCATGCGCCGGCGTCATCGTGACCAATGCCCACTATCAGTAATAGACCGCAACCGATTGTTAAAACTTCGTTGAACATGCTTGGGCATATACCGAGCAGGATACCGTCTGAGGACCCCGATGAGGCTTTGGGTCAGCCTGACCTTGCTCGCGGCAGTTTTGCCGGTAGGGCTGTCGCTTGCCTTGACTCCGGCAGCGCCGCCCGGCGACCCTGCGACAATCCGTGCCAGCTATCGGAGGCCGGACGTCGTTCCGTTCCCGAGCAGCAATCCCTATTCGGAGGCGAAATCCGCGCTTGGGCGACTGCTGTTCTTCGATCCGCTGCTGTCGAGGTCAAAGACACACTCCTGCGCGAGTTGCCACAGGCCATCCCTTTCATGGGCCGATGGCCTTCCGCGCGCCATCGGTGAGGATCCCAAGGGCCTGCCGATCCGCTCGCCGACATTGATCGATGTGGCCTTCTTCGAGCCGCTGGGATGGGACGGTAAGTTCAGGGATCTGGAATCCGTTGCGTTCGGGCCGATCCTCAGTCCGGCGAACCTGAACATGACCGAGCCGGAATTGATTGCGCGACTTTCGGCGATCCCCGGCTATGTCGATGCCTTCGCCCACGCATTCGGAGACGGCGCGATCACGCGGCCGAGGATCGAGGCGTCATTGGCGACCTTCGAGCGCTCCATCGTCGCAGGCGAGGCTCCGTTCGACCGTTGGATCAAGGGCGACGACACCGCCATCAGCAAATCAGCCCAGCACGGCTTTGAGCTTTTCAACGGCAAGGCACGTTGCTCGGCTTGCCACAGCGGCCCGTCGTTTTCCGACGGATCCTTCCAGGATATCGGCACCGCCAAGGGCCATGACATCGGGCGCGGCCGTTTCTTTCCGACCTCGGCGAAGCTGAAATATGCGTTCAAGACGCCGACATTGCGCGACGTCGCGCGCCGGGCGCCCTATATGCACGACGGATCGGTGGCAACGCTGGAAGATGTCATCGAGCTTTACAACAAGGGTGGGATCGATCGGCCGAGCCGATCGCCCGACATCAAGCCGCTGTCCCTGACGGCAGACGAGAAGAACGACCTCATCGCCTTCCTGCAAACCCTGACCGCGACGGCCCCGCCGGTGGCAGGCGTCCCCAAACTGCCCCGCTGACCTCGGCTCAACGCGGTTCAGAACGAGGTTCGTTTCAGGACAGGTGCGGCAGCGCCGCGCCCAGGAGGCCGAGCCCCACGATCACGAATGCGCCCGCGCAGGTCTCGAGGGTCGCTGTGCGCGCAGCGGACGATCTTGTCACATAGGCGAGGGCCGACCCCACCCCGATACTTACGACGCTCAACGCTCCGAACACTGTACCGGCCTCCCGATCCGATTTGTCCGGATTTCACTACGACAGTTGAATTGAGCTCCCGTGCCGGAATTAGCTAAAATTTGAGGCAACCGGCTGTAAAGACTGCACTAAGGGACAGGCCGGGGGCTCGCCCGCCACGATTAACCACGATGCAACCACGGGATGTCCCGGCAGGCGCAAAGCTTAAAATTTGATATAAGTTAAACAAGTCCTTAAGTGTGTGGGCGGTTGGTTCAATGTTTAGTGGATGGGCGCGAGATACCGTCTCGGCGGTGCGCTCCTTTTTCGCCACGTGCCTTGCAGCGGTTCTGTTTTGTGTCGTCGCCGCGCGCAGTGCCGAGGCACATGTCAAATGGTTTTGTGCCTACGATGTCGCCGGCCAGCCCCGCGGACTCGAGAATGTCCTTTGCCTGGATTTCGAACTGCTGCTCGGTGTCGCCATCTTCTGGCTGTTTGCGGGTTGCCTGATCGAGCCCACCTCGCTGGGTGACGCCACGATCCGGGTGATGGACCGCGTCACCGAGGGGCTGCGGCTGCGCACCGAATTGATGATGCGCGCCGTGTGCGGGTTCTTCTTCATCTCGATCTGGGCCGTGGGCGGCATCCTGCTGACGCCCGAGTTGAAGACGACGTCGCCGTATGTCGGCGCGTTGCAGCTTGCGATCGCTGCCGGGATGCTGTCACGACGCACGCTGCCGCTGTCGGCGGCGGGGATGGTGGTCCTGTTCGGGATCGGTGTACGCGACTACGGTGTCTTTCACCTCGCCGATTACCCGATCTTTCTCGGTGTTGCCGCCTATTTTGCGCTGGTTGGGCTGAACAAGGATTTGTTCGGAATCCGGCCGATCGACGTGATGCGCTACGCCGCCGCGGTGACGTTGATGTGGGCCTCGGTCGAAAAATGGGCCTATCCGGAGTGGAGCTTCCCGCTGCTGATCGAGCATTCCGCGATGACGCTGGGCTTCGACAACGAGTTCTACATGCGCGCCGCCGGCATGGTGGAATTCACGCTTGCCTTTGCCTTGATCTGGACGCCGCTGATCCGGCGCTGCGCCGCCACCGTGCTGACGGGGATGTTCATCAGCGCGTGCTTCGAATTCGGCAAGATCGACACGATCGGACACTCGGCGATCATCGCTGTCCTGCTTGCGATTGTCGCCGACAACAAGGTGTTGTCGCGCGACCGTCGTGCGCCGTGGCTCGCCCCGGTCGCGCTCTGTGCCGCGCTGTCGGTGACCTTGTTCGTCTACTATTTCGGCCACGCCGCGATCTTCAAGACGTCGGTCCTGTAGATCGCCGCCTCCTGGGGCGGCTATTTGGCGACGTGGACGGCGAGCTTCATCTTCGGGTGAATGCCGCACAGCACGGTGTAGTCGCCGGGCACCGAGAAGGTGACGTCGAACTTGCTGCCCGGCTGCTGGTCACCCGAGTCGAAGCTGAACGTATCAGTGCTCAAATAAGCGTGATGCAGCAGTTCGCCGTCATCGTTAACGAACCGTAAAACCTCACCCCGCTTGATCGAGATCTGCGCGGGTTTGAATTCACGATCCTTCTGCGAAATGACATAAGGGGCTGCGCCCAAAGCTGCTCCAATAAGCGCTCCAGTGACGATCGCCGCCGCAAACGGCAGGCGGCCGAACTGGCCCAGGCGCAAGGCGCGCAACAAGCCTGACTGCATGAGACCCCCGCTGAACCTCGAACACCAAATATCGGCTATCCCGGGCTGCAAATGTGGCTCCCGGATCACCTGTAAGGGTGATTATCGCCAGCTGATCTTAACGATTTCAGCATGAGTTCCAGTCACTACTAAAGCAATTTTGAGCAGACAGTTATTTTCCGCAGTGCTGCGCGTTTCTGCGTAGCTTGAGTATCGAGCACTACGGCGAAACGCGGGCATGGACAGCCTATTTGGCAACCTCAAGGTAAAGAGCGGTGCGGCCTTTCGGTTCGCAACCGTCCGCCTTTCGCGTCTTGCCCTGACCAAGGGTTCGATCCGCAGCCAGATTCTGATTTTTTGCCTTGCGATGAGCGCCGTTGCGGTCGCCCTCGGCGGGTACTCCATCCTCGGCATCCGCCATGCCGGCGATCTGGTGGCCAAGACGTTCGACGAATCCCTGATGTCGATCAACTATGCACGCGCGGCCGGTGCGGATTTCGCCGCGATGCGGGTCGCCTCGTCGCAACGCCTGCTGACCACGGATCCGGAGATTCGCGCCAATCTCGATGGCCAGATTGAAAAGCTCGCGAAGACGCTCTCGGAAGACCTGGCGATTGCTGCCGATCGGTCGCAATCCTCGCGCGCTGCGCAAGCCGCCGCTAAGGTTCAGGAAGCCGCCGACGCCTGGATGGCGCTGCACCGGCGCGCGATCGGATCGTCCACGGAGGGCAGCGCGGCGGCCGATCCGCGCGCACCGGGTGCGACGGTCGGCGATGTCGATCGCTACTCCAAGATTGTCAGTCAGCAGGTCGAGCTGCTCGTCAATTATACGGCCGGCGATGGCTTCCTGTTCAGGCAAAAGGCGCTCTCGACGATCAAGCGGGACCTGCAGCTCAACGTGGCCGGGCTGACCGTCGCGCTGTTTCTGTCGGCGCTGTTTTCGTGGCTGCTGGCGCGCCGCATTATCGGGCCGGTCGCGATCGCATCGCGGGCCGCGCGAAGCATCGCCGGCGGCGACCTCGACGCGACCATCCCCAAGGGCGGGACCGACGAGCTTGGCACGCTTCTGACCGCAATGGAAACGATGCGCGACAACATCCGGCGGATGGTCAATCAAGAAGTATCGCAACGCCGCTCGGCGCAGGCACGGCTTTCCGATGCGCTCGAAACGTCGCGTGAGGGCGTCGTGCTGCTCGACGCGGATGGCCAGGTCGCGCTGGCCAACTCGCGCGCGAGTGAATTCATCCGTCTCTCGCCGCAGCTCCTGCAGTCGAATCCGCTCGATGCCGCCAGGCTGGCGCCTGCCGACGGTGACATCGATGGCTTTGCGAGCGAGGCGCAGCTTGCGGATGGACGCTGGCTGCGCGTCAGCCGCAGCGAGACGCAGGAGGGCGGCGTCGTCCTCGTCTACAGCGACATCTCCGCGCTGAAGCAGCAGAAGGCCGAGCTGCATGAAACCAATCTGCGGCTCGACGCGGCGCTCACGCACATGTCGCAAGGATTGTGCCTCTATAACAGCGAGGCGCGGCTGCAAGTCGCCAACCGCCGGTTCTGCGAGATCTTCGATATATCGCCGGAGCTTGTCGTTCCCGGAATGACCATGGAGGAGGTGCTCGACCTGAGCATCGCCGCGGGCAATCACGGCGAGCGGACCGTCACCGACCTGCTGGCGGAGCGCGAGCGCTCGATGGCCCTGCACGACGGCAATTATCTGCAGCATCTCAGCGATGGACGGATCATTGCGATCGCGCAACGGCCGACATCCGATGGCGGCTGGCTCGTCACCTGCGAGGACGTCACCGAACAGCAACGGGCGGAATCGCAGATCGCGTTCATGGCCCGGCACGATGCCCTGACCAAGCTGCCGAACCGGACGTTGTTGGCCGAGCGGATCGAGCTGGCGGTTGCGCAGGTCGGCCGCGGGCTCGGCTTCGCGGTGTTCTGCCTCGATCTCGATAATTTCAAGCAGGTCAACGACACGCTCGGGCATCCGGTCGGCGACGAACTGCTGTGCGCGGTCGCGGACCGGCTCAACGCCTGCGTCCGCGAGGTCGACACCGTCGCGCGTTTGGGCGGCGACGAGTTCGCGGTCATCCAGTGTGGCGTCCAGGGCGGCGACGAGGCCGAACGCCTCGCGCGCCGCATCGTGGAATGCGTGGGTGCGCCGTACGAGCTGAACGGGCATCGCGTCGTCGTCGGATGCAGCGTCGGCATCTCGATGTCGCCGGGCGACGGCACCACCGGCGAGAAGCTGCTGAAGAACGCCGACGTCGCCTTGTACCGCGCCAAGATGGAAGGCCGCGGCACCTGGCGCTTCTTCGAGCCTGCGATGGACGCCAGCCTGCAGCGACGTCGGGCGATCGAGCTCGACCTTCGCGAGGCGATGGTCAAGGACGAGTTCTCGTTGTTCTACCAGCCGCTCTACGATCTCCATCTCGACCGCATCTGCGGCTTCGAGGCGCTGCTGCGCTGGCATCACCCCAAGCGCGGGCTGGTGCCGCCGGACCAGTTCATCCCGATCGCGGAAGAGATCGGCCTGATCGGCCCGCTGGGAGAATGGGTGCTCGATCGCGCCTGCGAACAGGCGACGACCTGGCCCAGCGAGATGAAGCTCGCGGTTAACGTATCCGCGGTCCAGTTTCGTGATGCCGACTTCACCGACGTCGTCGTCGGCGCGCTCGCGACGTCAAAATTGTCGCCGCGCCGGCTGGAGCTTGAAATCACCGAGTCCGTGTTCCTCGCGAACAGCAACGAGACGCTTGCAACGCTGCACAAGCTGAAGGCGCAGGGAGTGCGCATCGCGCTGGATGATTTCGGCACCGGCTATTCGTCGCTGAGCTATCTGCGCAGCTTCCCGTTCGACAAGCTCAAGATCGACAAATCCTTCGTGCGCGATGCGACCGCGACGCATGGATCGAAGTCGATCGTCCGCGCCGTCATCAGCCTCGGCAGAAGCCTGGGCATGACCACGATCGCGGAGGGCATCGAGACCGTCGAGCAGCTGGATCATATGCGGGCCGAAGGCTGCAACGAGGCGCAGGGCTTCCTATTCAGTCACCCGGTCCCGGTGACCGAAATCGCAGCCAAGATCCTCGAATTGAGAAACGGCTTCAAGCCGGCGTCCGTCAAGGCGATGGCCAGCTGACGGCGCGCTGAGCGTGGCCTTGCAGGCCAACATGAAAAAAGGCGGCCCGCGGGCCGCCTTTTCTCATTTATCGCCGTGGTCGCGCTTAGCCGCCATTGCCGCCGATCACGGCACGCACGGTGTTGTCGGGGCCGAAATCCTCGGCGCTGTCGACATAGAGCAGCGCGGAGAGCTTCGATCGCGCGCGGTTGACGCGGCTCTTGATGGTGCCGACCGCGCAGCCGCAGATTGCCGCGGCATCCTCGTAGGAGAAGCCGGACGCGCCGACCAAAATCAGCGCCTCGCGCTGGTCCTGCGGCAGCTTTTCAAGCGCGGCGCGGAATTCCTCGAATTCCAGATGCGCCGCCTGCGAAGGCTGGCTCTTCAGCGTCTTGGCATAATTGCCCTCGGCATCCTCCACCTCGCGGCGCCGCTTCCGGTAGTCGGAGCGAAACAGGTTGCGCAGGATGGTGAACAGCCACGCGGGGAGGTTCGAGCCGGGCTGGAACGAGTCGATGTTGGCGATCGCGCGCAGCAGGGTCTCCTGCACCAGATCGTCGGCGCGGTCACCATTACCGGACAGCGAGATCGCGAACGCGCGCAGGCTCGGGACCGACGCAAGGATATCGTCGCGAAGTTCATTCGTGAGAGGCATTAGTCCCCTCCATTGTTCTTGTCGGTATCGCCCCCGGCGACGGCCGCCGCCGCAGCCTCCGGCCCGTCGAGTTTGCGGATCAGCTCCGCAAAGCGGTCGGGTACGCCCTGTCGCACCACGTCATCGTACATGGCGCGAAGCTGGTGGCCGATTCTCGATTGAATCTCGGCGTTGAGACCGCCCTGCTTCTTTACTTCCTTCATGATGTGATCCACGCTTCCCCGGGAGTTAAGTCTCTGATTTCCAAGTCGTTTCCTCGAAAAAAGAGGCTGGCCGCGTTGCCTCGTCGGTCTGGAGCTAATGCAAAGTTGCGCAGAAAGTTCCGGAATGCTGGAACTATTTCGTGGAACTTTTTCGGCTTTCGCGCGTAGTCGGCGATGCAGGGGAACCGGGGTCGTCCCAGAACTGGATTCTGCCGCCCCCAGACAACGGGTTTCAGGCCGCCAGGCCTCACGAACAAGGATGGAGTGGGAATGTCCCGATCGCAGATCGTTGCCGAACACCTTCCGCTGTTGCGCCGTTACGCTCGCGCACTGACCGGAAATCAGGCGTCGGGGGACGCCTATGTCGGGGCCATGCTCGAGGCCCTGTTGCAGGATGGATCGTTGCTGGATCAGACCCACGGGCCGCGCGCCGGCCTGTTTCGGCTGTTCACCCAGATCTGGAATTCGGTGTCGGTGAACAACAACGAAAATGCCGACGTGGCGACGCTGTCGCTGCCGCCGGAGCGTCGGCTGTCCAACATCACGCCGCTGCCTCGCCAGGCCTTCCTGCTGCTGTCGCTCGAGGGCTTCTCGGAGGAGGAGGTCGGCTACATTCTCGGCACCGATATCGCCGAGACGCGCAAGCTCACCGATGCCGCCGGCCGCGAGATGGCCGCCGAGATCGCCACCGACGTCCTGATCATTGAGGACGAGACCTTCATCGCCATGGACCTCGAGAGCCTGGTGAAGAATCTCGGTCACAACGTCATCGGCGTTGCCCGCACGCATTCCGACGCCGTGGCGCTTGCCAAGAACAAGAAGCCCGGCCTGATCCTCGCCGATATCCAGCTCGCCGACGGCTCGTCGGGCCTCGATGCCGTGAACGAGTTGCTGCGGACCTTCGAGGTGCCGGTGGTGTTCATCACCGCCTATCCCGAGCGCTTCCTGACCGGCGAGCGGCCGGAGCCGGCATTCCTGATCTCAAAGCCGTTCCAGCCGGCGATGGTGTCGGCGGTGGCGAGCCAGGCGCTGTTCTTCCAGCGCAACTCGCGCAACCGCACGCCGCGCGCGGCGTCGGCATGATCTGAATTTACGCAAGGGAGCAAAATCCAGACCGGCGTGCCGAAAGGTACGCCGGTCTTTTTCAAGCCTTCGATAGCGACGTTACTTCGGCGTCACGCGGACCGGCATCGTGAAGTCGGATCGTAGCCATGTCGTTCTGTGAGCCAAGGAGTTGAGTGTTATAGTTGTCTTCCTAAGACCGCTTGGCCTCCGACTTTGATCACGGCCTCGGCTTCCAGCCGCGCCACCATCTGCCCGACGCAGCCGTGGATGCCGACGCCGAAGCCCATGTGTCCGGAGAGCCGCCGTCTGACGTCGAATTGGTCGGCATGCTCCCAGCGCGTCTCGTCGCGGTTGGCGGAGGCGAGCAGCAGCAGCACCTTCTCGTGCTTGCCGATCCTGACGCCGGCGATCTCGGTGTCATGCGGCGTGGTGCGGAACACGAATGGCGCCGGTGAATCGAAGCGCAGCGTCTCGTCGAATGCCGCGCGCGACAACGACGGATCGGCTGCAACCAGCGACCATTGCTCGGGATGGCGCGCAAGCGTATACAGCGCCATGCCGATCGCGCTGATCGTGGTGTCGAGCCCGGCCGAGAGCAGCGAACGCACCAGCAATGGTGCTTCCTCCGCGCTGATCTCGCCGGCGTCGGCCGCCTCATAGACCTGCGCGCCAAAGCTGCCCGGGCGCAGCGCCTCGCGCTGGCAGCGCGCCGCGACCCAGGGCAGCACGCGGGGCGCCTGCTGCATCAGATCGCGGAAATAGTCGTTCTCGGGCCCGAAGCCGGCGAACACCATTGCGCCATAGGTCAGGAAGTTCTCGCGCCCCTCCTGGTCGATGCCGAGCGCGTCGGGAAACACGCTGACCGGAAACACCTCCGCGATGTCCTTGATGGCGTCAAACGATCCGCGCTCGACCAGCCCGTCGATCAGCCGCGTCGCCGTTGACTTGAAATCATCCGCAAGCCGCCGCATCGCACCGGGCGAGAGGATCCGCGCCAGCACCGCGCGGGTTCGGGTGTGCAGCGGCGGATCGGCTTCCAGCACGATGCTCGGCGGCCGCCACGGCTTCTCCTTGAAGTGGTTCGCAAGTCCCGCGCCGCCGGCGTTGCTGAAATTGACATGGTCCCCAAAGATCGTCTTGACCTCGGCAAAGCGCGGCACCGCCCAGATGTCATAACTGGTCAGGCGGATGACCGGCGCCGCGGCACGCAGCTCCGCATAGGTGCCGTAGGGATCGGCCCGCGTCGCCGCGCTGAACGGATCGAAATCGCTGCGGGCCATTTCGCCTGCAAGGGAGCTCGCTTGGCTGCTCATCGGATCCTCCCGTCTTGTCATGAGTTAATTGACCGTAGTCAATTAACTTGCATATTGCAAGGGCGGGGTTGCCATCGGGGCGGGTGCGCGGCATGCAGGCGCGAGGCAGATGGGGATGTCGATCGTGGAGCGAGCCAAAGACGCACGGCGCTTTCAGCGCAGGGCGCGCCAGGAGGCCGACAAGGAGGCGCTGAAGGCGCTGATCCTTAAGACCGCGCGCAAGGAGTTCGCCGCCGGCACGCTCGAGACCGTATCGATCCAGAAGATCGCCGACGCGATCGGCTACTCGAAGGGCACCGTTCTCAAATATTACCCGACCAAGCTGCTGCTGCTGCTCGCGGTGAAGCAGCAGAATCTCGAGGCGGTCGCCGAACGCCTCGAGCGGGTCCGCGCGGAGACGGCCGACAGCGATCTGCGGCTGCGGCGCGTGATGGAAACCTATCTCGATTACTGGGCCGACAATCCCGATCACTTCCGCTCACTGTTCTCGATGTCCGGTACGACCGAGGACCGCCGTTTTCCCGACGGCGTCTATTTCGGCGAGACCGAGATCGCGCGCCGCAGCTACGAATTGTTCGTGATCTCGGTGCGGGAATTTCTGGCGGCGCATGGCGCCGAGCCGGCGCCTGGCCTGCCGCAGCGGCTCGCGACCGCGCTGCTGGCGGCGACCCACGGCGTGGTCGCGCTCACGCTCGGCACCCCGACCATGAAACTGCCCGACATGCGCGGCACCGGCCGCCTGCTCATCGCAAGCCTGATCGATGCCTGGACGGCCAGGCTTGCCGCCGCTCGGAAAAACGACGGCTGGCCGCGGATCACGATCGGCACCTTCGCCTGACGGAGCGTGCCGCGCGTCCCCGCATACGCTACACGCCCCTCATACGCGAAGCGATGTGGAATCCCGTGCGTTCGCCTGCTAAGCGCCGCCCATGGATACGACGCAGCGCGATCGAACGGTGGGCTTTCTCTGCCTAGTGGTGTGACGGCGTTCGGCTGAGACGCTGCGCCGCCTGCCGCCGACATCGGCGTCAACGGGCATGCTGCTGGTGCCGGTCATCGGCGTGGTGTCGGCCGCGATCATTCTTGGTGAGCCGCTGGGCCTGCGCGAGATCGGCGCCATGGCACTGACGCTCGGCGGCGTGACGCTGGCGCTGCAGCGAGCCTGATGCAGGCGAGGGAACGGACATCGGTGCATCGCGTTCTCCCGAAAAGGGAGCTTGGCCATGCGCAAGGCGATCGCGCGGCTTGATGCGGAGCAGAGGGCGCAACTGCTTTATCTCGCAGATCTCGGCACGGCGATGTTCACGTCGGCCCTCGTGGTGTGCATCCTGAAGGCGATTGTCGACCTGTTCGCCGCAGGCTGAACCGCCACGTCTGCGCCAACGCGCCGTCAATCCTCTTCCGCCTCTAGCGGGGCATCGCTCTGGATATGTCCATCCGGCCCCCGGTTGAATACCCCGTAATCGCTCGATTTCACTCCTGCCGCCCCATCGGTGCCACCGCCGGCCAGACCGAGCTTGAGCAACTCGCGGACCGCCGCGGCGCGGGTCGGCATGCGGTGCTTGAAGCGGAAATCGTCGAGGGCTGCCAACTCCTCTGGCGACAGCATGACCTGAAGCCGTTCGGCGCGAAGCTCATTCATCGCAAAACACCCAAACTTAGCTTGTTGAGTGATTTGCTAAACCGCCAAACTCGCGTGGGGTTCCATCGGTTGAGTTAAAAACGTTGATTGAGTAAATTTTCCAAATGAAATCAATAGTTTAGATAAAAATAAAGGAACGGTCCGACCACCCATCTCGTTATGCTGCTGGAGAGATGCCATGACCAACCACGTCAAGCTTCCCCGCAAGCTATCCGAGGAGCCGGAAGCCCCGAAACCGCGGCGTCCGAGCCACGCGAAAGTCATCGAGCAACTGGACCGCTGGGCCAACAGCCCCGGTCTTCAACCGCCAAAGGTCGATAATGCAGAGGACGATTCAAAAGCGGAAGCGATCTGAACCCCACACATTCGAGCAGCGCCTCGAGGAACACCGCGTGCGACTTGAAAGCCGGCTCGCGCAATTGCCGCGCGGTGCCGAACGCGAGCAGATCGTCGCGCGCATCGAGCAACTGCGGACAGCCGTCGAATTGAACGCGATGCTGTCGACGGCCGGCTGAGTCGAGAAGCGAAACGGCGGAACGGCCCACTTGCTCCCGCCGCTCCGCCCGCCTACCATTCCCATGTTGATGGGGATGGAGTTCCCCGATAACCGCCGCAAGGCTGATGACTCCTACCGGGCGCGACAGCGTCGGTAGGAGCATGCGCCACCGCCGACCCGCCGTGTCCCGCGAATGAGAAGGGACAGCGCATGACGGGTCTTCCTGGTTCACTCTCAATCGCATTGTCGCTGGTCGGGTCGATCTGGCTCGTCGGTGTCGTCGCCCTGCTGGTCGGCGCGCCGGGCGAGCTGGTCGCGGCGACCTTCGTGCTTGGGTTGGTGGCGGGCTTTGTCGAATGGCGAGCCGGAAAGGTGGAGCATTGAACGTTCAGTTGTTGGCGGCGGTCGCGATCGGCGGTTCGCTGGGATCGGTCGCGCGCTATCTGGTGGCGATCGGCGCGGGGCGCCTGGTCGGCGCGGAATTTCCCTGGGGCACGCTGGTGATCAACATCGTGGGTTCATTCCTGATCGGCGTCTTCGCGGAAGCGTTCGCGCTGAGCTGGAATGCCAGCCAGGCGATGCGGGTGTTTCTCACCGTCGGCATTTGCGGCGGCTTCACCACCTTCTCGACCTTCTCGCTCGATGTGATCGTGCTGATGCAGCGCGGCGAGCTATGGTTGGCCGGCGCCTACATGGCAGCCTCCGTCGCGCTTTCGATTCTCGCGCTGTTCGGCGGCCTGCTGCTGGTGCGGGCGTTCACAGCCTAGTCAGTCGCGCGGCGGCCGGTGCGTGGATTGAGCGGTGCGGTCGGCGGCCGTCGCAGCGCTTCGGGCAGGAACGGCTCGCCACGCTTCGGCGTGGCGTCGGCGCGCACATCGGCGGCCCATTGCGCACGTTCGTGCGGCGTCTGGTTGTCGTTGAAGGTTCGCTTCACATCGACGCCGTCGACGGGATCGTTGACGCCGTTCCGGCTGGCGGGATGGTCGACGCCGCTGTGGATGTCACTGGAGTTGCCCATCGCGGCCTCCGTGCTCGGCGGATCCGGATCAAGATTTGATCCTGGATCCAGGACTTCTGCACCAACGTGGCCGGCGCAAGCGCCGTTCCAAACATGAAAGTGAAGGGCGGGAGGTACCGTCCGCCGCCCGGAATCCTTGGCGCGTCCGGGACCAGCCGGTAGGATGGAACCCGGATGGCAGCCAGGAACCAAGAGAAAGACCGGGGAATGAAGCATATCGACGTCGCGGTGATTGCTGCCACGCTGTGGCTGCTGGCGTCGATGGTGCTGGACATCCTGACGCCGAAGTCGCTCACCGCGCTGATGATCGCCGCCGCGCTTGCGCCGCCGTTCCTGATCGGGATCGGCATCCATTTCGCACGTGAATATTTCAAGGCGAGGCGGCGCAGCTACCCGCCGCCGCAGTTGGACGAACACTTCAAGAACTAAAGCATGATCCGGAAAAGTGCGAAGCGGTTTTCCGAGAAGATCATGCTCAAACAAGGAGCTAAAACGCGATGATGATTCAACCTAATCTCATCGCGCTTTAGCGTGTTTTCGAGCGACGTGGGCACCGGTTCGCGTGAAGAAAACGCGTGTCAAAACTGAAATCCAGGCCCCCGTTTCGATTCAATCGGAGCGGGGCAGGGCTGCACGTGCTGCATTGAACGGCCCACATGGCTTGCTAAGCTTGCGCCATGACCGAGCATCTCCCGGAAACGATCAGTCGCCTCTACACCGACCCTGGCGAATATGTCGACAGCGACCATCCCGCCGTCGAGGCGTTCGCCCGCGCCGCCGTTCCGTCCGACGCCAACGCGCGCGACAAGGCGCGCCGGCTCTACACCGCGGTGCGCGACGGCATCCGCTACAACCCCTATGTCAGCATGCGCTCGCCCGAGAGCTACCGGGCCTCGAGCGTGCTCGCCGCCGGCGACGGCTACTGCGTCGGCAAGGCTGCGCTCTATGCCGCGGCCTGCCGGGTCCACGGCATCCCGGCGCGTGTCGGCTTCGCCGATGTGCGCAACCATCTCACCACCGAGAAGCTGCGCCAGAGCATGGGCTCGGACCTGTTCACCTGGCACGGCTTCACCGAAGTGTTCGTCGATGGCGCCTGGCGCAAGGCGACGCCGACCTTCAACGACACGCTGTGCGCCAAGCTCGGCGTCAAGCCGCTCGATTTCGACGGCCACGCCGACGCGCTGCTGCATCCCTTCGACGGCGAAGGGCGCGCCTACATGCAGTATGTCAACGACCACGGCAGCTATCACGACGTCCCCGCCAAATTCCTGATGCGCGAGATGGCGCGCGAATACGCCGACATGCAGGGCGAGGATCTCGCCGGCCGCGACATGGAGCGCGAGGCGGCCGAGCAGTAGCGGACGTGTGAGCCGATCGCGCGCCGGTTGAGGGGGCGGTGTCATGGATGCGGAGCTGCCGAAAGCGCAGGTCAGCCGCCCCGCCAAAGGCTGGGAGGACGCGGTCGCGCTGACCGGCTTCATCCTGGTCGCGGTCGGGCAGGCCTCCAACCAGGTTCTGGCGCGCGGGCTTGCCGGCTCGGTGCCGCCGTTTTCGCTGGCCTTCTTCCGCTGGAGCATCATCGCCATCGGCCTCGCGCCGTTTGCGATCGCAGCGATCCGCGACGGCAAGATCCCGCTGGCGCAGAACCTCTGGCCGATCTTCGCCGCCGGCTTCCTCGGCATGTTCCTGTGCGGCGGCCCGGTCTACATCGCCGGCATCACGACCACGGCGATCCACATCGCGCTGATCTTCGCGCTGTCGCCGATCATGGTGCTGCTGATCTCGGCGGCGCTCGGCATCGAGCATATTGGTCCGCTGCAATGGCTCGGCACGGCGCTGGCGCTTGGCGGCGCGCTCCTGATCGTCTCGGGCGGTCATCTGGAAACGCTGACGCAATCGAGCGCGGCCTGGGGCGATCTCCTGGTGGTGTGCGCGATGCTCGGCTGGTCCGGCTACACGCTGCTGCAGTCGCGCGTCGCGCCGCGCGCCTCGCTGCTGGCTCGGGTCAGCCTGTTCTCGGCGGCCGGCGCGCTGTGCTCGCTGCCGCCGGCGCTCCAGGAGATGTGGGCGACGCCCGCGGAGGTGTTCAACACCCGGGCGTTCGAGGCCTATGTCTTCGCCGGCCTCGTGCCCGGCCTGATCGCCTATGCCGGCTTCGCCTGGCTCGGCGCGAGATTCGGCTCGGTGCGGAGCTCGCTGGTGCTCTACGTCGCACCGATCGCGAGCGCGCTGCTGTCCTGGATCATCCTCGGCGAGCCGCCGAAGCCGATCCATCTGGTCGGCGGCCTTTTGATCCTCGGCGGCGTCTGGGCGAGCCTGCGCAAATAGATCCAGTTCCTTCCCAAGGTGCAACCTTTTCCGGCCTCATGCGTTGAATCCAGCGTTGATTCAAGAGCTTAGTCGGAGGTCGCATGAATCTTACTCCCCAGCAGCGCAAGGACCGTGATGCGCAGCGTCAGCAAGATGCATCGCAGGCGATGAAGGAGCATCGCGCCAACGAGAAGGCGTTCTACGACAACTTCCAGCGCCTCAAGGCCGAACGGCAGGCGCGCGAAGCCGCGGAGTTACGGAAGACGAAATCCGCTTCGAAATAAGCGCTTGGAGTCACACCCACCAATCCGGATGGCCCGGATCTGATCGACCGAGAAGGAGCGGAAGCGAGGGGGCGAGCACGGCGCAAACAAGCTCGCCCCGAAGACGAGAAATCTCCAGGCTTATGGAGGACGTCAGATGTACTTTGCCGATCAGAAAACGGTCACCTGCAAATGCGGTGAGCCCTTGAGCGAATTGATGCTCGTCGACGACCAGACAACCGGAATCAAGTTTCACGTCGGTCGTTGCCCGTCCTGCCGTGAAGTGACGGTTGTTCGATCCCAGGACATGCCATCGAACGACAATGCCTGACGCGGACGGTCCCCTCGCGAGTGGGAGGACCGGGCCATTGGTTTCAGATTGTTCGATTGCGACCGGTGAGCGACAGGCCGGCTGACGCATCGTTTGCGGCACAGAAAAGAGCAGGGCGCGACCGGCATCACCACGGTCGCGCCCTACGTCGCCGGTCAATGGGGCAGGGGGAATAACCGGCTCTTCCAAAGACTCGCAGACCCCCTGAGTCGTTCCGCACAAGCGAAAATATTTTCGTACACGGTTAAGTGATGGCCGGACGCGAGAACCCCGCGGGTTTCGTTCGCGTTGTGTCCGGGATCGCCAAGGGATCGTCGAGCGAATTTCCATGGGGCGAGGGACATCACCATGTCAAAGATTCAGATGGGAATTTTCGCTGCGCTGGCGGCTGGGCTGACGCTTGGCGCCGTCCAGCTGGCATCTGGCCACGATCTCATCGGCCGCCAGCAGGTCACCACCGCACTGGCGCCGGAGAGCGCCGTCAATCGCGCCGCCAAGACCGACCGTTCCACGGTTCCGGTCATCGGCCTGCCGAGCCGGACCGTTGCGCTGAAGGTCGAGCGGCTTCCCGATACGTCGGTGCTGGTCCGCGTCCCCGTGGCCAAGGAAGAGGCGCGCCATCGCCCCGCGGTGCCGGCTCGGGCACGGCCCGGCGACACCCGCAAGGTGGCCTGCGAGCCCGTGGTCAGCGTGCTGACCGAAGTGGCCAAGCTGCTGCAGCCCGGCCGCTGCGTGACCTGAAAAGGGCGCACAGTCGTCTAATGTCGACGGAGTCATCGCCCGGCTTGATGTTCAGTTGCGGTTTGCACCTTACCGGGCAACGCAGGCTATTCCTCCTCGTCCGCCTCGCCGCCGCTGGCAGCGCTGCGGCCTGCCATCAGGCCAAGTGCGAGGCCACCGATCGCCAGGATCGGGATGAGCCGCTTCGCCCCGATGGCCCGCACGATCTGCAGGCCGGTGGCGACCACCACCGGATCGGCAAACACATTGGCCGCGGCGGCCTTTGCCGCCTTCTCGGCGCGGCGGCGCATCTCGCGCTTGCGCACGATGTAGACGCTGGCGGTGATCAGCGTGACGACAAGGAACAGCGCGGCGCCGGCGAGGCACGCTTCCACCGGCCCGTAGTGCTGCAGCACGTAGACGAAGGCGGCCGCGCACAGAAAGCCGATGGTGATGAACAGCGCGATCGCGGCGGCCGCGGCCAGCGACGTCAGCCGCAGCGCGTTGCCGGTGGTATCCTTGACGTCATTGATCAGCCGCTGAAGCATCGACCAGCCCTGCCCTGAATCTTGTCCTGAATCTTGCCTCGAACCTTGCCCTGAAGAGCGCGTCGACAAACGCGGCGGCGGCGCGCCAGCGCCGCCATCGCATCCAGAGGGGTGGTTTCCGCGTGACCGCCACCATGGGGCTCATCCCCCGGAGACCGCAGATTGCCTAGCGGCGCCAGGTGACGCCGATCAGGAAGCCGAGACCGAGCGCAAGGCCGACCGTCGCCAGCGGCCGCTGCGTGATCATATCTTCCAGCGATTCCTCGATCGAGGATGCGGCATCCTGCGCCGCGCCCATCATCGCGCTGCCGCGCTCCGACATGTCGTCGAGTGTATCTTCCGCACTGGCGCGCGCATCCTTGTAGCGGCGGCGGGCCTGCTTGCCCGCGTTGTTGGCAAACGAGTTCAGCGCGTCGGTGATCTGTTCGGTGAGGGCGGCGATATCGTTCTTCACGGCGGTGACATCCTTTTCAAGGCGTTCGTAGGTCGCTTTGTCCGTCATGTTCTTGATCCCAAATGCGCTGTCCGTGCTCGACATCGAAAAGCTCCCGGAGAACTTGCGTGCTGGAGCAAAAACGCGCCGCGCGGTGCATGGTTCCAGCCGTGAAACCGGGCTTTCAAACGGTGCCGGCTTCGCTCGAGAACGCCTTGCTAGTGTGCTGAATGCGAAGTTCGTGCGATTTCGCGCCAGCCACTTTCACGAACTTCGCATTCATAAAGCACACTAGAATCATAAGTTTGCTAGTGTCCTTATCGAATCCGAAGTTCGCTCCGAAGGTACGGCAAATGATGCGAACTTCGGATTCGGGACACTAGTCCTCCGGCAGCTGCGGCGAATTGACCGGCATCAAATGCTCCTTGACGATCAGTGCCACGATCAGGAGCGGCGACGACAGGAAGGCGCCCATCGGGCCCCATAGCCAGGTCCAGAACGCCAGCGCCAGGAAGACTGCGAGCGCGTTCAGCGACAGTCTGCGGCCGACGATCGTCGGCGTGACGAAATGTCCTTCCATGAAGGTCACGACGGTAAAGCAGGCCGGCGCGATCAGCCCGGCGCCGATGGTCGGCGAGGCGATGATGCCGACCGCGACCAGCACGACAAACATCGCGATCGGCCCGATGATCGGAACGAAGTTCAGCGTGGCGGCGAGCGCACCGAGCCCAGCCGGATTTGGCATGCCCGTTGCTGCGCAGATCGCGCCGGTGACGATGCCCACGCCGACATTGATCATGGTCACCATCAGAAGATAATTGCCGAGATGGGTCTCGACCTCGTTGAGGATGCGCAGCGTACGCAGCCGCGCCGTGCGTTCGCTGAATGCCATCACCAGTGCGCGGCGCAGATCCTTCCAGCTTGCGATGAACAGGATCAGGGTCGCGATGAACAGCAGGAATTCGGCGAAGGTCGGCGACAGGAATTCCAGCGTCGGCTGCACCCATTCGAATTTCGGCAGCTGGAGCGTGGCCAGCGTATCGGAGCCGCCGACCATGGTCTGCAATTCCTGCCACAGCGCGAGCGGCCGGTCGAACACGTGCAGCTTCTCCTTCAGGATCGCGCCGAGCTCGGGCAGCCGCGAGCTCCACTCCATCACCGGCGAGGCAATCAGCCCGACCATGAAGCTGACGGCGGCGCCGACCGCGATCACGATGACGACCGCGCCGAGCGCGCGCGGAATCCGATAGCGCTCGAGCATGCTCGCCGCCGGCGACAGCATGGTGCCGACGATGAAGGCCATGGTAATCGGGAGGAAGAAGGCGCGTGCGAAATAGAGCACCGCGACAATGACAATAACCAGCAGGGCCATCAATGCGAAAGCGACGGCCTCGGCGCGGCTGACAACCGGCGGCAGTTCGATCTTGCTGTCGGGGACTGGCGTGCCTTCGGGCGCTTTGCCAAGCAGGTCTTCACTTGGAAAGGCGCGCACCGAACTCCTCCCGCGTGAGGACGAACAAACCCGCCGCGTGGTCGCCCCGCGCGTCGAATGGCGCGATGACAACGGTCCGCTCCTCGGAAAGTTCCGTCGCGCGTTCGTGAGACGTGACGGGTTGACAATCGCGGCTTCGCGACGACTCGCGGCGGAACCGACTCGCGGCCATGCGCGTTGGCCCGGCATCGCATCACCACGATGCGCATCCCGTCCAGGGGCAGCACATGACACAGCAGTCTGTTTCCAGCCGCCGGCTTGCGTCGCGCGCCGCGCGCACCTTTGCCTTCGCCAGCGTCCTGTTTGCGACGCCGTTTGTTGTCGCCACGTCGGCCAGCGCCCAGGTCCGTTCTTCCGCGCTCGGCTATGCGTCGACGCAGTCGGGCGCATTTCCCGCCGACGAGGTGATGAACGACCCCTCGAGTGGGGCCGGCGAGGACGGCGCGCTGCCGGAGCGGCTGCGCCGGACCACCGTCGCGCTCAACACGACTGAGGCGCCCGGCACCATCATCATCGATACCGGCAACACCGCACTCTATTACGTGCTCGGCGGCGGCCGGGCGATCCGCTACGGCGTCGGCGTCGGCCGCGAGGGCTTCACCTGGGCCGGCACACAGACCGTCAGCCGCAAGGCCGAATGGCCGGACTGGCATCCGCCCGCCGAGATGATCAGGCGCCAGCCCTATCTGCCGCGCTTCATGGCCGGCGGCCCGGGCAACCCGCTCGGTGCGCGCGCGATGTATCTCGGCTCCAGCGAATACCGCATCCACGGCACCAACGATCCCTCGACGATCGGCAAGTTCGTCTCGTCCGGCTGTATCCGCCTGACCAATGAAGACGTTTCCGACCTGTTCAGCCGGGTCGATGTCGGCACCAGGGTCGTGGTGCTGCCGAAGAACGCGCCGCACCTCGCCGCGCGCGAGATCGGCCCGACCACGACGCAGATCTCGGTCCGGCCGGCCGCGGCGCGGCCGCGCCCCGCGGCGGCGACGCTGCCGTCCGGGCGTCAGGCGATGAACATCCCGACGGCTTCCTCGTTGTACTGACGATCGATGTTGTACTGAGGGCCGGTGATGGTGACGCGATACTCCAGGCGGTGGGCGTTCGGGACCGCGGCAGTGCTTGGCCTGTCCCTTGCGCCTGCGGCGCAAGCCCAAGATTTCTTCTCGCAACTGTTCGGCGGCTTCATGCATGGCCGCCCGCCGATGATTCGGATGCCGTTCGACGATGGGCCGCCTATGATGCCGCGGGTCGAGCGCCGTCCACGCTATGACGTCGGCCAGGCCTATTGCGTGCGGACCTGCGACGGCCGCTATTTCCCGCTTGCGTC
Source organism: Bradyrhizobium sp. 33ap4 (assembly GCF_032654765.1). Classification (NCBI taxonomy): domain Bacteria; kingdom Pseudomonadati; phylum Pseudomonadota; class Alphaproteobacteria; order Hyphomicrobiales; family Nitrobacteraceae; genus Bradyrhizobium; species Bradyrhizobium sp. 33ap4. Next base: position 79,684 of record NZ_JAUMTJ010000016.1, on the reverse strand, counting down.
GACCGGCAACCAGAGCAAGGCGGAAAGCTGCAACAGCTTCTGTCCGGCGAGCGCGACCGAAGTGGTCTATGGCGGCAATATCGACAACGCCGCGACGGAAGACGGCAAGCCGTATTCCGAGCTGCCGAACGCGTTCCGCTATCGCGACGAGCTGGTCTCGGGCTGCACCTGCAACGGCAAGGACTCTGTCGGCCTCGCCGCGGTGAAAATCGAGGACGATCCGACCTTGCGCAAGGGCGACATCGTCGCCGGCAAGGACGGGCTGATGTCGGTGAGCCGTCCGGACCGGCGCGGCGCGCAGCTCAACTTCACGCCGGCGCCGGATCGCATCCGCGCCAAATATGGCCGGCCGGCGGTGGTGGCGCGCGAGTAGCGTCGATCACACGCGGGCGGCCGCCTTCGGGTTCCTGGCGCGGAACCGGCCTGCCTCCTGCACGTTAGCAAAGGGCGAACAGCACATTCACCGATGCCATCAGGGGGCTCCGCATGCTCGTCGGCGTACTCGTCACCTTCCTTGTCGTTATTCTCGTTCTTTATCTCATCAACATGCTGCCGCTCGACGGCCGCGCCAAGCAGATCGCGCGCGCCGTCGTCATCATCATCGGCATCATCTCGCTGCTGAAGTATCTGGCGGTGTTCTAGATCCGTCATTGCGAGGAGCGAAGCGCGACCATCCTCATCGTCGTCCCTGCCTGGTGCGCAATTGCGCACTAGGCAAGGACGACAATGGCGGCGGTCGTGATTCAAGTTGTCAAACAAGCTTCTCGGTGTCGTCACCCGCGCATGCATGAGCGGGGGGTGACACGGCGAGGGCGTCTGCACGATTTCGGGATAATGGAAATGTAGAGCTGATTTGCCCGACGAGTCAAGTCGCCGTATCCGCCAAGTCGCCGTATCCGCCGGCACCTTTGCATGGGGTTGTTTTCGATAATTTGGCAGTGCGCCCTGCGACGGCAGGTGATCGCGTCCGGCTCTTCCCGGCGTTACTTGCGGCGCCAACAAAAAAGCCCCGGCTTATCGCCGGGGCTTTTGCTTGTCGTTGCGATCGCTTGCAGATCAGCCCGCGGCCTTGGCCTCGCGGCGGCGCGCGGTGAGGATGTATTCGGTATAGCCGTTCGGCTGCGTGCGGCCCTCGAAGATCAGGTCGCAGGCGGCCTTGAAGGCGGTGCCATCGAACGCGGGCGCCATCGGCTTGTAGAGCGAATCGCCGGCGTTCTGCTTGTCGACGACGACGGCCATGCGCTTCAGCGACTCCATCACCTGGTCCTTGGTGATGACGCCCTGATGCAGCCAGTTCGCGAGGTGCTGGCTCGAGATGCGCAGCGTGGCGCGGTCCTCCATCAGGCCGACATCGTGGATGTCGGGCACCTTGGAGCAGCCGACGCCCTGGTCGATCCAGCGCACGACGTAGCCCAGGATGCCCTGGCAGTTGTTGTCGATCTCCTGCTTCACATCGTCGGGCGCCCAGTTCGACTGCGACACCGGAATGGTGAGGATGTCGGAGAGCTTGGCACGCGGCCCACCCTTGGCGAGCTCCTGCTGGCGGGCGATCACATTGACCTGGTGATAGTGCAGCGCGTGCAGCGTGGCCGCGGTCGGCGACGGCACCCAGGCGGTGGTGGCACCGGCCTGCGGATGGCCGATCTTCTGCACCAGCATGTCGGCCATCTTGTCGGGGGCGGCCCACATGCCCTTGCCGATCTGGGCATGGCCGGGCAGGCCGTCGATCAGGCCGTTGTCGACGTTCCAATCCTCATAGGCCTTGATCCACGGCTGGGCCTTCATGTCGTTCTTGCGGATCATCGGACCCGCTTCCATCGAGGTGTGGATCTCGTCGCCGGTACGGTCGAGGAAGCCGGTGTTGATGAACATGATGCGCTTGGAGGCGCGCTGGATGCAGGCCTTGAGGTTGACCGTGGTGCGGCGCTCCTCGTCCATGATGCCGACCTTCAGCGTGTTCTCCGGCAGGCCGAGCATCTTTTCCACCTCGGCGAACAGGTCGCAGGTCAGCGTCACCTCGTCGGGCCCGTGCATCTTCGGCTTGACGATATAGGCCGAGCCGGTGCGGCTGTTCCTGACCTTGGAATTGCCCTTGAGGTCGTGGATCGCGAGCAGGCCGGCGACCGCGGCATCCAGGATGCCTTCCGGGATTTCCTCGCCCTTGGCGTCGAGCACGGCGTCGGTGAACATGTGGTGGCCAACATTGCGCATCAACAGCAGGCTGCGGCCGTGCAGCTTCAGCTCGCTGCCGTCGGGCTTCTTGTAGACGCGGTCGGCATTGAGCGAGCGGGTCAGCGTCTTGCCGCCCTTCTCGAAATCGGCCGACAGCGTGCCGTTCATCAGGCCGAGCGTGTTGCGATAGACCAGCACCTTGTCCTCGGCGTCGACGGCAGCGACCGAGTCCTCCATGTCGAGAATGGTGGAGACCGCCGATTCCAGGATCATGTCGGCGACGCCGGCCGGGTCATCCTTGCCGATCACGTTGTTGCGGTCGATCTTGACCTCGACATGCATGCCGTTGTTGACGAGCAGGATCGCGGAAGGCTGAGCGGCGTCGCCCTGATAGCCGGCGAACTGGGCGGCGTTCTTCAGCGCGGTCGAGTTGCCGCTCTTCAGCTTGACCGAGAGCTTGCCCGCGATCACGGCGTAGGAGGTGACGTCGGTGTGGCTTCCGGTCGCAAGCGGCACGGCGGCGTCGAGGAACGCCTTCGCCTTCGCGATCACCTTGTCGCCGCGGGCCTTGTTGTAGCCACGGCCAGCCTCGCTCGGATCGTGCGGGATCGCGTCGGTGCCGTAGAACGCGTCGTACAGCGAACCCCAGCGCGCGTTGGCGGCGTTCAGCGCGTAGCGGGCGTTGGTGAGCGGCACCACCAGCTGCGGGCCGCAGATCTTGCCGATTTCCTCATCGACATTTGATGTCTCGACCTTGTGGGTCGCGGGCTCGGGCAGCAGGTAGCCGATGTCCTTGAGGAACGCGGTGTAGGCGTTGATGTCGAACGCCTTGCCCCTGTTGGCGCGATGCCAGTCGTCGATCTTGGCCTGCAGCGTGTCGCGGACCGCGAGCAACTCGCGGTTCTTCGGTCCGAGCTTCTGGATGATGGCGGCAAGTCCGGCCCAGAACGCATCCGGGGCGATCCCGGTTTTCGGCGTCGCCTCCTTGGCGATGAAATCGAACAGGACAGGGGCAATCTTCAATCCATGGGCATCGACACGAGTCATGATGGGCTTTCTCAAAGAAATGGGGCGTTTAGGAGCTGTTTTCCAGAGAAATCAGCAAAAAACGCGCCAAAGGGCCGCGTTCACGGCCCTTTTAGCCCTAAAGTCCCGGTTCTGAGAAGGCCCCCTTTCCGGCCCCACGCTGCATCGTCACGCGGGCGGCCACCCTGAATCTTCCAAACGCCGGGGTCCGCTCCCGGAAATCCCGTCAGGGCGCCCCGGTGCGTACCTTGCTGGCGATCAGCAATGCAGCGAGCACCAGGGGAATTGCGCCCGCTACGAACACAGCGGCTGCGCCCATCAGATCAAGCACCAGCCCGCCGCCGGCCGCGCCCATGGTGATGCCGAGGAAGATCGAGGCCACGGTCAGTCCGGTCCCGCTCTCGGTCTCGTCGGGCACCATGCGGGTGATCCAGGTCGTGGTCGCGACCGGTACGCCGCTGAAGGCAAATCCCCAGAGTGCGACCAGCACCAGAGCTGGAATGACGTCCTTGCCAAAGACCGAGAGCAACAGACCGATCACGCTGATCGCCAGCGGCATCGCGATCAGCGTGAGCTTGAGTTTGCGCTCGGCCATCAGCCCGCTCGCGAACGAGCCGAGGTAGTTGGCGACGCCGAAGGCAAGCAAGGTCGCCGCAACTCCGGCGGCGCCCAGCCCCGTCACGCTCTCAAGGAATGGACGGATATAGCCGAAATAGCCGAAGTGTCCGGTGAAGACCAACGTTGCCGCCAAGATGCCGGCGCCGATCCCCGGCCGTGTCAGGATGTCGATCAGGGTGTCGAGCCCGGCTTCTCCCCTTGGAGCCAAACGCGGCAGAGCAAGTGCCTGGATGACGAATACCGCTGCGCCCAATGCCGTCGCGAGCAGGAACACGGAGCGCCAGCTCGCCACCTCGCCGAGATAGCTGCCGAGCGGAACGGCAATGATCATCGCGGCGGGAATGCCGCTCATCACGATCGACAAGGCCCGGGCAACCAGCGACGGCGGTACCAGCCTGATCGTCGTCGCTGCCGCCATCGCCCAAAACCCGCCGATGGCAAGGCCGAGCACGATCCGCGCCGCCAGCAGGAACGTGATGCTCGGCGCCAGCGCCACCAGCAGATTGGAGATCACCAGGAGAATCGAAAAGCTGAGCAGCACCGGCTTTCGATTGAACCTGCGCGTCAGTGTCGGCGTGAACAATGCTCCGACCAGCCCGGCCAGCGAGGTCGCGGTCACGGCCTGACCGGCGAGGCCCGGACTCACACCGAGATCGCGCGCCATCGGCGTCAACAGACCGGACGGCAGGAACTCGGCCGTCAGAAGTGCGGTGACGCCCAGCATCATGGCCGCGACGGCGCCCCAGGCGGGCCTTTCCGGTGAGGCCGGCTTGTCACCAACCTTGAGCGCGGCGTCGCCCGGCATCAGCGCAACGGCATCGGCGTGCGCCAGAGCGGGGTCCACTTCTTGATCCATTGGCCGAACCTTCCATCTATGTTGCACCGCCGCAGACATAGGCTGGAGGTTTTGGACGATCTATGCCATAAACACTCTAATGTTTGATCGTTCGTCCAGATCGTCCGCCGCCGATACGACCGACGCCGCCGTCGATCTGGTGAGCGAGTTGCTGCTCGGCATGCGGCTTGAGGGCGTTCACTACCGTCGGATCGAGACGCGGGCGCCCTTCGGGTTTCGGTTCGAAACGCCGTACGGACGCGCGCAATTCCACTTCGTTGCACATGGCACGGCACTTCTGCGCTACGCTGATGCGACGCTGCTTCCCCTTGGATGCGGTGACGCGATTTTCCTGCCGCGCGGCGGCGCGCATGATCTTGTCTCGGCCCCGGATGAGCCGAGTTGCGACGTCGAGCGTTTCGAGACCGAGACGCTGTGCGGCAATGTCGATGTGACATCGGCCTGCCCTGAAGGATGCCCGCAGGACGAGTCGGTCCTGGTCTTCAGTGCCTGCATGAATTTCGATCTTGGCGGCATGCGCCCGCTGATCGCGCTGATGCCGGAGGTGATGCGGGCCGACACGTTGCTTGCGCGCCAGCCGGAAATCGAGCCGATGCTGAAGGCCATGGAGCGGGAGACCTGCACGCCGCGGGCCGGCTCCGTCGGCGTGATGGCGCGGCTCGCCGATGTGCTCGCCGCGTCGATCGTGCGTGGCTGGGTCGAATGCGGCGGCGACAACGCCATGGGCTGGTTCGAGGCCTTGCGTGATCCGCGTCTCGGCCGCGCGATCGGCGCGCTGCATCGCGCGCCCGGCCGCAACTGGACTGTTGCTGAATTGGCGGCGGAGGCGGGTTGCTCGCGTTCGCTGTTCGCCGAGCGCTTCCAGGCCATGACCGGGCAATCGCCGCTGCGCTATCTTGCCGAGCTGCGCATGCGTCTCGCGACACAGTGGATCAAGCATGAACGCCAGCCGATCGATGTGATCGCGCAGCGGCTTGGCTATGCGTCACAGGCGGCGTTCAGCCGCGCGTTCAAGCGTGTCACCGGGCAATCGCCGGGGATGGTACGGCACGGGGCCGCAAGCCGCGCGGCCGAATAGGCCTCAACACCGCCGTCTGCCCCGCTGCAAGCGGGGCATCCGGTACGCCGCGGCCTATCGGCTCGATAATTGCTGTCTCTGGAATACTGGATCGCCTGGACAACAAGCCGCGCGATGACAGCAAGAGAAGCTAAATATTCGCCGCGAGGTCGGTCAGTTCGTCGAACAGGATGCCAGTCGTGGCGAGCATCCGCTCGATCTCGTCGGTGGCATCGCTGACCGAGCGGTTCGAGGTGTCGATGGTCAGTTCGTTGCCGGTCGGCGGCTGGTAGTCATTGGTGATGCCGGTGAAAGACGGCAATCCGCCGGAGCGCGCCTTGGCGTAATGGCCCTTCGGATCGCGGGTCTCGCAGACCTCGGCAGGCGTTGCGACATAGATCTCGCGGAATGCGCTGTCGGCGATGCGGCGAGCTGCCGCACGGTCGGCGGTCGATGGCGACACCGCGGCGACGATGGCGATATGGCCGTTGCGCGCCAGATGGGTCGCGACTTCGGCGAGGCGGCGGATGTTTTCGGCGCGGTCCTGCGGCGAGAAGCCGAGATCGCCGTTCAGCCCGGCACGCAGCGTGTCGCCATCGAGCAGGATCGGCGAGCCGCCATTGCCGAACAGGCGCCGTTCCAGCGCCCGCGCCAGGGTCGACTTGCCCGAGCCGGGCAGGCCGGTCAGCCAGACCACTGCGCCGTTGTGGTGGTAGCGCGCCGAGCGCTCGTCCGGCCGCAGCGCGGACTCCACCGGCACGATATCGACCGGCACCGCCGGCCGGCCGGCGTCGACCGACAGCACGAGACCGCCGCCGGCGATACGGCCGTTGACCTCGATCACGAGGCGGCCGGTGCGCGGATTGTCGGTGTAGGGATCGGTTGCAACCGGCTGCGCCAGCGAGATGTCGATCTCGCCGACATGGTTGCGCGCGATCGCGGTGTTCTCTTCGTTGGACAGCGCGCCGGGATCGACCGCCTTCTCGATCGCGACCACGGTGGCGCGGCTTTCCTTGGTGCCGAGCCGGATCAGGATCTGCTCGCCCTTGGTCAGCGGCTTGTCATGCAGCCAGAAGATCCGGGCGCGGATGCGGCGGGTGTCGCGCGGGCTCTGCCCGGAATGTCCGATGATGTCGCCGCGCTCGAGGAATAGCTCGCGGTCGAGCGTGATGCCGACCGAGCGTCCGGCGCCCTGTGGGGCGTTCACCGGCGTCACCGGCCAGCTCTCAACGGTCTTGATCCGCGCGATCTTGCCGGTCGGCATGATCACGATCTCGTCGCCGGCCTTCAGGCTGCCGGACTCGATGCGGCCCGCCACGATGCGGCGGTCGTCGAACTTGTAGATCGCCTGCACCGGCAGCCGCAGCGGCAGCTCGGCCAGCGGGCGTGCCGGCTCGAGCGCATCGAGCGCCTCGACCACGGTCGCGCCCTTGTACCAGTCGATCCGCGGCGTGCGTTCGGCAACGCCGTCGCCGTCGCGCGCCGAGATCGGGATCACGGCTGTGGGGGTCACGCCGAGGCCGATCAGATGCGCGGAAATCTCGTCGCTGATCTCCTTGAAGCGGTCGGCGCTGAACTCGACGCGGTCCATCTTGTTGACCACGACCGCGACCTGCTTCACGCCGAGCAGATGCAGGAGATAGCCGTGCCGCCTGGTCTGGTCGCGCACGCCTTCCAGCGCATCGATGATCAGCACCGCGCCGTCGGCCTGCGAGGCGCCGGTGATCATGTTGCGCAAGAACTCTGCGTGGCCGGGCGCGTCGATCAGCACGACGTCGCGCGAGCGGGTGCGGAAGCGGATCTGGGTGGTGTCGATGGTGATGCCCTGGTCGCGCTCGGTCTGCAGCGCATCGAGCAGGAACGACCACTCGAACGGCATGCCGCGCCGCGCGCTCACCGCCTTCAGCATTTCCAGCTTGCCGTCGGGCAGGCTGCCGGTCTCATGCAGCAGGCGCCCGACCAGCGTCGACTTGCCGTGATCGACATGGCCGACGATGACGATGCGCACCTGCGGCCGCGTCGTGCCGTTGGGCGTTGCCGAGATCGAGGCAGTGGGAAGGATCATGTTCATCGGAACGCTCGCACGAAGCTTGGTGTTGCTTGAAGTGTTGATCAGAGATAGCCGGCGACGCGCAGCCGCTCGAACGCATCCTCGGTCTCGTGGTCGAGCGCGCGGCCGGCGCGCTCCGGGACCTTGGTGCCGTCGAGCTCGGTGAGGATCTCGTCGATGTTGGAGGCGGTGGAGGCGACCGGGAAGGTGATGTCGGCATCACCCAGCGAGCGGTAGCGCTTGCCGTCCTTGGCGAGATAGAGCGGGATGATCGGAATATTCTCGCGCTTGGTGTAGGCCCAGATGTCGGCCTCGGTCCAATGCAGGATCGGATGGATGCGCAAGTGCGCGCCTTGCGGCGGCGAGGCGTTGAACTGGTCCCAGAACTCCGGCGGCTGGTCGCGGACGTCCCATTCGCCCTCGAGGCCGCGCGGCGAGAACACGCGCTCCTTGGCGCGGGTGGCCTCTTCGTCGCGGCGGATGCCGGCGATCAATCCGTCAAAGCCGAACTTGTTGAGCGCGAGCTTCAACCCCTCGGTCTTGCGCGCGGCAGAACGCGCGGCCGGCGGCAGGGTCGGGTCGACGCTGTCGATCGGCGGGCAGGGCTCGACGCGCAGGTCGAGATCCCATTCCTTTCCGAAGCGGTCGCGGAACGCGTACATCTCCGGAAATTTCTTGCCGGTGTCGACGTGCAATGCCGGGAACGGGACGCGGCCGAAGAACGCCTTGCGCGCCAGCCAGATCATCACGTTGGAATCCTTGCCGAGCGACCACAGCAACGCGAGCTTTTTCAGCCGGGCGAACGCTTCGCGCAGAATGTAGATGCTCTGCGCCTCCAGCTCGTCGAGATGATCCATCGACGGAGGCGCCTGATTGGCGGGAATCCCCGGCACGGAAGATGCATTGCTAAGCGCTGCGGACCGCGTCCTGGCGGCGCCGGATTCGTTGTCGAGAAGATGCATCTCTTGGCCTTGGCCTGTGGAGTTGAAAATTCTAAAGTTGCGCTGCAATAGAGAAGAAATAATTTTCTCTTTGCTGGCCTTGATCGAGAGATAAATAGAAAATAATTTCAGTCAACCCCCAAGTTGGGGAAGCGAGTGTCTGATGCGATATCTGCCGGTGTTTCTGGATCTGCAAAGCGGCAAGGTGCTGCTCGTTGGAGCGGGCGACCTCGCGCGCGCCAAGTTGCGGCTGCTCGCAGCCGCCGGCGCCGCGGTGCGCTGGTACGCGACCGACGGTGATCATGACATTGCCGGTCTTGCGGCGGAGGACGCCGCGCGGATCGAGCGCGCCGAAGGCGATCCGCTCGCCGCCGATCTTTCCGATGTCATCGCCGTCCTCTGTGCCGGCGCAGGCGAGATCGGTGTTGCGATGTCGGTGCGCGCCAAAGCGATCGGCCTGCCGGTCAACGTGATGGACGACCTCGTACATTCCACCTTCATCATGCCGGCGATCGTCGATCGCGGCGATGTCGTGGTCGCGGTCGGCACCGGCGGCACGTCGCCGGTGGTGGCGCGCCGCATCCGCGAGAAGATCGAGGCGGTGCTGCCGGCGCGGATCGGCGATCTCGCCGGCTTCATCGGCGGCGTCCGCAAATCGATCCACGCCCGCATCGAGGAGTTTCCGCTGCGTCGCCGCTTCTGGGAGCGCATTGTCGACGGCCCGATCGGCGCGCTGGTGCTGGCCGGCCGCAAGGACGAGGCCGAGCAGGCGCTGAACGCGATCACCGATCCCGCCGCATTCGCCGGCGCGAGCGCGGAAGGCAAAGCCATCGGTCACGTGACGCTCGTCGGCGCCGGTCCCGGCGATCCGGATCTGCTCACGGTGAAAGCGTTGCGCGCGCTGCAGGATGCCGACGTCGTGTTCTATGACGAATTGGTGTCGTCCGAAATTCTCGACCGCATCCGGCGCGATGCGACGCGGATCCCGGTCGGCCGCCGTGTCGGCAAGCCCGGCATCGGCCAGGATGCCATCAATGCACTGATGATCGAGGCCGCGCAGTCGGGCCAGCGCGCGGTGCGGCTGAAGGGCGGCGATCCCTTTATCTTTGGCCGCGGCGGCGAGGAGATCGAGGCGCTGCGCGACGCCGGCGTCGCCTACTCCATCATTCCGGGCGTCTCCGCCGGTCTGGGCGCGGCCGCGCAATTCGAAGTGCCGTTGACCTTCAGGCACGAGGCGCTGCGCATCACCTTCCTCACCGCGCACAAGGCGCGCGATGCCGAGGTTGTCGACTGGTCGGTGCTGACGGACAAGAAGATGACCGTCGTCGTCTATATGGGCATGACCGCGGCGCCCTCGATCCGCGAAGGCATGCTTGCCGCGGGCCGCTCGCCGGAGACGCCGGTCGGCGTGTTCGCGCGCGTGACGCGGCCGGATGCCAAGGCCGCGGTCGGCACGCTGGCGCGGCTGCCCGAACTGGTCAAACAGGTCGATGGCGGTCCCGCCATTCTCATCATCGGCGATGTGGTCGCGCATTCCGCGCCGTGGAGCCGGTCCAACGTCACCCAACTCTTCTCCAACCAGATGTTCTCCGAACTGCTGAAAGCTGCCGAATGACCTCTCCGCTTGAACAGAAGAAAATCAGGATCACGGGCCCCTCGGTGGTGACCGCCAACCGCACCTGGGATGGTGCCGTGGTGTACCGAACCGCCAAGCAAGGCTGGTCCACCGAACTGTCCGATTCCGCTGTCGTTAGCACCTCCGACGACGCGCGCGCGCTCTTGGCCGAAGCCACCGCCGACGATGTCGGCGCGGTCGGCCCCTACATCGCGCCGGTCGAGCTCAAGGACGGCGGCAAGCTCAAGCCGGGCAATCTTCGCGAACATATCCGCGCCAAGGGCGTCACGATCGATCTCCAGGTGCCGGCGTAAGGCTCATCCATCATGTATGCATATGACGAACTCGACCGCACGCTGATCAACGAGCGTGTTTCGGAATTCCGCGACCAGGTGAAACGCCGCCTTTCCGGCGAGCTCACCGAGGACGAATTCAAGATCCTGCGCTTGCAAAACGGCGTGTACCTGCAATTGCACGCCTACATGTTCCGCGTCGCGATCCCCTACGGCACGCTGTCGTCGAAGCAGCTGCGCCGGCTCGCCCATGTCGCGCGCCGCTACGACCGCGGCTACGGCCATTTCACTACGCGGCAGAACATCCAGTTCAACTGGATCAAGCTCGCCGAGCTGCCCGACGCGCTGGCCGACCTCGCCGAAGTCGGCATCCACGCGATGCAGACCTCCGGCAACAACATGCGCAACGTCACCTCGGACCAGTGGGCAGGGGTGGCGCCCGGCGAGATCGAGGATCCACGCATCTGGTCGGAGATCCTGCGCCAGCACACCACGCTGCATCCGGAATTCTCGTTCCTGCCGCGCAAGTTCAAGATCGCGATCACCGCATCCGAGCACGATCGTGCCGCGATCAAGATCCACGACATCGGGCTGCGGCTGCACAAGAACGCCGACGGCGAGACCGGTTTCGAGGTGCTGGTCGGCGGCGGCCTCGGCCGCACGCCGTTCATCGCCAAGACCATCAAGCCGTTCGTCCACGGCCGCGACATCCTGAGCTATGTCGAGGCGATCCTGCGCGTCTACAACCAGTACGGCCGCCGCGACAACATCTACAAGGCGCGCATCAAGATCCTGGTGCACGAGCTCGGCATCGAGAAGTTCGCCAAGGAAGTCGAGGAGGAGTGGAAGGCGATGGGCGATGTCGGGCTGACGCTCGATCACGCCGCAATCGAGGAGGTCCGCTCGCGCTTCTCCTATCCGCCTTACGAGAAGCTGCCGCACATGCCGGACGAGCTGAAGCAGGCCGCGCATGATCCGCTGTTCGAGCGCTGGCGCAAGAACTCGGTGGCGCCGCACAAGGTGCAGGGCTATTCGATCGTGACGCTGTCGCTGAAGCCGGTCGGTGGCCCTCCGGGCGACGCCACCGCGGAGCAGATGGACGCAGTCGCCGACCTCGCCGACAAATATTCGTTCGGCGAGATCCGTGTCGGCCACGAGCAGAATCTGGCGCTGCCGCACGTCGCCAAGCGCGACCTGCCGCAGCTGTTCAAGGCGCTCGACCGCCTCGGCCTCGCGACGCCGAACGTCAACCTCGTCACCGACATCATCGCTTGCCCCGGGCTGGATTACTGCTCGCTGGCCAACGCGCGCTCGATCCCGATCGCGCAGGAGCTGACGCGCCGTTTCGCCAACCACGACACCGCCGACCTGATCGGCCGGCTGCACATCAACATCTCCGGCTGCATCAATGCCTGCGGCCATCACCATGTCGGCCACATCGGCATTCTCGGCGTCGAGAAGAACGGCGAGGAATTCTACCAGATCACGATCGGCGGCCGCGCGGACGAGAACGCGCAGTTGGGCACGCTGATCGGCCCGGCCGTTCCCTATGCGGAAGTCGCCGACGTGATCGAAGACATTGTCGAAGCCTATCTCGCGCTGCGCGACCGTCCCGAGGAATTGTTCGTCGATACGGTGAAGCGTCTGGGCGTCGAGCCTATCAGGGAGCGGGTCTATGCCACTCGTTAAGCAGGGAAGAATCACCACCGATCTGTTCGTGCATGTCGCCGACGGCGCCGAGCTGCCGGGCGACGGCGCGGTGCTGGTGAGCGCCGAGCGTTTTCTCGCCGATCCGGAGGCGCTGCTGCGCCGTCCCGGCAAGCTAGGGGTGATCTGGCCGAACAACCGTAACCTCGACGATCTCGTGCCGCATCTCGATCGGCTGGCCTCGGTCGCGCTGGTGTTTCCGACCTTCCGCGACGGCCGCGCCTACAGCCAGGCGCGCCTGCTGCGCGAGCGTTACGGCTATGACGGCGAACTGCGCGCCACCGGCCAGATCCTGCGCGACCAGTTCGTGTTCATGACGCGCGCCGGCTTCGACGCCTTCGAGGTGAAGAAGGACGCCGACGCCGACGCGTTCGCCGCGACTATGAAGCGCTATTCGGTGTTCTACCAGCCGACCGGCGACGGCCGCGTCACCGCACTCAACCGCCGCATGCAGCTGCGTCACTCGGAGAGCGCCGGCCAGTGAGCACGCTCGCACCAGAGCTCGCAGTGGCGCCGGCCGCATTGCCAGCGGCCGATGCGCTCGATCGCGCGCTGCGCACGGCATCACCCGCCGAGGTGATCGCAGCCGCGGTCAAGACGCTCGGCCGCGAGAAGGTGGCGCTGGTGTCGTCGTTCGGCACCGAGTCCGCCGCGCTGCTCAAGGTGATGGCGGACGTCGATCCGGCGATCCCGGTGGTGTTTCTCGATACCGGCTGGCTGTTCGAGGAGACGCTGGCTTATCGTGACACGCTGGTCGAAACGCTCGGCCTCACCGACGTGCGTTCGATCAAGCCCGATGAGGAGGCGCTGTCGCGCCAGGATCCGGACCGCGAATTGTGGTTCACCGATCCCGACGCATGCTGCCGCATCCGCAAGGTCGAGCCGCTGGCGCGTGCGCTGAAGCCGTTCGCCGGCTGGATCAACGGCCGCAAGCGTTTCCAGGGCGGTGCCCGCGCCGACATCCCGGTTGTCGAGGATGACGGCGTCAGGCTGAAATTCAATCCGTTCGCCAACGTCTCGCGCGAGGAGATCGAGGCGATCTACACGCTCGGCAAGCTGCCGCCGCATCCACTTGTCGCATCGGGATATCAGTCGGTCGGGTGTATGCCTTGCAGCAGCCGGTCCGCTGCCGGCGAGGATGCGCGCGACGGCCGCTGGCGCGGCCGGGCCAAGACGGAATGCGGCATCCATACGATGAAGATGTCATAGGGTATGGAGCAGGGCGCTCGATCGCGATGAGCCTTCGTCGCGATTTGGCGACGCGACAAAGCCTTCGCAGTGCGGCAACTTCGTAGCACAAGCGCGCTGCGCCGCCGAAAATAAAGAAAACCGGTTTCGTTGACTTAAGACCACTTCGCCGTGAGTTATGTCTTGCGTGTTCCCTGACATTTCTCAGGTTGAATGGAGAGCGAAATGATCCGTCGTATCCTGCCGCTGGTCGCGGGACTGTTGTGGGCGAGCTCGGCCTTCGCGGCCGACTATTCGCTGCTGAACGTGTCGTATGATCCGACCCGCGAGCTCTATGTCGATTTCAACAAGGCGTTCGCCGCGGCCTATCAGAAGGAAACCAGCAAGAGCGTCGAGATCAAGCAGTCGCATGGCGGCTCCGGCTCGCAGGCGCGCTCGGTGATCGACGGATTGCAGGCCGATGTCGTCACGCTGGCGCTCGCCTATGACATCGATGCGATCGCGGGCAAGGGCCTGATCGCGGCCGACTGGCAGAAGCGGCTGCCGCTCAACGCCTCGCCCTACACCTCGACCATCGTGTTCCTGGTGCGCAAGGGCAATCCCAAAGGCATCAAGGATTGGGACGATTTGATTAAACCCGGCGTCAGCGTCATCACGCCGAACCCGAAGACCTCGGGCGGCGCGCGCTGGAACTATCTCGCCGCCTGGGGCTATGCGCAGAAGAAGTTCGGCTCCGCGGACAAGGCGAAGAAGTTCGTCGCCGATCTCTATCAGAACGTGCCGGTGCTCGACACCGGCGCGCGCGGCTCGACCGTGACTTTCGTCGAGCGCGGCGTCGGCGACGTGCTGCTGGCGTGGGAGAACGAAGCCTTTCTGGCGCTTCGCGAATTCGGCGCGGACAAGTTCGAGATCGTGGCCCCGGCGCAGTCGATCCTGGCCGAGCCGCCGGTCGCCGTGGTCGACAAGGTCGCCGACAAGAAGGGCACCCGCGCCGTCGCCGAGGCCTATCTGAAGTACTGGTACACCAAGGAAGGCCAGGAGATCGCCGCGCGCAACTCGTACCGACCGCGCGATCCCGAGATCGCCAAGGAGTACGAAAAATCCTTCGCCAAGGTTGAACTTTTCACCATCGACGACGTTTTTGGTGGTTGGACCAAGGCCCAGAAGGAGCACTTCGCCGAGGGCGGCATCTTCGATCAGATCTACAAGAACTGATCGGATTATCAGGGGGATATGTGAGCACAGCGGTTGCACGGCGCAGTACCCTGCCGGGGTTCGGTCTCACCATGGGACTGACCCTGACATGGCTGTCCGTTATCATCCTGATTCCGCTGGCCGCGCTGTTCCTCAAGACGTTCGAGCTGAGCCTCGACCAGTTCTGGGGCATCCTCACCAGCCGCCGCACCCTGAACGCCCTGAAGATTTCGTTTGGGCTTTCGTTTGCGGCCGCATGCGTCAACCTGGTGATGGGCACCGTCATCGTCTGGGCGCTGGTGCGTTATCGCTTTCCGGGCCGGCGGCTGTTCGACGCCATCGTCGATGTTCCGTTTGCCTTGCCGACGGCGGTCGCCGGCGTCGCGCTGACGCAGCTGTTCGCCCAGAAGGGCTGGCTCGGCGCGCCGCTCGCCGAGCTCGGCATCAAGGTCGCGTTCACGCCGATCGGCATCTTCATCGCGATGATCTTCATCGGCATTCCCTTCGTGGTGCGCACGGTGCAGCCGGTGCTGATCGATCTTGATCCCGAGATCGAGGAGGCGGCGGCGAGCCTGGGCGCCAATCGCTGGCACACCGTGTTTCGCGTCATCCTGCCGAGCTTGATTCCGGCGCTGCTCACCGGCTTCGCGCTCGCCTTCGCCCGCGCCATCGGTGAATACGGCTCGGTGATCTTCATCGCCGGCAATCTGCCCAATGTCTCCGAGATCGCGCCGCTGTTGATCGTGATCCGGCTGTCCGAATTCCGCTACGCCGATGCCACCGCGATCGCGGTCGTGATGCTGGTGGCCTCGTTCCTGATCATCTTCCTGATCAACCGGCTGCAGCGCTGGGCGCAAGCCCGCATCCCCGTGCATTGAGGTCTTGCGATGTCGATGCAGACGGGATTGGTGACCTCGACCACGCAACTGCGGACCTACGCACCCGCGACCGATGTCAGCGTCGCGGCGCCGGCGCCGCGGCTCGAGATCGGTCGCGCGGAGCCGGGGACGGCGCAGCGCAATTTGCGCACTGAACCCGGCCCGATCCGCTTCATCATCATCGCGCTCGCGATCGCCTTCCTCAGCATCTTCGTCGTGCTGCCGCTGGTCGTGGTGTTCGCGTCGGCGTTCTCGAAGGGGATCGGCGCGTATCTCGCGGCGCTGGCGGAACCCGAGGCGCTCGCCGCCATCAAGCTGACGCTCTTGATCGCCGCGATCTCGGTCACGCTCAATCTCGTGTTCGGGGTGATCGCGGCCTGGGCGATCTCGAAGTTCGAATTCACCGGCAAGACCTTCCTGATCACGCTGATCGACCTGCCGTTCTCGGTGTCGCCGGTGATTTCGGGCCTGGTCTACGTGCTGCTGTTCGGCGCGCAGGGCTATTTCGGGCCGTGGCTGCAGGCGCATAACGTCCACATCCTGTTCGCGGTGCCCGGCATCGCGCTGGCGACGATCTTCGTCACTTTCCCCTTCGTGGCGCGCGCGCTGATCCCGCTGATGCAGGAGCAGGGCACCCAGGAAGAGGAGGCGGCGATCTCGCTCGGCGCCTCCGGCCTGCAGACCTTCTTCCGCGTCACGCTGCCCAACATCAAATGGGGCCTGCTGTACGGCGTCCTGCTCTGCAACGCGCGCGCGATGGGCGAGTTCGGCGCGGTGTCGGTCGTCTCCGGCCACATCCGCGGCGAGACCAACACGATGCCGCTGCTGGTCGAAATTCTTTACAACGAGTACCAGTTCGTCGCCTCGTTCGCGATCGCATCGCTGCTCGCGATGCTGGCGCTGATCACCCTGGTGGCGAAAACCGTTCTCGAACGGCGGCTCGACGAGGCAGAGGTGCCCGATGGCGATTGAAGTCAAGAATATCGTAAAGACGTTCGGCAGCTTTGCCGCGCTCGATAATGTCGACCTCAAGGTCGCCGACGGCGAGTTGCTGGCGCTGCTCGGTCCGTCCGGTTCCGGCAAGACGACGCTGCTGCGCATCATCGCGGGCCTGGACTGGCCCGACTCGGGCGAGGTCGCGATCGACGGCGAGAATGCGCTCTCGCGCGGCGCCAGCGAGCGCCAGGTCGGCTTCGTGTTCCAGCACTACGCGCTGTTCCGCCACATGACGGTGTTCGAGAACGTCGCCTTCGGCCTGCGCGTGCAGCCGCGCGCGATCCGCAAGGACGAGGCGACGATCCGTGCCCGCGTCAAGGAGTTGCTCGACCTGGTGCAGCTCGATTGGCTGGCCAATCGCTATCCCAGCCAATTGTCCGGCGGCCAGCGCCAGCGCATCGCGCTGGCGCGCGCGCTCGCGATCGAGCCGCGGATCCTCCTGCTCGACGAGCCGTTCGGCGCGCTCGATGCCAAGGTGCGCAAGGAGCTCAGGCAATGGCTGCGCTCGCTGCACAACGAGATCCACGTCACCTCGATCTTCGTCACCCATGACCAGGAAGAAGCGCTCGAAGTCGCCAACCGCGTCGTGGTGATGGACAAGGGCAAGATCGAGCAGATCGGCTCGCCCGGCGAGGTCTATGACAATCCGGCGACCGCCTTCGTGCACGGCTTCATCGGCGAATCCATCGTGCTGCCGGTCGACGTCGCCGGCGATGCGGTGCGGCTGGATGGTCGTCCCCTGAACATTCCGGCGCTCGGCGCGGCATCGGGCGCGGCCAAGCTGTTCGTCCGTCGCCACGACATGGCGGTCGGCCCGGCTGGAACCGGCGCCCTGGAAGGCGCCATCCGGCATGTCCGCTCGTTCGGTCCGATCCAGCGCGCCGAGGTGGCCCTGTCGGGGAGCGAGGGCAAGACCGTGATCGAGATCGACGCCCCCCGCGACCGCGAGCTCCAGGCCGGCGAAATCGTCTCGCTGCAGCCCCGCCGCTATCGGATCTTTGCCGCCCAGGAGTAGGCATCCGGGCGACGGTTCCTGACCACATCCACCGTCATTCCGGGGCGGTCCGTAGGACCGAGCCCGGAATCTCGAGATTCCGGGCTCGCTTCGCGCCCCGGAATGACGGCATTTCGCAGCCAAAAGTTAGCCCCTGTTCACCATTCAGCCACGGTTGGTATGCAACAACGGCGGGCCAATCTTTGGGGGTTTTCTTACAGTGAAACGGACGACGGTCGCCCTGTTCGGGCTTCTGCTGCTTGCCGGCTGCGGCACGGACACCAAAATCCCGGAAGAACCGACCATGTATCTCAACATGGCCCAACCCGGCGCTGTCCTGGATAGCCAGGCGGCCGCGATCATGTTTTCGCAGTATCGCCAGAACAATGGTCTTGGCACCGTGGTGGTCGATCCGGACCTGACCAAGCTCGCCGAGCAGCAGTCGCAGGCGATGGCCGCCCGCAACAAGATGGACCATGACGTAAAGGCCCCGCTCGGCAAGCGGCTGCAGGCCGGAGGCTATCCCGCCACCGTCGCGGTCGAGAACATCTCGGCCGGCTATCACACGCTGGCGGAAGCCTTTTCGGGCTGGCGTGATTCACCGCCGCACAAGGCCAATATGCTGAAGAGCGGTGTCACAAAAATGGGCATCGCGGCGGTCTATGCTCCCAACACCAAGTACAAGGTGTTCTGGACGCTCATTTTGGCGGCAACCTGATCTCGATAAATTCCGCGTGATCTAACCCCATAATCTCGCTGATTGACGCCGCGGCGAACTGTCGCCACGGTTGCGGCTCAAGTCGTTTTTGAGCGAACGGTTACGAATGGATACTTCCGACACCGCGCCTGCCTCGACGCCGGCGCAAGCGCAGCGCGTGCTGGTTCTTCAAGGCGGCGGCGCGCTCGGCTCCTATCAGGCCGGCGCCTTTCAGGCCCTCTGTCACGCAGGCTTCGAGCCGGAATGGATCGCCGGCATCTCGATCGGCGCCATCAACGCCGCGATCATCGCCGGCAACGAGCCGGCCGAGCGCGTGCCGCGGCTGAAGGAATTCTGGGAGATGGTGTCGGCGCCGGTGCCGTGGAATCCGGTCTCCAACCATGAGCGCGCCCGCTCGCTGTTCAACGAGACCAGTGCCGCCATCATCGCGACCTTCGGCGTGCCCGGCTTCTTCACGCCGCGGATTCCGCCGGCGCCGCTGTGGCCGCCCGGCAGCTCGCAATCGCTGAGCTATTACGACACCGGGCCCTTGAAGAAGACGTTGGAGCGCCTCGTTGATTTCGACCGCATCAACGATCTGAAGACGCGCCTGTCGGTCGGCGCGGTGAGCGTCACCTCGGGCAATTTCCGCTATTTCGACAATTACGAGTTCAGGAAGCTCGGCAAGAAGATAGGCCCCGAGCACATCATGGCCTCGGGCGCGCTGCCGCCGGGCTTTCCGTCCGTCGTCATCGAGGGCGAGCATTATTGGGACGGCGGCATCGCTTCCAACACCCCGCTCGACTTCGTGCTCGACGAGGAGACCAGCCGCGATCTCCTGATCTTCCAGGTCGATCTGTTCAGCGCGCGCGGGCCGTTGCCGGAGACGCTGCTGGAGGCCGCCGAGCGCGAGAAGGACATCCGCTATTCCAGCCGGACGCGGATGAACACCGACAAGAACCGGCAGATCCACAACGCCCGCATGGCGGTACGCGACCTGATCGGCAAGCTGCCCGATTACCTGAAGAACGATCCCTCGGTCGAGCTGCTGCGCAAGGCGTCCAAGGAGAACACCGTCACGGTGGTTCATCTGATCTACAAGAGCAAGAACTACGAGAGCTCCTCGAAGGACTACGACTTCTCCCATGTTGCGATGGTCGAGCACTGGGGCGCGGGCGTCCGCGACGTGCATTTGTCGATGCGTCACAAAGAATGGCTAGAACGGCCGCAGTCCGGGGAGACCATGGTGACTTACGACCTCACGGGGAATGAACCCACACCCCCCGCAAGCAAATAGGAGCGACCGATAATGGGTACGTTGACAGGCAAGACCGCCGTTGTGACCGGCTCGACCAGCGGCATCGGATTGGCGATCGCGCGCGCCTTCGCCGGCGCCGGCGCCAATATCGTTCTCAACGGCATGGGCGTTCCGGCCGATATCGAGAAGGAGCGTTCCGGCATCGAGACCGACTTCAAGGTCAAGGCCGTGCATTCGCCGGCCGACATGACCAAGCCGGCCGAGATCGCCGACATGATTGCGCTCGGCGAGAAGACCTTCGGTTCGGTCGATATCCTCGTCAACAATGCCGGCATCCAGTTCGTTGCGCCGATCGAGGAATTCCCGCCGGAGAAGTGGGAAGCGATCATCGCGATCAATCTGTCGTCCGCGTTCTACGGCATCCGCGCCGCGGTGCCCGGCATGAAGAAGCGCGGCTGGGGCCGCATCATCAACACCGCCTCGGCGCACTCGCTGGTCGCTTCGCCGTTCAAGTCGGCCTATGTCTCGGCCAAGCACGGCATCGCCGGCCTCACCAAGACGGTGGCGCTGGAGCTCGCGCAGCACAAGATCACCTGCAACTGCATCAGCCCGGGCTATGTCTGGACCCCGCTGGTCGAGCACCAGATCCCGGAGACCATGAAGGCGCGCAACATGACCAAGGAGCAGGTCATCAAGGACGTGCTGCTCGCCGCGCAGCCGACCAAGGAGTTCGTGACCTCCGATCAGGTTGCGGCGCTTGCGCTGTTCCTGTGCAGCGACGATGCCGCGCAGATCACCGGCTCCAACTACTCGATCGACGGCGGCTGGACCGCGGAGTAATTTTTCCGGCGGGATTTGGCGGCCTCAGAACAAGCCGGCCCTGATTGGATCAGGGCCGGCTTTTGTTTTGGGGCTGCAAGCGTCGCCATCGCCTGGAGCCATCGCTTTTGGCGAAATTTTGCAACTTTTTCCGATCGGATTCAGGACGATTTGGCACGCCGTGGGATGATGGCATGGGCATTCCTGACGAGGAGCAAATCGGATGGAGCAGCGGCAGGCAAATAACGAGGTGATGGGCGAGCCGCATTCCGAGCTTCGGCCCAGCTCCCAGCTACGGCTCAAGGGCCAAGTGGTCCTCGACGGGAGCGCCGGTTACGACGAGGCGCGCAAGGTCTGGAACGGCGCCGTCGACAGGCGGCCGGCCATGATCGCCTACTGCGCGGATACCCGGGATGTGGTCGAGGCTGTGACATTCGCGAAGTCCCGCACGTTCCCGGTGGCCGTTCGCAGCGGAGGCCACAATGTCGCTGGCCTCTCGGTCTGTGACGGCGGCATGGTCATCGACCTGTCCCGGATGAAGCGCATCGATGTCGATCCGGTCCGGCGCACCGCGCGCGCGGAAGCCGGCCTCGATCTCGGCGAATTCGATCGTGCCACGCAGGCGCACGGCCTGGCGACCACCATGGGGGTCAATAGCGACACCGGCATCGCCGGGCTCACGCTTGGCGGCGGCTTCGGCAAGCTCGGGCGAAAATACGGGTTGACCTGCGACAACCTGATTGCCGCCGAAGTGGTGACAGCCGAGGGACGGGTTTTAAGGGCCAGCGCGACCGAACACCCCGACCTGCTCTGGGGCTTGAGAGGAGGCGGCGGCAATTTCGGCATCGTGACTGCGTTCGAATACCAGTTGCATGCGATCGGCACGTCGTTGCCCGTCGCGTCAACGCTTTATCCTTACGATCAGGCGCGCGAGGCCATGCAGTTCTACGATGAATTCGCCCGCAACGCTGCCGATGAGGTCAACGTCGATGCGGCCCTTGTGACGCTGCCGTCGGGCGAGCGGTTCTTCAACATCTCCGGTTGTTATGTCGGCTCGCATCATGACGGTGAGCGCGCCCTTTCGCCGATCGTCAAGTTCGGCTCGCCCGTCGAGACGCGCCTCGCAACCGTTCCCTATCTCGAGATTCAGTCAGGCGGCGATGCCCTGTTTCCGCGGGGACGTCGCTATTACTGGAAGGCGCAATTCCTGCGCGAGATCGGTGCCGGCGCGATCGACGCGCTGCTCAACGCCTATGCGAGAGCCCCCAACACCTCGTCCTTGCTGGTTCTCCAGCATGTCGGCGGCGCAATTGCACGGGTTCCGGTATCGAGCTCGCCTTACGCAAACCGCGATGCGGCGTTCGACTGCTTTCCGGTCGCGATCTGGGACGATCCGGCCGGTGACGAGGCGAACATGCGTTGGGCGCGCGAGCTGTGGAGTGCCGTCAGGCCCTATTCGACCGGCGGCGTCTATGCCAACAACCTGGGGGATGAGGGCGAAGACCGCGTGCGCGATGCCTATGGTGAAAATTACGCACGTCTTGTCGCGCTCAAGAACAAATACGATCCGACGAATTTCTTCCGCCTGAACCAGAACATCAAGCCGACGACATAGTTCTGGGCATCGGAGAAAATCCAAATGCGAAGCCGCTGGACCATTCTTGCTGCTCTGTTCGTCGCTCGTGCCACCATCGCCTTTCAGTTTCAGAGCGTCGCGGCCATCGCGCCACAGCTCAGCCAGGGTCTGGGCGCGAGCCTGGCCGATATCGGCGTTCTGATCGGGCTCTACTTTGCGCCGGGCGCCTTGCTTGCCTTGCCTGGCGGCGCGATCGGCCGCCGCTATGGCGACAAGGTGGTGGTCCTTGCCGGTCTCCTGATGATGCTGGCAGGCGAACTGCTGATGACCACGTCGACGTCGTGGAGCGTGCAGATCGCGGGCCGACTGACTGCCGGCATCGGCGGCGTGCTCCTGAACGTTCTGATGACCAAGATGGTCGCGGACTGGTTTGCCGGCCGGGAAATCGCCACCGCGATGGCCATTTTCATCAACTCGTGGCCGGCCGGCATCGCAGTCGCTCTCATGCTGTTGCCGGCAATCGGAGCCACGCTCGGACTCCATGCCGTCAATCTTGCCGTCGCCGGGGTGATCCTGATCGGTCTCGGCCTCATCGCTCTGGTTTATCGCGCGCCGGATGCGGCCGTCGCGGTTGAAGGCAAGCACGGCAGCCTGACCGCCGACACGATCTGCGCCGTGATTGCCGCTGGGCTGATCTGGTGTCTCTACAACATCGGTTTTGCGATGATCTTCAGTTTCGGTCCATCGATGCTGGTCGAGCAAGGCTGGTCCGGCGCCGCAGCCGGATCAACCATCAGTATCGTGCTCTGGCTCGCCGCCCTTTCGGTGCCGTTGGGCGGCTTCCTCGCCGATCGGACCAGGCGCGGCGATGTCATCCTGATCACGGGCTGCATCGCCTTCGCGCTCCTGACACTGCTCTTGTCGCGCAGCGGCACGGTGCTTCCCGTCGTCATTGCTCTTGGAATCCTCTGCGGCCTGCCTGCCGGTCCGATCATGAGCCTGCCTGCGCGCGTGCTCGAGCAGAGGACGCGGCCGATCGGAATGGGAATATTCTACACCGTCTTTTACGCCGGCATGCTGGCTGGACCTGCGATCGGAGGAAAGCTCTCCACCGCGGTCGGCTCCGCGAGCGCGGCGCTCGACTTCGGCGCCGCCGTGCTGCTGGCTTGCCCAGCCGTTCTGTGGTTCTTCCGACGCATGGTTGCCGGCCACTCTTGGAAGCAGGCGGACATCAGGCGCGCCTGACCGGCGCAAGGCTGAACGCCGTTAGGCGGGTTTTCCAGTCCGGCGGCGCTCATGCATCGCATGATGCCGCGCCGGCCGAATGCTACGGCGCCGTCCGCCGCTTGCCGAACGCCAGCACGTGCAGCCCGAGGCGCGAGCGCACGACATAGAACAAGAGGATCGTCTCGAAGGTCAGCGACAGCGAGGTCGAGGCGGCGGCGCCCATCCCGCCGTAGCGGGGGACGAGGGCGATGCAGAGCCCGACATTCATCAGGAACGACACCGCATAGGCGGTCGCGCAGATGCTCTGGTGGCCGAGCATGTTCAACAGCCGCTCCACCGGCCCGATCGCCGAGCGGACCACGAGGCCGATCGCGGCGACGAACATGATGCTGTAGCCGTCGACGAATTTCGGGCCGAACAGCCACAGCAGCGGCTTGCCGAACACCAGCAGGGCGACGGTCGCGAGCAGCGAGGGCCAGAACGTCCAGCTGATGGCGTGCGCGACATAGGCCGACAGCCGCTCCTTGTCGCCGAGCGCGTTGTATTCGGCGAAGCGGTGCGCCGTGGTCGCCGCCATCGCGTAGTGCACGAACGACACCAGCGCCAGCGTCTTCACCACGGCGAAATAGATGCCGACCTCCTCGGACGAGCGGAACTGCTGCAGCATCAGCACGTCGGTGTAGCCGAGCAGCAGATAGAAGCTCTCGACCAGCATGATCGGCAGCGAGATCGCGAACCAGCCCTTGACGTCGTAGCTCTTCTCGCCCACCCCGAGATGGGCGGTGAGGCGGCGGTTGAGCACGACCATCTGGCCGATCGCCGCGATGTATACCGCGGCGGCGCTCGCGATCATCGCCGCGGTGGCGCCGAGATTGAGGCCGAGCGCCAGCGCGCCGGCGGTCAGCGCGATGATCAGCCCCTGCCGAACGATGAACTGCGGCATCAGGCCGAGCTGCATCCAGTCATGCGCGCGGGAGATGCCGTCCTGGGTGTTGGCGACGACGAAGGGCGGCAACGTCAGGCAGCCGATATAGAGCGGCACCACCGCGTTGGGATCGATCCAGGGCGAGGCGAGGTGGATCACGCCGGCGAGCAGCAGCGCGACCGTGCTGGACGTCGCCAGCACCACCCAGCGGCCGCCGGAGAGGAAGCCGCGCAGCGCCGCAAGGTCGCCGCGCGCGCGGTATTCCGGAATGATCTTCTGCGCGGAGGGCGCGATGCCGAAATCCATGGTGCTGCCGAGCAGCAGCACCCAGGTCCAGACATAGACATAGATGCCGTAATCCGAGCCGCTCATCCAGCGCGCCAGCAGGATCTGCGCGAGATAGGCGATGCCGGCGCTGATGACGCGGATGGCGAAGATCATGCCGGCGAGGCGCTTGGTGACCGACGCCTCGTTGGTGCCGCCGAGCGCGCGCGCTGCGAGGCCGCGCAGGCGTGCGGCCCGGCCCAATGGCGCGGAGGTTGCCGATTGTGTCTCCATCACAGCCAAGGCGGAAAATTCCTAAAGCGCCGCGTGGCGGCAATGGCCTCCGATCTATCAACGAAACGTTAAGATTGGGTTCGGTGGCGCACCTCTTCGGGGGCGTCCCGGGGCAGTGCGAAGCACTGAAACCGGGAGCTCGAGATTCCGGGTTCGATGCGCTGCTTCACCCCGGAATGACCCTACGGCTCAATTCAAATTGATATTGAATTCGTAGCTTTTGTCGCCGCCGACCAGCGTCAGCTTCAGCGCGGCGCCGTCGGCCTTGGCGCCGGGCGGCAGGCCGTCGAGCTCGAAAGAGAAACGCTTCACGCCCGGCGGCGCCTGCGCAACGAGCTTGGGCACCGGCAGCGCCCAGTCGGGCGTCGGCCCCTCGACGAACAGGCTGAGGTCGCGGCTCTCGGGCGCGCTGACATCGACCAGCACGTTGTTCTTGCCGTCGCGCTTGACGTCGCGGATCGAGAACGGGATCGGGTCGCCGATATTGGCGGGCTTCGGCACCGCGTTGAGCGCTTCCGAAAGCGCGGCGTCCTCGGTCGAGGCGACGCTCGCGAACGCCAGCTCGGCCTTCGCCTCCACCGGTACGCACAGCTTCTCGCACACCGCGTAGTTGATGTCGGCGCGCAGCACCAGCGGCTTGTCGGGATTCTTCGCCACGATGCGCAGCGGCAGCACCACCTGGTGCTTGTAGCCGAGCGAGGTGCCGCCGGCGCCGTCGTCGAATTGCCGCGGCGCCGGCCACATCACGGTGACCGCCTCGACGTTATCCGACCTGGAGAAATCGAACCGCGGCGGCACGCCGGAATCGCCGGGCGTCCGCCAATAGGTCTTCCAGCCGTCCTGCAATTGGAACGCAATGCCGCCAAGCAGCACCGCGCCGCTGCGCGATCCGGCGAGCAGCCGCACCGCCGAATGCGTGTCCTGTTGCCACGGCGAGGCGTCGTCGGCGCGGACCTCCGTTGCCATACATGCGAAGGAAAACAGGGCGGCAACGCCAAATGCGGCACGCAAGGGAACTATGACGATCATGAGACGTCTTTACCCGCAACTTTCGGTGCAAACCATTGAATTGCTTGTGATGCATCGCCGCACGGCGGTCGATGGTTGATTGACAGAACCGCCACCCGATATCAGGATGCCAAATCAGCAGGAAAGGCCTTTGCGGATGCGCCCTGAAGGCAAAACAGGCAAGACTCGCAAAACCGCCGCCGGCAGAAGCCCGGCCGTCGGTGTCCATGCCGCCGAAGGTGGCTATCTCGACGGCCAGATGCTGATCGCGATGCCTGTCATGAACGACCCCCGCTTCGAACGCTCCGTGATCTACATGTGCGCGCATTCCTCCGAGGGCGCGATGGGCATCATCGTCAACCGTCCCGCCGGCAGCATCGATTTCCCCGGGCTACTGGTGCAGCTCGACATCATCGAGAAGTCGGACCAGATCCAGCTGCCCGAGAATGCCGAGATGATGAAGGTGATGAAGGGCGGCCCGGTCGATACCGGCCGCGGCTTCGTGCTGCATTCCAGCGACTTCTACATTCAGGATGCGACGCTGAACATCGACGACGGCATCTCGCTCACCGCGACCGTCGATATCCTGAAAGCGATCGCCAAGGGCGCCGGGCCGAAGCATGCGATCCTCGCGCTCGGCTATGCCGGCTGGGCGCCGGGCCAGCTCGAGAACGAGATCCAGCACAATGGCTGGCTGCATTGCGACGCCGATCCGGAGCTGATCTTCGGTACCGACGTCGACGAGAAATACGCGCGCGCCTTGCGCAAGATCGGCATCGAGGCCGGCATGCTGTCGAACGACGCGGGCCACGCGTAGGCTGTCGCTGAGGTCGTCGACGATCCCAACGCATTCTCAGTGTCGTCCCGGCTTTCGCCGGGACGACACCAGTAGTTCTGCCTACTCCGCCGCCTCCTGCGCGACCGTCGGCTGGGTGCCCGCGACCGTGGCGCGGCGCATGTCGCGGGGCTGCGACTGGTCGTAGCGGCGGACGCGGTGCACGGTCTGGCGGTTGTCCCACATCACGAGGTCATGCACCGTCCATTTGTGCACATAGACGAATTCGGGCTGCGTCGCGTGCTCGGTCAGATCGCGCAGCAGCAGCCGCGCCTCCGGCATGCTCATGCCCCTGATGGCGCCGGCGTGAGAGGACAGATACAGCGACTTGCGGCCGTGCACCGGATGCGTCCGCACCAGGCGCTGCAGCACCGGCTTGAACATCTGCTTCTCCTCGTCGGTGTAGTCGAGGAAGCCGAGCGAGCCGCGCGAATACATCAGCGAGTGCTCGCAGATCATGTCCTCGATCTCGGCCTTGGTCTCGGCGTCGAGCGCGTCATAGGCGGCGCGCATGTCGGCGAATTCGGTGTTGCCGCCCTTCGGGTTCACCACGCGCGCCGACAGCAGCGAGAATTTCGCCGGGATCGGCCGGAACGAGCTGTCGGAATGCCACAGGCAGTTGCCGAGGTTGAACAGATGGGTGCGGTGGTCCTTCGGCAGCGGCTTGCCGTCCTTGCCGAGATTGCTGACGTCGTTCAGCCCGGAGGCGAGGCGGTAGTCCTGCTTCTTCGTCACCGTGCCGCCGCGCGCATCTTCGCGCTCGCCGAAATTCAGCGCGAATGCCATCTGCTGCTCGTCGGAGATGTCCTGGCCGTGGAACACAAGCACGGCGTATTTGTCCATGCCGGCCTCAATGTCGATCGCTTCCTGCTTCGTCAGCGGCTTGCGCAGATCGACGCCGGAAACCTCGCCGACGAAATGCTTGTGAAGCTGCCGGATCAGGACCGTCATTGGCGTATCTCCCCGTCTATCGCGGGCGGTTTTCCCGCTTCATTTGACGGGAAGGCTACTCGACGCGCGCGCGCTGTCAACGCTCGCGGGCCGTGCGCGGGTCAGGCATTCCGCGCCATCAACCCGCCGTCGACCGGAATCACGGCGCCGGTCAGGAACGATGCGGCGGGCAGGCACAGGCTCAGCGTCATGTGCGCGACCTCTTCCGGATCGCCGTAACGGGCGAGCGCGGTGCGGCGCTTGGCGTAGAGCGTCTTGTGCTCCTCGGAGATGCGGTCGGTGATGGCGGTGCGGATCGGGCCCGGGCAGATGCAGTTCACGGTGATGCCCTCGCGTCCCAGTTCCACCGCGAGCGAGCGGGTCAGGCTGGTGACGCCGCCCTTGGCCGCGGAGTAGGGGCTGTGCAGCGCGGTCGCGCCGAGCGCCTCGGTCGAGGCGATGTTGACGATGCGCGGCGAGCGCGACTTGCGCAGGTATGGCAGTGCCGCGCGGATGATGCGCGGATGCGCCGTCAGCATCACCGCGATGCCCTTGGCCCAAGCGTCTTCGTACGCGGGATCGTCGATCGGCACTCGCACCGAGATGCCGGCATTGTTGACGATGATGTCGAGCCCGCCGAAATGCGCGGCGACGTCGTTGACGACTTTGGTGATGGCGTCGCGATCGCCGACGTCGAGCGTCCAGGCCTTCGCCGAGCCGCCGCTTGCCGAAATCTCCTTCGTCACCGCCTGCGTGCCTTCTTCGGTCAGGTCGGTGACCGCGACATTGGCGCCTTCATCGGCAAACACCCGCGCGGTGGCGCGGCCCATGCCGCTGGCGGCGCCGGTGACGAGAACGGTGAGGCCCTTCACCGAACGGCTGAGCTGCTTGTATTCGGACATGACGGACCCCCGTTGATTTTCTGCGTTGTGAGAGACGGCAACGCTGGCACCGATCGCAAGATACGTCAAACCACTGATCCCATATCGGCATGCGCGCAGCGCGTTAACGCAAGTTTCCCGGTTGGCTTTCCGAGAAGGATCATGCTCAATCAAGACAACAGCACGAGAGAGGAACGCGCGATGAACGAGCTCGATTTCGGCGGCAAGCAAGTATTGGTGGTCGGCGGCTCCAGCGGCATCGGCAACGGCATCGCGCAGGCGTTCCGCGCCAAGGGCGCGCGCGTCGCGATCTGCGGCACCCGCGCGCAGGCGAGCGACTATTCCGCCGAGGAAGGCTCGCATCTCGAGGGCCTCGCCTACGCGCAGCTCGATGTCAGCAACCCGCAGGCGATCGAGGCCTTCAGGCCGTCGTTCGACCGGCTCGACGTGCTGGTGCTGGCGCAGGGCGCGGTGATTTACCGCCGCGGGGAATTCGAGATGGAGGGTTTTCGCAAGGTGCTCGAGGTCAACCTGATGAGCCTGATGGCCTGCGCGACCAAATTCCAGGCGATGCTGAGCGCAGCTAAGGGCTCGCTGATCATCGTGAGCTCGACCGCGGCCTATCATTCGACCATGGGCAATCCGGCCTACAACGCCTCGAAGACCGGTGCCGTCGGGCTGACGCGCACGCTCGGCGAGGCCTGGGCGGAGAACGGCATCCGGGTCAACGGCATCGCGCCCGGCCTCGTCGACACCAAGATGACCAAGGCGACGACGGCCAATCCGAAGCGTCTCGAAGGCGCGCTCGAGCGCATTCCGCTGAAGCGTCTCGGCACGCCCGCCGACATGGCCGGCGCCGCGCTGTTCCTGGCCTCGCCGCTTGCCTCCTACATCGTCGGCCAGACCATCGTCGTCGACGGCGGGTTGATCCTGTAACCGCAGGAACCTGCGCGCCGTTTCCCGGTTAGCTCCCGGACAGATCAGGGAGCGTGACGATGGACAAGGATCGGATTTTCGGAACGGCGAAGGAGTTCGCGGGCAAGGCCGAAGGCGCGGTGGGCGACGCGACCGGCGATGCGCAGACCCAGGCCTCGGGCCGCGCGCGCGAAGCCGCGGGCTCGGTGCAGGATCTCTACGGCCAGGCCAAGGACGCCGCGCGCGACGCCGCCGACACCGCGGTCAACTACGCCAAGGATGCCTATGAGCATCGCGGCGAGACCGTTCGCAGCGGACAAAAGGCGATGGCGCATGCGGTGCAGGAGAACCCGCTGGGATCGCTGCTGATCGCCGGCGGCATCGGCTTTGCGCTCGCGCTCCTGATGACGCGCCAGCCACGCCGCCCGCCGCCGTCGCGCTGGCGCTACTACGGTTGATACCATCTCGCCCACCGTCATTGCGAGGAGCTCGCGACAAAATTGCAAAGCAATTTTGCGCTGAAGCGACGAAACAATCCAGCCGTCCGCGCGTGCGGATCGATGGATTGCTTTGCGGAGCCTGTCATCGGGCGCGCGTTCGCGCGACCCGTTGGCTCGCAATGACGTGGATGTAGCGTCAATTCTATCGGAAGACGCGCGGCCTACTGCCACGGACTCCCCGGCACTGCGGCCCGCTGTCCGACACCGCGCGGCGGGCGCGGCGGCGGAGCGACCAACGGGCGCTGCTGCGGCGCGCCGAACCCGAACAGATCGCGCAGCCAAGGCTGTGTCTGCGGCTGCTGTTGCGGCTGGGCCTGGGTCTGGGCCGGACGGAACACGCGCCTTGGCGTCTTCGGTGCGGTGATGATCGAGCCGTCGGGCGCGATCGCCGTGGTCGAGGGCGGCGGATTGGCCGGTCCGCCCGCCGGCGCGGCGGGCGTGGTCGCGGCAACCGGCACATCGCCCTTGGCTTGCTCGCGGCCCATCTCGCGGCGCGGCCAGACGAAATCATCCGCGCGGCCGGCGGGTGGCGCCAGCGCCTCCCCCTTCACCAGCGTGCGCGCGGCGAGCGCATCGACGGCGGCGGGCCGCGAGCCCGGTCCGCCGAGCAATTGATCGGTGCCGACGGTGGAGGCGACCAGCGGCAGCACCGGGCCCGCCAGCGGCCGCGGCGCGGGCTTGCCGGGCTCCGCGCTGGTATCCGGCGTCGCGGGTTCGCTCGGCAGCGCGATCGGCCCGGAGCGCACCGCGAGCAGGCGCGTCACCTCGCGCTCGACATAATGCGCGAGCTTGCGCGCGCCGGCCTTGGTGAAGAACACGCCGTCATCGGTACGCAGCTTGCGGGGCTGGCCTTCGAAGTCCGGGCCCTTCTGCATGAAGCGGCCGGCCTCGTCGACAAAGCCGTCCCAGACGTCAACATAGGTGATGCCGGCCTTGCCGGCGCCGTCGCGATAGAGCGCGTCGAGGAACAGCATGTCCGACGTGCCCTTCTGGCCGCGGATCGCGGGCAGGCCGACCCACAGCACCGGCACGCCCTTGCTCTTCAGCACGTTGATCAACTCCTCGATCTTCTTGCCGTAGAGCTCGACCCACCGGTCGTCGCGGAATTCATAGAGGCCGTTCGGCGAACGCGCAGTCTTTTCCGGCGCGGCCTGCGAGTCATTGTCGGCGTCGTCGGCCGGCGGCTCGGCCTCGACCGGCTTGCCATCAGTTTTGGCGGCGGCATCGGGCTTGTCGCCCGGCTTGGCTTCGGGCTTGCCGCGCGCGTCCTTTTTCTCGTCCTTCTTGTCGACCTTCTTCTCCACGACAGATTCTCGGATCGCGGTGCGGTCGTTGAGGCCGAGCATCACGACGATGGCGTCGGGGTTCTCGGTGGCGAGAATGCCCTTCGCGGCCGCGGCCCAATCCGCCGGATCGCCCTTGGGCTGATAGCGGATCAGGCCGGAGACCGTCTTGTGCTTGCGGATCACGCCCATGTCGGGCTGGTCGGAATAGGCATCTTCCAGGCCATAGCCGAGCCAGTCGGCCATGGCGTCGCCGATGACGAGCACGTTGCGCTCGGCGGCCGCCTCGCGCTTGGCCGGTGCCGGAGCGCGCGAGAAATCCTCACGCGGCCGCTGCGGCTGCGATGATTGCGGTTGCTGCTGCTGGAACGGCGCGAAGAAATCGCCGCCGAACCAGCCGCCGCCGCCGTGCTGCGGCGGAGCGCGGCGTTGTGGTTGCGGCGGTCCGCCACCAAAGCCGGGGAAGCCGAAGAATTGCGCCGAGGCGGGCTGGGCGATGCCGATCAACAGCGCAAGCGCTACCGTAAGCGCGACCAGCGGACCGGCTTCGGTGAATATGCGCAAAAAGGACTTTGGCTCTCGCATCGCGTTCGGTCGCAAATGATCTGGAAGTACGTGAGCATAAAGTCGGAGGCCAAGCGGTCTTAGGAAGACAACTATAACACTCAACTCCTTGGCTCACAGAACGACATGGCTACGATCCGACTTATCGGATTTCACGGTTACTTTTGGGGTGGAGGGCCCAGCCGTCGCGGCGACGGAACCGTGCCTCCTCTCCCGCTTGCGGGAGGGGCAAGAGCCGTAGCCCGGATGGAGCGAAGCGTAATCCGGGACCAGACCAGTCGCACGGCGAGAACCCCGGATTTCGCTGCGCTGCATCCGGGCTACGGGGCAGCCTCCGGTTTCAGCCCTACCGCCCCCTGAGCCGCTCCAGCACCTCGGCGGTGGCAAAACCGTCGGCCGGTGCCCCGATCGACACCTGGAAGCCGCGCAGCGCCTCGCGGGTCTGGCCGCCGAACTGGCCGTCGGGCGTACCCTTGTAGAAGCCGCGCTGGGCGAGCAGCTGCTGCAGTTCCAGCCGCTCGGCGCGCGACAGCACCCGCTCCTGCCGCGGCCAGGGCTGCGCGAAGGGCTGGCCGCCGCGCAGGCGGTCGGCGAAATGGCCGATGGCGAGCGCGTAGGCCTCGGCCGGGTTGTACTTCATGATCACCCGGAAATTCTGCAGCATCAGGAAGCCCGGCCCCTCGGCGCCGGCCGGCGCCAGCAGATAGGCCTTGTCGGACGACCGCGGGAACGGCTGGCCGTTCGGCCGCTTGAGGCCGAGATGCTCCCATTGCGACAGCGGCATGGCCTTGGCGCGGTCGGCCAGCATGTAATTGAGGCCTTGCGGCAGCACGACCTCGTAGCCCCAGCTCGCGCCGGTCTGCCAGCCGTCCTTCTTCAGATTGTTGGCGGTCGAGGCGATCAGGTCGCTCGGATTGTCGACGACGTCGCGGCGGCCGTCGCCGTCGCCATCGACGGCATAGCGCTTGAACGCGGTCGGCATGAACTGGGTCGGGCCGAAGGCGCCGGCCCAGGAGCCGCGCATCTGCTCGGGCCTGAGGTCGCCGCGGTTGAGGATTTCCAGCGCCGACAGGAACTCGTCCTTGAAATAGGCCTGACGGCGGCCGATGCAGGCGAGCGTCGCGGTCGACTGCACCACGTTGCGATCGCCCATCTGGGTCGAGTAGTTCGACTCGATGCCCCAGATCGCCGCGATGATGTAGCGGTCGACGCCATAGGCCTTCTCGGTGGCATCGAACTGCGGCTTGTATTTCGCAAGGATCTCGCGGCCCTTGGCGAGCCTGGTGTCGCTGACCAGGATGTCGAGATAATCCCAGATCGCCTTGGTGAACTCCGGCTGCGAATCCATCAGATCCATGATGCGCAGATCGGGCGTCAGGCCGGCGGTGAAGCGCTCGAAATTCTCTTGGGTGATGTTGCGCCGTGCGGCATCTGGCCACATCGCTGCGACGCAGTTCGGGAAGTCCGACGCGGCCTGGCGGATCGCCGCTGCGGTCATCAGCGGATGGCCGGAGGCGCCGTCTTCACCGCTCCACGGCGGTGCCGCGCCGTCCTGTCCGGTTGCGGCCTGTGGCGGCGTCGCGTTCGGTCCGGAAAAGATGCTGTCGATCAGGTTGGTCAGGCCGTTGCCCGCCGACTGGGCTTGCGTGCTGCCGGGCAGCAGCAGGGCCAGCGCGATCAGGCTCGCGCCGAAAAGCTTGATCCTTGATGTTCCCATCGCGCGCATTTGTCGTGTGCCTGTCAAAATCGTGCTGTTCCAGAAGGCCCCGGCACGGTTTCCAATAACTTAACAAGGGCGAGATTTTGTTGCGGCCCGCATTTGGCTGACGGGAACGGCGGAATTAAGCCGCACCACACATCCGCCTTTGTTGGCGGCTGCAAAACGGGGTACCAAAGGCATGATTCATTTCGTGCCGCCGTCCCACCCATTTCAAGGCTTCCGATAATCCCATGAAGATCCGCAAAGCCGTATTCCCCGTCGCCGGTCTCGGTACCCGCGTGCTGCCCGCCACCAAGGCGATGCCGAAGGAGATGCTGACGATCGTCGACAAGCCCCTGATCCAGTACGTGGTCGACGAGGCCCGGGAAGCCGGCATCGAGCATTTCGTGTTCGTCACCGGCCGCAACAAGGGTGTCATCGAGGATCACTTCGACCGCATGTTCGAGCTCGACACCACGCTGGCGCAGCGCGGCAAGAAGACCGAGCAGGATATCCTGGCGCAGAACCAGCCGGAGGCCGGCGCGATGAGCTTCACCCGGCAGCAGGCGCCGCTCGGGCTCGGCCACGCGGTGTGGTGCGCGCGCGATATCATCGGCAACGAGCCGTTCGCGGTGGTGCTGCCGGACGAGCTGGTGCTGAACACGCCGGGCTGCCTCAAGCAGATGATCGATGCCGCGAGCAGGCTTGGTGACAAGTCGAACCTGATCGCGGTCGAGGCGGTGCCCGACGAACTCACCCATCAATACGGCATCTGCAGCGTCGGCAAACGCACCGGCAACATCTTCGAGGTCGACCGCATGGTCGAGAAGCCGCCGCAGGGCACCGCGCCGTCCAACCTGTCGATCACCGGCCGCTACATCCTGCAGCCCGAGATCTTCAACATCCTGGCCACGCAGGAGCGCGGCGCCGGCGGCGAGATCCAGCTCACCGATGCGATGATCGGTCTTGCGAAGACGCAGAAGTTCTACGGCGTGGAGTTCGAGGGTGAGCGCCACGATTGCGGCTCCAAGCCCGGCTTCCTCCGCGCCAACATCGCCTTCGGCCTCAAGCGCCCCGAACTGCGCGACGGCCTGATCGCCGAGATGAAGAAGTATCTGGAGAAGTAGGGGCGCCGCCTCATCTCGTCAGTCGCCGCGAGAATGCGGACGGATGATTCCCGGACCGCGCAACATATTCGATGTCGTCCTGGCGAAAGCCAGGACCCATTACCCCGACCATCAGTTGTTGAGCGAAGCTGGAGCCACGATCCCGTTCACAATCAAACGCGGTGGTTATGGGTCCTGGCTTTCGCCAGGACGACGGTTGTGGGGGTGGCGAGACGTGTGCGTCAAACGAGAACTACATCTTCGCCGCAGCGTCTCGGCAATCACGCCACCTTCCTTCGCCCCGCACGTTTCGCCGGCTCCTTGGCGCCGTCCTGCTTCGGCGCACGCAGGGCGCGGGCGGCGAGGCTGACGACCTCGGAGATCTGCTGGAGCTGCGCGGCGAGCGGAGAGGTCTTGCGCCAGACCATGCCGATGGTGCGCGAGGGCTGCGGATGCTTGAAGCGCGAGACCGTGACCGGCGCCGAGCGCGTCTCCACCGTCACCGCCATCTCGGGGATCAGGGTGACGCCGATACCGGCGCCGACCATCTGCACCAGCGTCGACAGCGAACTCGCGTCCAGCACCTCGCGCGGCGGCGAGGACTGCATGTTGCAGAACGACAGCGCCTGGTCGCGGAAGCAGTGGCCCTCCTCGAGCAGCAACAGCCGCATCTCGCGCAGCATCTCGGCGCTCGGCACCGGCGTCTTGGCATCCTCGCCCGGCCGCACCAGCAGGAAGTTTTCCGAGAACAGCGCGACCTCGGTCAGCGACGGTTCCGATACCGGCAGCGCCACGATCGCGGTGTCGAGCCGGCCCTCGGCGACTTCCTTGATCAGCTTCGGCGTCAGCGTCTCGCGGACATGGATGTCGAGCTCGGGATGCAGCCGCGCCAGGTTCTCGATCACCTTCGGCAGCAGATACGGCGCGACGGTCGGGATCATGCCGACCCGCAGCCGCCCGGCAAGCTTGTCGCGCGAGGCGCGCGCGAAGTCGCCGAGCTCATCGACCGAGCGCAGGATGTCGCGCACGCGGCGCAGCAGGTCCTCGCCGAAGGTCGTCAGCGTCACCTGCCGCGCATTGCGTTCGATCAGCACGCCGCCGACCGCCTGTTCCATTTCGCGGATCTGCATCGACAGCGCCGGCTGCGACACCGCGCAGGCATCCGCGGCGCGCCCGAAATGGCGGTGGTGGGCCAGAGCATCAAAATACCTGAGTTGCCGGAGTGTGACATTTATCATCAGATAATCTTATCGACGCGATCACTAAAGTCAATTTCCTCTGATGGATTGGGTTGCGTAGAATCGTTCTTGGAAGAGCTCCAGCGCATTCCAGAATCCATCACCTCGGAGAAGAAACATGGACGCAAAAACCGACGAAGGCGCGGGCAAATGCCCATTCACAGGCGGGCCTCGCGGGCACTCGAATCGTGACTGGTGGCCGGAGACGCTCGACGTTCAGGTGCTGCATCGCAACTCCAGCCTGTCCGATCCGATGGGCAAGGGCTTCGACTACGCCAAGGAATTCAAGAGCCTCGATCTCAACGCCGTGATCAAGGACCTCACGGCCCTGATGACGACGTCGCAAGAATGGTGGCCGGCCGACTTCGGCCATTACGGCGGCCTGATGATCCGCATGGCCTGGCACTCGGCGGGCACCTATCGCATCACCGACGGCCGCGGCGGCGCCGGTGCCGGTCAGCAGCGTTTCGCCCCGCTCAACAGCTGGCCTGACAACGCCAACCTCGACAAGGCGCGCCGGCTGCTGTGGCCGATCAAGCAGAAGTACGGCCGCAAGATCTCGTGGGCCGACCTGATGGTCCTCGCCGGCAACGTCGCGCTGGAATCGATGGGCTTCAAGACGTTTGGTTTTGCGGGTGGGCGCGCCGACGTGTGGGAGCCGGAAGAGCTGTACTGGGGTCCGGAAGGCACCTGGCTCGGTGACGAGCGCTATAGCGGCGAGCGCCAGCTCTCCGAGCCGCTCGGCGCGGTGCAGATGGGCCTGATCTACGTCAACCCGGAAGGTCCGAATGGCAATCCGGACCCGGTCGCCGCCGCGAAGGACATCCGCGAGACGTTCTTCCGCATGGCGATGAACGACGAGGAGACCGTCGCGCTGATTGCCGGTGGCCACACCTTCGGCAAGACCCACGGTGCGGGCGATCCGTCGTTGATCGGTCCGGAGCCGGAAGGTGGCGCGATCGAGGATCAGGGTCTCGGCTGGAAGAGCAAGTTCGGCACCGGCGTCGGCGCTGACGCGATCACCGGCGGTCCCGAGGTCACCTGGACCCAGACCCCGACCAAGTGGAGCAACCACTTCTTCGAGAACCTGTTCAAGTACGAATGGGAGCTGACGAAGAGCCCGGCGGGTGCGAAGCAGTGGAAGGCAAAGGGCGCGGACGCCGTCATTCCGGACGCGTTCGATCCGTCGAAGAAGCATGTTCCGACGATGCTGACCACCGACCTGTCGCTGCGCTTCGATCCGGCCTATGAGAAGATCTCGCGCCGGTTCTATGAGCATCCGGATCAGTTCGCGGACGCCTTCGCCCGCGCCTGGTTCAAGCTCACGCACCGCGACATGGGTCCGATCCAGCGCTACCTCGGCCCGCTGGTGCCGAAGGAAACGCTGATCTGGCAGGACCCGGTGCCGGCGCTCGATCACGCCGTGATCGACGACAAGGATATCGAGGTGCTCAAGGCGAAGATCCTCGCCTCGGGTCTGTCGGTGTCCGAACTGGTGTCGACCGCCTGGGCCTCGGCCTCGACGTTCCGCGGCTCCGACAAGCGCGGCGGTGCCAATGGTGCACGCATCCGCCTTGCGCCGCAGAAGGACTGGGATGTCAACGAGCCGGCGCAGCTCAAGGGTGTTCTGAGCAAGCTCGAAGCCATCCAGAAGGAGTTCGGCAAGAAGGTCTCGCTGGCCGATTTGATCGTGCTCGGCGGCGCCGCTGCGATCGAGAAGGCGGCCAAGGACGGCGGCACCAATGTGAAGGTGCCCTTCACGCCGGGCCGCACCGATGCGACGCAGGACCAGACCGACGTCGAGTCCTTCGCTCCGCTCGAGCCGCGGGCTGACGGCTTCCGCAACTATATCGGCGGCAAGCATCAGTTCCTGCAGCCCGAGGAGGCGTTGGTCGACCGTGCGCAACTCCTGCGGCTGACCGGACCGGAACTGACGGTCCTCGTCGGCGGCCTTCGCGTGCTCGGCGCCAATGCCAAGAAGTCGAAGCACGGCGTCTTCACCGGCAAGCCGGGGACGCTCACCAACGACTTCTTCCTCAACTTGCTCGACATGGGCACGGTGTGGAGCGATGCCGGCCAGGGCGTCTATGAGGGCCGCGACCGCAAGACCAAGGCGGTGAAGTGGACCGGCACCCGCGTCGATCTGATCTTCGGCTCGCACTCGCAGCTGCGGGCGTTCGCCGAGGTCTACGGCCAGTCCGACTCCAAGGAGCAGTTCGTGAAGGACTTCGTCGCGGCCTGGACCAAGGTGATGAACGCCGACCGCTTCGACCTCGTGAAGTAAGCGGCAAGCAAACGGCAATCAGGGCAGGGCGGCGCTTCGGCGCCGCCCTGTTTCATTTGGGGGACGATGCGGAAGGATTTTCGCGGTTTGCCGATCCCGTTCAATCATGCAGCTTCATGTCGCGGATCATCTCCTCGAACTCCGCCTGCGTCGGGGTCGCCAGTGAGGCCTGCGGCGCGCTGCTCGTCGCGGTGGATACGTCGCACTGCGAGGCACCGCGCGAAGGTTCAAAGATTGCGGTCAGGCTCGCCCAGCAGACGAGGAGGGCCACGATCCAGTCCAGTACATTG
Organism: Bradyrhizobium sp. 33ap4; assembly: GCF_032654765.1. Lineage (NCBI taxonomy): Bacteria > Pseudomonadati > Pseudomonadota > Alphaproteobacteria > Hyphomicrobiales > Nitrobacteraceae > Bradyrhizobium > Bradyrhizobium sp. 33ap4. Next base: position 41,506 of record NZ_JAUMTJ010000016.1, on the reverse strand, counting down.
GATGCCGTCATTGCAGCACCAGCATCAGCATTTCCATGCCCTGATGCTGCAGCCGACTCGGGCTTCGCGCAATTCGGAAGCTACGAAACGTAACTTCGGCGTTGCCGAGCGGGTTATCCGTACCACGCGAGTGCAAGACGCCGTCATTGCGAGCGAAGCGAAGCAATCCATCGCGCCGCTTGCGGAGACGTGGATTGCTTCGTCGCTATCGCTCCTCGCAATGACGGCGGATGGGATTGAGGGCCAGCCCGCACGGTTGCCGTTACAGCTGCTATCCGCTCCGCGCGCGGCGCCCTTCGATCGGATAGGCGGGGTCGTTGAAGCCCGGCGTCGAGGGATGGCCGGTGACGACGAGGCGGTCGATCAGGGCTTCGTCCTCGGCGGTGAAGCGATAGTCGAGCGCGCGGATGTAGTCGTCCCATTGCGCTTCGGTGCGCGGCCCCGCGATCACGGCGCTGACGAACGACGAGTTCAGTACCCAGGACACCGCGAACTGCCCGGCGGTGATGCCTTTGCTCTCGGCGTGGCGCTTGATTTCCTGCGCGAGCTCGAGCGATTCCGGCCGCCACTCGGTCTGCATCATGCGCTTGTCGTTGCGCCCCGCACGCGTGTCCGCGGGTGGCGCCGCGTCGGGCGCGTATTTGCCGGTAAGCACGCCGCGCGCCAGCGGGCTATAGGGCACGATGCCGAGCCCGTAATAGGCGCAGGCCGGGAAATGCTCGACCTCCGGCATCCGGTTCATCGCATTGTAATAGGGCTGGCTCGCGACCGGACGGTCGATGCCGAGCCGGTCGCAGATGTTGCAGATCTCGGCGACGCGCCAGGCGCGGTAGTTGGAGACGCCGAAATAGCGCACCTTGCCGGCGCGGATCAGGTCGCCCATCGCGCGCACCGTCTCGTCGAGCGGCGTCGCGTGGTCTTCCTTGTGCAGATAGTAGACGTCGATGTAGTCGGTGCCGAGCCGCTTCAGGCTCTCGTCGGCGGCCTGGAACACCCAGCGACGCGACAGCCCGCCGTGGTTAGGATCGTCGCCGATTGGATTGGCGAGTTTTGTCGCGAGCACCCAGTTCGACCGGCTGTTCGAGATCGCGCGTCCGACGACCTCCTCGGACTTGCCGCCATTATAGGCGTCGGCGCTGTCGATGAAGTTGATGCCGGCCGCGCGCGCCTTCGCCACGATCCGCGCCGAGGTCGCCTCGTCGGTCGGTCCGCCGAACATCATGGTGCCGAGGCAAATCGGCGAGACCTTCAGGCCGCTGCGGCCGAGCTGGCGATATTGCATCGGACCTTCCTTTCCTGCGGTCATTCCGGGGCGATGCGCAAGCATCGAGCCCGGAATCTCGAGATTCCGGGTCTGGTCCTTCGGACCATCCCGGAATGACAAAGGATCAACTCTCGTTCTTCAAAATCTTGAACACGCCGTTGGCCATCGCGATACAGCGCTTGTCGACGGTTACCTCGGCCGTGATGAAGATCAGGCTGCGGGTCGAGCGTACCACGCGCGGCCGCGTCGTCAGGATCTCGCCGATCTTGCCGGCCTCGACGAAATGGGTGTCGAGCTGCACGGTCGCAAGCGTCGGCTTGCCCGAGACGAAGCGGGCGGCCATGCCGCAGGCGCGATCGGCGAAGGTCATGATCACGCCGCCCTGCACGAGGCCGCGGCGATTGTGGTGCTTGTCTTCGGTGATCAGCGCGAGTTCAAGCGCGCCGTCCTTCAACCGTTCCCACAATGGGCCGATCAGGGTCAGGAATCCCGTGGTTTCGGCGATCTTCCAGCCGTCGGATTTGAGTTTGTCCGCGGCCTTGGCCGTCATGAGGTGGGGTCCGTTGCTTGCTGATAATTGATCGCAGGAGGCATGTGGTAGCAGTCATTTCATCAAACGCTGTTGTGTTGTAGTCAAGGTCAATGGCCCGCACATTTGACGATGCCACCCGGCGGAATATCGCAGAGCTCTGTGCCGCATTCGCACGCCTGGCGCCGGCGGACGCCGCGCCGACGTTGAAGCGCGCGGCGGTCGCGATCGCGCTGACCGAAGGCGGCGACGGCAGCGGCACGGCCTTCCTGCTGACCCGCCGCAGCGCGCGCCTGCGCGCCCATAGCGCGCAATGGGCGCTGCCGGGCGGGCGCTGCGATGCCGGCGAGACGCAGGTCGAGGCCGCGCTGCGCGAACTGCATGAGGAGCTCGGGCTCGCACTGTCGGAGCGCGACGTGCTCGGCATGCTCGACGATTATCCGACGCGGTCCGGCTATCTGATCACGCCGGTCGTGGTCTGGGCCGGTGCGCATGCAGCGATCCTCCCGAACCCGGACGAGGTCGCCTCCGTCCATCGCATCGGCCTCGATGCGATCGAGCTGGAGGACGCGTTCAGCTTCGCCACGATCCCTGAAAGCTCGCGCCGCGTGATCCGCTTCCGCCTCGGTGGCCAGCAGATCCATGCGCCGACCGCCGCGCTGATCTATCAATTTCGCGAGGTGCTGGCCGGCCGCAACACCCGCGTCGCCGAACTGGAGCAGCCTGTGTTCGCGTGGAAGTAGCGACGATGATGCTATTTGTGACGCCGCTTGCGGGCGTTCATCTTTGTTGATTTCCCCTGCGCACCAGACGAATGCGCCGCGGCCTCGGGTTCCTGAGGCGCCCGCGACACATTCTCGTAACAGGTGAAGCGTGAACGCGTATCCGGAAACGTTCCGCAGTCCGGACGCTCGGCGCGCGCCGATGCGGCGAGCGTCAACGCGCAGGCGGCGACGAGCCAGAGTGCCATTCTCATCGCAATCTCCAGGGCTTTCTCCAAGGCTTTCGTTCGGAGAACACCGCATTGTGGCGAATATTCTGCATCGATCGCGGCATCCGGCCGCTGCGATCCGGACAATTCCGGGCTGACTTCGCGGCCGTGCTTGCTACAACGAGGCCATGCGCCCGCAATTGATTCGCCTGTGCCCTGGATTTGTCGCGCTCGCGCTCGCCGCCGGCGCGCCGTCCGTTTTTGCCGGCGAGGCCGACGCGCTGCCGCCTTCCGTCGCCAATGCGATGGCGCAGGCATCGCCGCAGGCGATCATGGAGTATCGCCGCAAGCTGCAGGAATATCAGGAGGCGCGCGCCGCCTTCGAGCAGGACGCGAGCGCCTATTGGAACGCGATCGCCGAGAAGAGGCGCGGCCGCAATGCCAAGCGGCGCGACCGCGTGCAGATCTCGCTGGACGATTACGTCCTGCAGCAGCCGCCGGTCTATGAGGGTCCGAAGCGGCCGGTCAATCCGGCTCCGGAAGAGGAGGAAGGCAAGCCGCCGCGTCCGCCCAAGACGCTTCCGGTGGCCTCCGATCTGGTCAGGGCGGCGGCCGAGCAATTCCAGTTCACGCCGCAGCGGCCGGCCAGCGAGGTCGAGTTCAAGCGCGCCTATGCCCGCTACGCGCGCGCCGCGGGGCTGACGCCGGAGCAGGCGGTGCGGGTCTATTCGTTCGAGACCGGCGGCACCGGCACCTACGATGTGCAGGCGGGCATCGAGCACGGCGGCAAGCGCGCCATCTCCACCGCGATGGGCTACAACCAGCTGCTCACCACCAACACCGTCGAGCTATTGGCCGAGCAGGGCCATGAATTCGTGCGGGATCTGACCGAGCGGGTTGCGAGGACGCAGGGGCCCGCGCGCAAGGCGATGGAGCACAAGCTCGCGGTGCTGAAGAAGATGGTCGCGTTCACCCGCACCGTGCCCGACGACTGGTCGGCGCATGCGCGCCTCGCCGATACGCCGCAGGGCTGGGCGTGCCATGCCATGGTGCTCGACATCGATGTCGGCCCGATGCTGCAGACCCACAAGCTGCTGACCTCGGTGATCTTCGCCCGCAACAAGGGCTACAGCCGGCCGCTGACCGCGGCCGAGCTCGAGATGATGAACCTGACCGGCGACGGCACCGGGCTCGACATGGTGACCATGCCGCAGGCGATGCGCGAGCAGGTGCCGACCGCGAACTTCTTCCAGCGCTCCGGCTACGAGCGCAACCCGGTCGCCATCCGCCACAACACGGTGGCCAGGCTGCTTGCCGTCACCAATGAGCGGATGGACTTCAACAGCAACAAGCCGGGCGCGAAGGAATTGGCCGCGGCGTTCTGATACCTGCCGAAAACCGCTAGGGCATTTTCGGTTCTGATTGAATCAGAACCGAAGCCCTGGACTCTTCTTGACGCGTTTTCTTGACGCGAACCGGCGTCCACTTCGCTCGAAAACGCTCTAATTCGAGCCGAACTTGAACTTGCCGTCGCCCTCGAGATAGGGCCCGGAGCGCATGTAGAGCTGGCCGTTCTGGCCGATGAAGAACAGCGTCCCCTTCGGCACCTTCTTGGCGCCCTTCAGCAGCGTGCCGGCGTTGTTGGTGCCCATCTTGTAGGACCAGGTCTTGCCGTCCTTGTCATAGGCGTAGCCCATGTCGGGCTTCAGCTCCCAGGGCGCAGCCTCCTGCGCGAATGCGCAGGTCGTCAGCGCGGCAAACGCCGCAGTCGCAATAAAAGTCTTGGTCAAAAAATGCGTCATGATCCACCTCCGGCCGAGAAAACGGCGTCGTCCCCACGTTTTTGAACAAATCACGAACGATGTTCGCGCGTCAATACGACAATCGGCGCGACCGCTCGCCGGATCGGCGACTTTGTGAATTCCCGCATCAAGCTTGGCGACTATTTTCGCGTTACCGTTTACAAACGCTTTGATTGCCGGAAACACGACCTTGGGATGATCAGGATGAACCACGTCATGAAGATCGGAATCGGTGTCGCTCTGTCGTTCATGACGCTGGCGTCAGTCGCGCAGGCGGACGAGTTCAAGCTCTCCAACAATCAGCGGATCTCCTGCAGCCGCGGCCTGTCCGCCGGCAAGCTCAACACCGCGACCTGCAAGTCCTACGCCTATCTGTTCAACGCCAAGACCTCGGAATACTTCCGCTGCCAGGTCTCGCTGGCGCTGACGCGGGACAACAAGGAGGTCATCAACGTGCAGGCCGACGGCGGCTGTACCAAGAAGCCGCGCATCTTCGAGACCGACGGCAATTACAGCTTCGACGCCACCGAGACCGAGCCGCCGAACACCAACTCGTTCTTCGGTCCCGGCGGCTATGCGATCTGGGCGAACGACGTCAACACCCAGAAGATCCGCGGCTGCATCACCATCTCGTCCGGCCTCGGCTCCGACATCTCGAAATGCCTCGACATGACGTTCCAGTGACGTCGGCGCGGGCCGCGTGATGCGCAAGCTGCGCCCGGCCCCGCTGTGCCGCTCCTGGCTGTTTCTCGAAGGCGCCAACGAGGACGTGCTGCAGCACGCGGCCGCCGGCGGCGCCGACGTGCTGATCCACGAGCTCGAGGATTTTACACCCGCCGCCGCTGCGCCCGAAGGCGCGGGCCTTGGCGGCCGAGCTCTACGCCGCCTGGCGCGACCAGGGCGTGATGGTCGCGGTCCGCGTCAATCCGCTGGACCAGGACGGCATGGACGATCTCGCCGCCGTGATGCGCGGACGTCCGGATATCGTCGCGCTGCCGAAGGTCGCCGAGCCGCACCATGTCGTCAGGCTCGACGAGGCGGTGACGCGGTTCGAGCGCGACTGCGGTATCGCCGAGGGATCGACATCGCTGCTGCCGAATATCGAGTTCGCGCGCGGTCTGGTGCAGACCGGTGCGATCGCCATGGCGAGCCGGCGCGTCATCGGTTGCCTGATGGCCTCCGAAGACCTCGCCGCCGATCTTGGTGCCGAGCGCGGCAGCGATGGCCTGGAGCTCGCTTACGCGCGGCAGCGCTTCATCGTCGAATGTCGTGCCGCTGATGTCGTCGCGGTCGATTGTCCCTACACCTGGAGCGACGCTGAAGGCGTCGAACGCGACACGATCTGGGCGCGGCGGCTGGGTTACGCCGCAAAGAGCCTGGTCGATCCCGCGCATGCCTCGATCGTCAACGGGGTCCTGACGCCGGGCGAGGAGGAGATGCGCCGGGCGGGCAGGATCGTCGCGGCGTTCGAAGCGGCGCGGACAAAGGGCTTTGGGCGCGTCGAACTTGACGGCTCGCTGCTCGAGGTGCCGACCTATTCCAATGCAAAACGCCTGATCGCGCGCGGCGAAGCGCTGCGCGCGATCGATCGCGACACATGAGCCTGACCAGAGGCGATGCCTCAGGAGGCTGGCTCTTTCTCAGAGAAATGCATGCGTGAGCGGGCGAACTTCTTGACGCCCATCGGCTTGCCGAACAGGTAGCCCTGGACCTGATCGAAATCCATTTCGTGCGCGGCGAGAAAGTCCGCACGCGTCTCGACTCCCTGGGCCACGACCTGCGCGTCGTTGTCGTGGGCCAGCTCCACGACACGCCGGCACACCGTCTGCTTCAGGCGCTGATCCGCGCAGCCGGTGACGAATTGATGGTCGACCTTGAGCTGGACGAACGGAAAGTTCGGCAGTCCCAGCAAAGACGGCCAGTTCGCGCCGACATTGTCGATCGAGATGCCGATATTGTGCAGTCGAACGCGCCGGGCGACATCGATCGCCAGATCCAGATGATCGACCACGTCGGTGCTGTCGATCTCGATCAAGAGGCCCGCGAAGGCCGCATGATCCGGCATCCGGTAACAGAGCTCGCGCACGGCACGATCGTCGGCAAGGAAGGAGATCGGCAGGTTGACCGAGAGATTGACCGGCCCGATCTGCTCGATGAGATAGCGCCAGTCCTCGATTGCGCGCTCGATCACGAACTCGGACAGCGCATGAAAATGCGGGTCGCTTTCGTCCGGGATGAAGTAGGCCGGCGGCACGACGCCCCAGGCAGGGTGGCGCATCCGGATCAGCGCCTCGGCGCCGCTCGGGACCAGCGTCCGGAGATGAATTTTCTGCTGATACCACAGCTCGAGCCAGCCGGCCTTCAGCGCTTCGGGCACGTCCACCGCCGGGCTCGGCGCGGGTTCAAGCGGCATCAACGACGCAAGACTGTCGCGAAGGGTCCCGGCGCTGAACGGCGTCGACAGCGCCGGCAGCATGGCGATGCCGTACTCGTCGCCGATTTGTCGGACCGCCTTGACTATGATCGAGTCCGGCTGCCCGATGACGAGGACCTTGCCGCCATAGTCCTTTCTCACCAAAGTCTCGAGAATTTTACTGACTTCGATGCCGTCCACGGACACGCCGAGCACCAGGAGATCGGGCCGTTCCGCGTCCAGAACGGTGTCGAGTTCCAAAGCCTGGCTGCATTCACTGGTGATGAAGCCGAGGTCTTCCAGTGCCTCGGCGAGGAAGGTGCGAAGGTGTTTTTTGCTGTCCGCAATGCATGCGCGTGGGGTCAGCTTGCGATGTCCGAACCAGCCGGCTCGCGTGCGTTCGATGTGACTGATGTGATTCATGCCCCGCCTTGTCCGTAGTTACCCCGGCTTGACTCGTACATCCTAGAGCGGCGGCAATCATGGAAATTTCTGGATCATACATTGATTGCCCCGCTAACCTTAAAGGATTCAATTCGATTCAAATGGTGCCGGAATCGCGGCGTCTCACCGCTTTACACCTGCAACAAATGCGTCATCTGACATTCATGAGCGCGATCACGTCCGACTTTGCACGTCAGCAGAAACACCGTGCGCGTGTGTCATCGAGAGACGGCGTTAATGACTGTGTTGTCGCGTCGACGCAGACGCGGAATTGCGTCATTGTCGGACATCAGATCGCATCATGCAGAGTGCTCCGCAGAGCGCCGATGACGAATCAGATCACCCGTTTTGTGATGCCAATGCAGATGTGCGTGACGTCGTCGCTGCTGTTCGCAACGTCTCCCGCATCAACGCGCAGTAGCCGATCAGCGCGGCACAAGCGACGGCTGCAAGCAACAGGAATGCAGCGCTGCAACCGGCATGGACGACAATGAATCCGGCGATAGCGGTGCTCAAGCCGACATCCGGGGCCGCAAGCCGATCTTCGCTGCTTCGTTGCGGCCGGTCCGCGCCGCGAACGCCCTGGGTCCGACAATGCCAAGTGTCCCGCGGCGATCGCCGGCGCGAACACCGGGCCGCTAGCGGCCGCCAGCGGCTGGGTCGCGGCGACCAACTCGAAGCGGTCGCCCGGTCGCGCGGAGAGTTCCCGCGCAGGTAAGGTGGTGTTGCTATCGGGGATTTCCGCCGCGCATGCGTCATTTGGATGGGTTGACCCGGCGGGGGTGTCCGGCCAATTTTCCGGCCGGCTTAAGGGGAGAATAATACTCATGAATTCCAAGTTGATGGCTGCCGCGATCGTGGCAGCCAGCGTTTTGTCCGCGCCTGTCGCACAGGCCGAGCAGTTCATTAACGTGCTCACCGGCGGCACCTCCGGCGTCTACTATCCGCTCGGTGTCGCGATGGGGAAGATCTACGGCGACAAGATCCCCGGCGTGAAAACCCAGGTGCAGGCGACCAAGGCCTCGGTCGAGAACCTGGTTTTGCTGCAGCAGGGCCGCGGCGAGATCGCCTTCACGCTCGGCGATTCGCTCAAAGCCGCCTGGGAAGGCGACGCCGAGGCCGGCTTCAAGAACAAGCTCGACAAGCTGCGCACCATCGGCGCGATCTATCCGAACTACATCCAGATCGTCGCGACCGCCGAGAGCGGCATCAAGACGCTCGCCGATCTCAAGGGCAAGAGCCTGTCGGTCGGCGCGCCGAAGTCGGGCACCGAGCTCAACTCGCGCGCGATCCTCGCGGCCGCCGGCATGAGCTACAAGGATCTCGGCAAGGTCGAGTACCTGCCGTTCGCCGAATCGGTGGATCTGATGAAGAACCGCCAGCTCAACGCCACGCTGCAGTCCGCCGGCCTCGGCGTCGCCTCGCTGAAGGACCTCTCGACCTCGAGCGAGATCACCGTGGTCGCCGTGCCGAAGGAGACCGTCGACAATATCGGCCCGCCGTTTGTCTCCGTGATCATCCCGGCTAATACCTATACCGGCCAGGACAAGGACGTGCCGACCGCCGCGGTCGTGAACTACCTCGTGACCTCGAGCGCGGTGTCGGACGATCTCGCCTATCAGATGACCAAGCTGGTCTACGAATCGCTGCCGGAACTCGCCAATGCCCACGCCGCGGGTAAGGAGATCAAGCTCGAGGCCGCCGCGACCGGCAGCCCGGTTCCGCTGCATCCCGGCGCGATCCGCTATTACAAGGAGAAGGGCCTGATCAAGTAGGGCCGGAACGTCTGCTCCTTGCCGTCATTGCGAGGAGCGAAGCGACGAAGCAATCCATCTCTCCCCTTGTGGCGCGATGGATTGCTTCGCTTCGCTCGCAATGACGTGGCGCGTTTTTCCTGTCCCGGCTTTCGGTGGGCGGACTCAGTGGATATAAGCGCCGTTGGCACGGCGGGGGACTGATCATATGCAGCAGCAGGTTGAGGGCGAGCAGCCCATCAAGGTTGAATTCGACAATTTCGAGCATGGCTTTCCGGAAGGCTTCGGCCCGGGTGCCTGGGGGCATCTGGCCTATGCCATCGGTCTCGCCTTTGCGGTGTTCCAGCTCTATGTCGCGGCTTTCAACTACCTGCCGAGCCAGGTGGTGCGCGGCGTCCATGTCGGCTTCCTGATCCTCCTGACCTTCGGCCTGATCGGCAATTTCACCGCCAAGACCGATTTCGGCCGCGCGGTGAGTTGGATCGTCGGCGCCGCCGGGTTCCTCTGCGGGCTCTACCAGTGGATCTTCTATGCCGACCTGATCGCCCGCGATGGCGATCCGACCAACATGGACCTCGCGGTCGGCACGCTGCTCGCGGTCCTGATCTTCGAGGGCACGCGGCGGCTGATGGGGGCGGCGCTGCCGCTGATGTGCGGCGCCTGTCTGCTCTACTGGTTCTTCGGCCAATATCTGCCGTCGCCGTTCAATCACCGCGGCTATGACTTCGACCAGATCGTCACCCATCTCTCGTTCGGCACCGAAGGCTTCTACGGCGTGCCGATCTATGTCTCGGCGACCTACATCTTCCTGTTCATCCTGTTCGGCTCATTCCTGGAACGCGCCGGCATGATCCAGCTGTTCACCGACGTCTCGCTCGGCCTGTTCGGCCGCACCCGCGGCGGCCCCGCCAAGGTCGCGGTGTTCGCTTCGGGCATGATGGGCACGATCTCGGGTTCGGGCGTCGCCAACGTCGTCACCGTCGGCCAGTTCACGATCCCCCTGATGATCAAGTTCGGCTATCGCCGCGCCTTCGCCGCCGGCGTCGAGGCCACCGCTTCGATGGGTGGCCAGATCATGCCGCCCGTCATGGGCGCGGTCGCCTTCATCATGGCCGAGACGCTCGGCTTGCCCTATTCGGAGATTGTCAAGGCCGCGGTGATCCCGGCGGTCCTCTACTTCGCCTCGGCGTTTTGGATGGTGCATCTGGAAGCCGGCAAGCACGGCCTCGTCGGCATGAAGCGCTCGGAGATCCCGAGCGCCTGGAAAGCGCTGGTGGCGCGCTGGTACCTGGTGTTGCCACTCGCGGCGCTGGTCTACATGCTGTTCGAGGGCTTCACGCCGCTCTATGCCGGCAGCATGGGACTTGCGCTCACGGTCGCGTTGATCCTCGGCGCCAGCATCACGCTCGGCTTCTCCAACACCATCGTGCGCTACATCTTCTGGATCGGCCTCGCGCTGGTGGTTGCCGCGGTGTCGCGCCACGGCATCGAGATCGTTCCGGTCGCCAGCGTCGTCGCCGGTCTCATCGTGATCGCGGCGATCACCCGCGGCGGCCGCGCCACCCTGAAAGCCTGCCGCGACTCGCTCGCCGACAGCGCCAAATCGGCGCTGACGGTCGGCATGGCCTGCGCCATCGTCGGCACCATCATCGGCATGATGACGCAGACCGGCGTCGGCACCATCTTCGGCAGCTGGATCATCGGGCTCGGCGCCAAGAGCCTGTTCCTGGCGCTGATCATGACCATGCTGCTGTCGATCCTGCTCGGCACCGGCATCCCGACGATCCCGACCTACATCATCACCGCGGCGCTGGCCGCGCCTGCGCTCGCCAAGCTCGGCGTGCCGCTGATCGCGAGCCACATGTTTGCGTTCTACTACGGCATCATGGCCGACCTCTCGCCGCCGGTCGCGCTCGCGGCCCTGGCTGCGGCGCCGATCGCGAAGGAGAACCCGGACAAGATCGGCTGGGAGGCGATGCGGATCGCGCTGGCCGGCTACGTCATTCCGTTCATCTTCGTCTACTCGCCGGCGCTGATGCTGCAGACCGGGGATCCGATGGCCGCGCAGCTCGGCTTCTACGGCGCGGTGGCGCTGGCGACCTTCAAGGCGCTGGTGGCGATCGGATTGTTCGGCATCGTCGCGATCGGCTTCCTGTTCACGCGGCTGACTTTCATCGAGATCCTGGTCGCGTTCGGCGCCGCGCTCTGCCTGCTCGGCGATTTCCCGTTCTCGGATACAGCGGGCTTCACGCTCGCTGCTGCTGTCGTGCTATGGCAATGGCGGCAGCGTCCGCGCAATGCGGTGGCGGCGGCTTGAGCCTCTGCCTCGCTTCCGCGGGAGTCGTGAAGGCGCTGTCGATCGCGGCGTTCACGCTCGCCTGGACGCATTCGATCGAGAAGAGCGCCTGGCAGGAGGACTGGCTGGTCACGCCGGCCGGGCTCACGCTGCAACAGGCGCGCGTCAAGGGCATGGGCGCCGGCATGGAGCCGCCGCCGGAGGCGCGCCTCGTCGATGGCTGGTTTCAATGGTCGCCCCCGCCGGCGCCAAGGGCGGAGGTCGTGCTCGGCAATTCCGGCGCCGCGGGTGAATGGCACCTGTGCCAGGAGGGACACTGCCAGACGCTATCGGAGATTATCGGGCATCCGATCGGTGCTAATGTCACGACGATGAGTGTTTGCGAGAATCCGTAGTAAGTATCCGTAGCCCGCATGAGCGGAGCGATATGCGGGGGATAGCGCTCCCGGATATCGCTTCGCTCATCCGGGCTACAGTCACGACAAGAACAACAAGGGAGAAAGACCGATGGATCGGCTCAAGGGCAAGGTTGCGATGGTGGTCGGTGCGGGTTCGATCGGGCCCGGCTGGGGCAATGGCAAGGCGACCGCCGTCACCTTTGCGCGCGAGGGCGCCAGCGTCTTCTGCGTCGATCGCAACGGCGCCGCGGCGGAGGAGACCGTCGGCATCATCACCGGCGAGGGCGGCAAGGCTGTCGCATTCACCGCCGATGTCTCGCGCGCCGGCGAGGTCGAGGCGATGGTCGCGGCCTGCCTGAAGGCCTACGGCCGCATCGACGTGCTCGACAACAATGTCGGCATCGCCGAGGTCGGCAGCGTGGTGGAAGTTGCGGAAGCCGAGTGGGACCGCGTCTTCGCGGTCAACCTCAAGAGCGCCTATCTGTCGATGAAGCACGTCATTCCCGTCATGATCAAGCAGGGCGGCGGCTCGATCATCAACATCTCCTCGATCGCCTCGATCCGCCATGTCGGCATTTCCTATGTCAGCTACAACGCGAGCAAGGCCGCGATGAACCAGATGACGCGCTCGACCGCGGTCGAGTTCGCCTCGAAGCATGTGCGCGTCAACGCGATCCTGCCCGGACTGATGAAGACACCGATGGTCGCGCATTCGGCCGGGCTGGCGCAGAGCTACGCCAAGGGCGATGTCGAGGCGATGTGGCGCGCCCGCGACGCGCAGGTGCCGATGGGGCATATGGGCGACGCCTGGGACGTCGCCAATGCCGCGCTGTTCCTGGCGTCGGACGAATCGAAGTATGTCACCGGCATCGAGCTCGTGGTCGACGGCGGCATCACCTCCAAGTCGGGTGCTTGAAGTCGGGCGCCTGAGCAGCGAACTTCGCTTTACCTCGCCCCGCGTGCGGGGAGAGGTCGGAATGCATCGCTAGATGCATTCCGGGTGAGGGGGATTCTCCGCAAATGCAGCTATCGCCGGTTACGCGGAGACAGCCCCTCACCCCAACCCTCCCCGTAAAGAACGGGGAGAGGGAGCGCAGTGCTGTCGCGGCGGCTATTCATCCGAACCTCATGGCGCTTTAGGCCTCCACGCTGAGCTCGGCGCGGTCGAGCTCTTCCTCGACCAGATGGAATGCGTCGTCGCCGATCGCTTCGGTGCGGCGCAGATTGAGCAATGCCTGACGCGCCGCGGCGATGGCGCGGCGGCGCAGCGGATCCGACGGCAGCTCGCGTGAGGTCAGGCCGCCGTCGGGATCATTCTCCGCGCGCAGCAGCACGGCGCGATATTCGAGCCGCAGGATCTCGGCCTCTTCCGACGGGTCGGCGTCGATCTCGTCGAGCGCGGCGCGAAACACCACGCCGCGGGCATGGGCCGCCTCGCGTCCGACCGGATCGTCGTCCCCGAAATTCAACGCCAGGATCAACGGCCGCAGCGTCAGTCCCTGGATCACGAGCGAACCGAGCACTACGGCAAACGCCGTCAGCAGGATCAGATCGCGATACGGAAACCATTCAGGGAGCGCAAACGCCGCCGCCAGCGTGACGATGCCGCGCATTCCGCACCAGGACACGATGAAGCCGCGCTTCAAGGTCGGCACGGCGTCCACCACGTGGGCCGGCAGCAGGTTGCGCGCCTTCAGTGTGCGCAGCAGCGCGCCGTAGGGCATCACCCAGAGGATGCGAGCGAGGATCACGACGGCGAGGATCGCGGCGGCAAAGCTGCAATATTTCCACCGCACCTCGTCGTCGAGTCCGGACCAGATCGGGCGCAACTGCAGGCCGATCAGCATGAAGGCGAGCACGTTGAGCACGAACACGACGGTTTCCCACACCGCGTAGGACGACACGCGCAGCCGCGCCGATGTGCGGGCCGGCGCGGTGCGCGAGATGGTGATCGCATAGGCGATGATGGTGAGGATGCCGGACAGCCCGAGATGCTCGGCAATGATCCACACCATGAAAGTGCCGCCGAACTGCGTGATGATCGCGCTCGGTGCCTCGGTGATGCGACGCGTGATCATCATCCAGACTTGCGCGAACAGGAAGCCGGCGGCGAGGCTGCCGACCAGCGCAATCGTGATGGACGGCACGAACTCGCGGATCTTCATGTGCTCGGCGGCGACGAGGCCGACCGCGACGCGATAGATGAGCAGCGCGCTGGCATCGTTGAGCAGGCTTTCTCCTTCGAGGATCTTCTGGATCCGGTAGGGCAGGTTGACCTGGCGCAGGATCGCGGTGGCTGCGGCCGCGTCCGGCGGTGCCACGATGGCGCCGAGCGCGATTGCAACCGCCCATGGCATGTCCGGGCGCAGCCAATGTGCGACCACCGCGACCGCCGCCGTGGTGACGCCGACCGCGACCACCACCAGCGTCGAGACCGGCAGCCAGTTGTTGCGGAGATCGCGCAGCGAAGTGTCGAACGCGGCATCGAGCAGCACGGGTGCGACGAACAGCGCCAGCGCCAGTTTCGGTTCCAGCGCCCAGGTCGGGGCCCACGGCAGCAGCGTCAGCAGCACGCCGCCGAGCGCCAGGAAGGTCGGGTAGGGCACCTTGATCCGCCGCGCCAGCGCCGATAGCGCCACCGCCGCGAGCAACAGCCCGATGATCCATTCGAATGTGAGCAAGCCGAACCCCCGATGCAGCCGATCGTCGCAATTGACGTATAATCCAGCGTGTGGTTTTGCGGCAAATGGCGCGCCGCCGGGCATCGGAGGCCGGCGGTTCGGGCGCGGAAGAGGGACGATTTGTCGGCGATCAGGATGCGACGCAAACCTGCAAATCTGGCCGCGATGCTGGTCTGTGTCGGCCTGTCGGGCGCGCTGATGACGGGCGTTGCGCGCGCCACCGGCAGCGAACCGGGCGAGGATGTGCAGGCCAACGCCGGCCCCTGCATCGCGGCGGCAGCCGCCGCCGATGACGACAAGACCATCGATGTCTGCGGCGCGCTGATCGACAATGAGAAGGCGACGAGGCCCGATCGCGTCAAGGCGCTGATGGCGCGGGCGGGCGCCTATGACCGCAAGCAGATGATCGATCGCGCGATCGCGGACTATGACACCGTGCTCAAGCTCGATCCATCGCTCGCCGATGCGCATAATGCGCGCGGCGAACTGTGGCGCCGCAAGGGCGACCGGCCGAAGGCGATCCTGGATTTTGGTGCTGCCGTCAAGCTCGACCCCAATCACGCCGCCGCCAGGGCCAACTACAAATCGCTGTCGCTGGAGCTGGAGCGGATCGGCGCCATGATGGCGGTCGCCGGCAAGCCGAGCTTCGATTGCCGCAAGGCGCGCCGGCCGGTGGAGAAGGCAATCTGCGCCAATCCCACGCTTGCCGATCTCGATCGCGAGATCGTCGCATCCACCTTCCGCACGGTGCGCGAGACGCAGAATCCGCGCCAGGCGCGCGAGCTGCAGCGCGCGCAGGATCAGTTCATCGCCCGCCGCAATGCCGACTTCGGCAAGCCGGGCTACGATCTGGAAAAGGCGATGCGCGAGCGGCTGCAGCGGATCAACGGCGTCGACGGCTACTAGTGCTCCGTTCCGATCGAAGCGGAATGAGCTCTAGATTCTTGTTTTGACGCGTTTTCTTCACGCGAACCGGGACCCACTTCGCTCGAAAACGCTTTGCTCCGACCCGGCCGAAGGTCGCGGTCATTTCGGCTTGAAACGGCGCCACTTCCCGTGACAATGGTCGGCAAATGACGCGCGACCGCGCGAGGGAGAAACGCGATGAATATCCAGCAGAGCCGGTATCATGAGGTGTATGCCCGCTCGCTCCGGGACCCCGAGGGCTTTTGGGCGGAAGCGGCGCGCGAGATCGACTGGATCGAACCGGCCAAGAAGATCTTCGATCCCTCCATGGGCGCCTATGGGCGCTGGTTCGCGGGCGCCGTGGTCAACACCTGCTACAACGCGCTGGATCGCCATGTCGCCGGCGGCCGCGCCGGCCAGGTCGCGCTGATCCACGATTCGCCGCTCACCAACACGATCACCAAGTTCACCTATTCCGAATTGTTGGAGGAAGTGCAGACGCTGGCTGCGGTGATGCAGGATTTCGGCGTGGCGAAGGGCGATCGCGTCATCCTCTATATGCCGATGGTGCCGGAGGCCGTCGTCGCGATGCTCGCCTGCGCGCGGATCGGCGCGGTGCACAGCGTGGTGTTCGGCGGCTTCGCGGCCAAGGAACTCGCGACCCGCATCGATGACGCCAAGCCGAAGCTGATCTTCTCGGCGAGCTGCGGCATCGAGCCCGGGCGCATCGTGCAATACAAGCCGCTGCTCGACGAGGCGATCCGCCTCGCCGGCAGCAAGCCCGAGACCTGCATCATCCTGCAGCGGCCGCAGCAGGCTTGCGAGCTCACCGCGGGCCGCGATCATGATTGGGCGACGCTTCGCCAGGCCGCGTTCGATGCCGGCAAGGCCGCGCCGTGCGTGCCGGTAGCCGCCACCGATCCGCTCTACATCCTCTACACGTCAGGCACGACCGGAATCCCGAAAGGCGTGGTGCGCGACAATGGCGGGCATCTCGTCGCGCTGAAATGGTCGATGCACAATCTCTACGGCGTGAAGCCCGGCGAGATCTGGTGGTGCGGCTCCGACATCGGCTGGGTGGTCGGCCATTCCTACATCGTCTATGGCCCGCTGATCCACGGCGCGACCACCATCATGTACGAGGGCAAGCCGATTGGCACGCCGGATGCCGGCGCGTTCTGGCGCGTGATCAGCGAGCACAAGGCGGTCGCCTTCTTCACCGCGCCGACCGCGTTCCGCGCGATCAAGAAGGAAGACCCCGAAGGCAAGTTCATCCGGAATTACGATCTCTCGAGCTTCCGCACCCTGTTCCTCGCCGGCGAGCGCGCCGATCCGCCGACCGTGGAGTGGGCCGAGCAGCAGCTGAAGGTGCCGGTCATCGACCACTGGTGGCAGACCGAGACCGGCTGGTGCATCGCCGGCAATCCGGTCGGGCTCGGCCAGCTGCCGGTCAAGCACGGCTCGCCCACGGTGCCGATGCCGGGCTATCAGGTCGACATCGTCGACGAGGCGGCAAAGCCGGTGGCGGCTGGCACGATGGGCTCGATCGTCATCAAGCTGCCGATGCCGCCGGGCTGCCTGCCGACGCTGTGGCAGCAGGACGATCGCTTCAGGGACGCCTATCTCTCGGAATTCCCCGGCTACTACAAGACCTCGGATGCCGGCTACAAGGATGCGGACGGCTATGTCTGGGTGATGGGCCGCACCGACGACATCATCAATGTCGCCGGCCACCGGCTCTCCACCGGCGGCATGGAGGAGATCCTCGCCTCGCATCCCGATGTCGCCGAATGCGCCGTGCTCGGCGTCAAGGACGCGATCAAGGGCGAGGTGCCGTGCGGCTTCCTGGTACTGAAGGCCGGCGTGACCAAGCAGCCCGCCGAGGTCGAGAAGGACGTCGTGGCGCTGGTGCGCGACAAGCTCGGGCCGGTCGCCGCGTTCAAGCTCGCGATCACGGTGGCGCGGCTGCCGAAGACCCGTTCCGGCAAGATCCTGCGCGGTACCATCAAGAAGATCGCCGACGGCGAGCCCTGGACCATGCCGGCGACGATCGAGGACCCGAAGGTGCTCGACGAAATCGGCGAGGCGCTGAAGGGGAAGGCGTAGCTCTTGTTGCCTCGCCCCGCTTGCGGGGAGAGGCCGGGTCGCATGGCAATGCGATCCGGGTGAGGGGGGCTCCGCGCGCTCGCTGCATTCATTCTGCGGAGGCGGCCCCTCACCCCAACCCTCTAAGAGCG
Organism: Bradyrhizobium sp. 33ap4; assembly: GCF_032654765.1. NCBI lineage: Bacteria > Pseudomonadati > Pseudomonadota > Alphaproteobacteria > Hyphomicrobiales > Nitrobacteraceae > Bradyrhizobium > Bradyrhizobium sp. 33ap4. Next base: position 23,851 of record NZ_JAUMTJ010000016.1, on the reverse strand, counting down.
AGCAGCGCTCGTCTCGACCCCGCAAGAGCGGGGCGAGGGAGTGCTGGCACCTCCCGCGCCTGAGGTCGGCACCTGTGGAACAAGACTTCCGCATTCGGAAGCAAAACGGCCTTGATTTTGATGGATTGCCGGGTCATCCCGGCCTCCCTGTCATATGCCATGAGATACGGACCCACGGATGCGATCCATTTCCGCTCGCGCGCCTCTCGCCTTGCTGCTCGCGCTGCCGCTGCTTGCAGGCTGCCTCGAACGCGGCCGATCGCCGATCGCGGAGAGCATGGGCGACGACGATCAGTACTGCCAGGCCGGCGGCAAGGTGGCGGTCGGCTCGCCTGATTATGTCGCCTGCCGCAAGAACCGCGACGTGCAGCGCCAGAACGCCGAAGCCCGCACCGATCGGCGGCAGCGCGATCTCGGCGAATACATGATGAACAATCCCGACCGGCATTGAGCCGCGCCGACGGCCGTCGTCACGCCCATCGCATGCGCTTCCAAGCAAAAACGCGGCAGGTTGCCCTGCCGCGTTTCGTATTCTGCGCTTCGAGTTGCGCGATCCGCGCTTACTCTTCGTCGTTGGCGGGCTTCTTGCCGCCGATCGTCTTCAGCTTGGCGAACACGGCATCGACGTTGAGATCGTCGTGGCGCTCGATCGGCTGATCGTCCAGCTCGTCCTTGCGCGTGGTCTCGGAGGCCGGCAGCAGCGTGGCGCCGCCGTAGACCGTGGTGGTCGGCTTCTCCTTGGCGGCGCGCTGCACCTCGAAATCGAGCTCGATCTGCGAGCACAGGCCGAGCGTCACCGGGTCCATCGGGGTCAGGGTCGAGGCGTTCCAGTGGGTGCGGTCACGTACGCTGGCGATCGTGGTCTTGGTGGTGCCGACCAGACGCATGATCTGGGCGTCCTTCAGCTCGGGATGGTTGCGGACCAGCCAGAGGATCGCGCTCGGACGCTCATGGCGGCGCGACACCGGGGTGTAGCGCGGGCCCTTCTTCTTGGCGGCGGAGGGCAGCACCACCTTGCTCTCCTGGAGCTTGAGGCGGTAGTTCTGGTCGCGCTCGCCGCGCTCGATCTCCTCGCGGGTCAGCTGGCCGTTGGAAATCGGGTCCATGCCCTTGATGCCCTGCGCGGCGTCGCCGTCGGCGATGGCGCGGACCTCGAGGGGGTGCATTTTGGTAAAATCGGCCACCTGATCGAAGGTCAGGGCGGTATTGTCGACCAACCACACGGCAGTCGCCTTCGGCATCAGCGGTGCGTTGCTCATGGCAAATCTCCTTTGTGCTTCGCCCACCTCTGTCGAGGCGAAGCTGGTAGTCATCGGCGATGACGGGAATTATAGGGCCTATATAAGCCCTCCGGGGGGAATGGCGCAATGGGCCAGCAAAATCGCCTTGACAGCGCCCGAAAGCAGTCCCAAGTCCTTACTCAAATTGGCCGTTCCCCGCCCGCCGGCGAGGGGTGATTCGGTCCCGAGATTGCCCCGAGACAGCCCGATGTCAGCCAAAAAACCCGACCTTAGAATCGTGCTTTGTTCCCCCCGCGGCTTTTGTGCCGGGGTGGTCCGTGCCATCGACACGGTCGAACGTGCCCTCACCATTTATGGTGCGCCGGTCTATGTCCGGCACGAAATCGTCCATAACAAGTATGTGGTCGACAGCCTGAAGACCAAAGGCGCCATTTTCGTCGAGGAATTGGCCGAAATTCCCGACGATACCAACGCGCCGGTGGTGTTTTCGGCCCACGGCGTTCCGAAATCGGTTCCCGCCGAGGCCAAATCCCGCAATTTCTTCTCGCTGGACGCGACCTGCCCGCTGGTGACCAAGGTCCACCGCGAGGCGGCGATCCATTTCAAGCGCGGCCGCGAGATCCTGCTGATCGGCCATTCCCACCACCCCGAGGTGGTCGGCACGCTGGGGCAGCTGCCGGCGGGCGCCGTGACCCTGATCGAGACCGCCGAGGACGCCAAGACCTTTGTTCCGAAGGACCCCAACAACCTCGCCTTCGTGACCCAGACCACGCTGTCGATCGACGACACCGCGGAGATCGTGACGCTGCTCAAGCAGCGCTTCCCGAACGTCAATGGTCCGCACAAGGAAGACATCTGCTACGCGACCACCAACCGTCAGCTCGCGGTCAAGAAGGTGGCGCCGGTGGTCGACGCCCTGATCGTGGTCGGCGCGCCGAACTCGTCGAACTCGCAGCGCCTGCGCGAGGTCGCCGAGCGCGAGGGCTGTCCGATCGCCGTGCTCGCCCAGCGCGCCAGCGACATCGACTGGAGCAGGTTCGAAGGCATCACGAGCCTCGGCATCACCGCGGGCGCCTCTGCGCCGGAGGTGATCGTCGAGGAGATCATGGGTGCCTTCGCCGAGCGCTATGAACTGCACGTGGAGACGGTCTCGGCCGCGGAGGAGAACGAGTTCTTCCCGCTGCCGCGTTCGCTGCGGCCTGACGCTGCCGCGGCGGAATAGACCATATGGCGGTCTACACCGACGTTGCCGCCGAAGACCTCGCGGAATTCCTCAAAAGCTACGACATCGGCGAACTGCTCTCCTACAAGGGCATCGCCGAGGGCGTCGAGAATTCGAACTTCCTGCTGCACACCAGCCAGGGCGCCTACATCCTCACGCTCTATGAGAAGCGCGTGGCAGAGGACGACCTGCCGTATTTCCTGTCGCTGATGGGCCATCTCGCCGAGCGCGGCGTGTCGTGCCCGCAGCCGGCGCGCAACCGCAAGGGCGAGGTCACTAGCCGGCTCGCCGGCCGGCCCGCCGCGATCATCAACTTCCTCGAGGGCGTGTGGCCGCGGCGGCCGAACGTGGCGCATTGCTCCGGCGTCGGCGAGGCGCTGGCCAAAATGCACGTTGCCGGCCGGGATTTTCCGCTGGTCCGCAACAATCCGCTGTCGGTCTCCGGCTGGCGGCCGCTGTTCGATCTCGCCGCCGCGCGGGCCGACAGCGTGCAGCCGGGCTTGCACGACTTCATCGCGCGCGAGCTCGATCATCTCGAAGCCGCCTGGCCGACCGATCTGCCGGTCGGCGTCATCCATGCCGACCTGTTTCCCGACAACGTGTTTTTTCTGGGCGACAGGCTCTCGGGCCTGATCGACTTCCCGTTCGCCTGCAACGACATCCTGGCCTACGACGTCGCGATCTGCCTCAACGCCTGGTGCTTCGAGCCGGATCATTCCTTCAACGTCACCAAGGCGCGCGCATTGCTCAACGCCTACGGCCGCGAGCGCCCGCTGTCGGCGGCGGAAGAGGCCGCGCTGCCGCTGCTCGCGCGCGGTGCCGCGATGCGCTTCCTGCTGACGCGCCTGGTCGATTTCCTCAACGTGCCCGAAGGCGCGCTGGTGCAGCCGAAGGACCCGCTGGAATATGTCCGCAAGCTGCGCTTCCAGCAGAGCGTCGCTGCTATCAACGACTATGGCGTCACGCCGGCCGGGTGCGCGGCGTGAGCGAAAAGCCGCATGTGACTGTTTTCACCGATGGTGCCTGCTCCGGAAATCCGGGGCCGGGCGGCTGGGGCGCGATCCTCAGATTCGGCGAGGTCGAGAAGGAATTGAAGGGCGGCGAGGCGCACACGACCAATAATCGCATGGAGCTGATGGCGGCGATCTCGGCGCTCGAAGCCTTGAAGAAGCCCTGTGTGGTCGATCTCACCACCGACAGCCAGTATGTCCGCCAGGGCATCACCGGCTGGATCCATGGCTGGAAGCGCAACGGCTGGCGCACCGCCGACAAGAAGCCGGTCAAGAATGTCGAGCTGTGGCAGCGTCTGGACGCCGCGCTGAAGCCGCATGAGGTGCGCTGGCACTGGATCAAGGGCCACGCCGGCCACGCCGAGAACGAACGCGCCGACGAGCTGGCGCGCGAAGGCGTGGCGATGGCGCGGCTGAAGGGGTAGGGCGCGCCGTCGCGTCCGCGATCGCGGCCACCGCCAGTCCTCAAAACCGTCATCGCCCGCGAAGGCGGTCGATCCAGTATTCCAGAGGTGCTCGATCGTAGGTTGGGCACGCTTGCGCTTTGCCAACCCTACGACGCTACGATCGTCACCTCGTCATTCCGGGGCGATGCGTCAGCATCGAACCCGGAATCTCGAGGTTCCGGGTTCGGCGCTTCGCACCGCCCCGGAACGACAGAAAACTACAACTGACCGAGCAGCGTGTCGCCGCCGGAAACCTCGACCTTGCCCGGGGCGGGCTCGAGGTTGAGCTTCTTCACCACGCCGTCCTCGACCAGCATCGAGTAGCGCTTGGAGCGGATGCCGAGGCCGTTGCCTGAGGCGTCGAGCTCCATGCCGATCGCCTTGGCGAAGTCGGCATTGCCGTCGGCGAGGAAGACGGCTTCGTCGCGCTGGTCGGTGTCGCGCTTCCAGGCGTTCATCACGAAGGCGTCGTTGACCGAAACGATCGCGATGGTGTCGACGCCCTTGTTCTTCATGGCATAGGCGTTGAGGAAGATGCTCGGCAGATGCATCTTGTGGCAGGTGCCGGTATAGGCGCCGGGCACCGCGAACAGGGCGACCTTCTTGCCCTTGAAAATGTCGTCGGTGGTTTTGACCTGCGGACCCTCGGCGGTCATCACGCGAAACTTGGCCTCCGGCAGCTTGTCGCCAACATTGATCGTCATCGTTGTTCTCCCTCGGTGAAGCGGAACTGTCTTAAACCCGGCTACAGCACGGCACAATACGGGCTCGCCGAAGAACGGCAATGCCGGAGGCCAAAGCGTTTTCGAGCGAAGTGGATACCGGTTCGCGTGAAGAAAACGCGTCAAAACAAGAATCTAGAGCCCCGTTCCGATGCAATCGGAACGGAAAAGGCTCTGGTCACCGTTCCGTCATCAGCCGGAAAACCCGCCGGCGTCGAGAAAGGCCTGCTCCTCGGCCGTGGTCTGCCGGCCCAGCATGCGATTGCGGTGCGGGAAGCGGCCGAACCGGCGGATGATGTCGGCGTGGTCCTCGGCGTATTTCACGTTGTCGGGATGGCAGTCATATCGCCGGAACAGCGTCACGCAGCGCTGCTGGTCGTCGAGGTCCTCCGAATGCTCGAACGGCAGATAGAGGAATTCGCGCAGCACGGGGGCGGTCCGCGCATCGACGCCGCGGTCGATGGCGCGCCTTGCCACTTCACGCGCCAGCGCATCGCTTGAAAAGGTCCTGGCGTCGCCTCGAAACAGGTTTCGCGGAAACTGGTCGAGCACGATGGTCAGCGCCAGCGCGCCCTCATCGCTCGCCTCCCATGACGACAATTCGCCGGCAGCCGCCTTCTGCCAGGTGGCAAGGAAGCGGCCGCGGATCTCGGCATCGAAGGCGTCGTCGTGCGTGTACCAGCGGTCGCGGCCGGCATTCCGCCAGAAGCCAAGCACGTCAGCCGGCGTCGCGAGGCTTGCATCAGACATCGAACGTCAGTCCACTCAGGCCTTAGGCCGCGGCCTTCTTCTCGTCGCGCAACTCGCGGCGCAGGATCTTGCCGACATTGGTCTTCGGCAGGTCGGTCCTGAACTCGATCTGCTTCGGCACCTTGTAGGCGGTGAGCTGGGTGGCGCTGAACTTGATGATGTCCTCGGCGGTGATGTTCGGGTCCTTCTTGACCACGAAGGCCTTCACCGCTTCGCCGGACTTCGCGTCGGGCACGCCGATCACGGCGCATTCGAGCACGCCCGGGTGGCTTGCGATCACTTCCTCGATCTCGTTCGGATAGACGTTGAAGCCGGAGACCAGGATCATGTCCTTCTTGCGATCGACGATCTTAGTGTAGCCCTTCTCGTCCATCACGCCGATGTCGCCGGTGCGGAAATAACCGTCCGCCGTCATCACGCGCGCGGTCTCGTCCGGCATGTTCCAGTAGCCCGCCATCACCTGCGGGCCCTTGGCGCAGATTTCGCCGGCCTCGCCGATCGGCAACTCATTGCCGTCATCGTCGCGGATCGAGAGCCAGGTCGAGGGGACGGGAAGGCCGATCGTCCCGGAGAACTCCTCGATCGTGGCAGGATTGCACGTCAGGGTCGGCGACGTCTCCGACAGGCCATAGCCTTCCGACAACGAGATGCCCGTGACCTTCAACCATTTCTCGGCGACCGGCCTTTGCGTCGCCATGCCGCCGCCGTTGGCGATCTTCAGCTTGGAGAAGTCGAGCTTGTCGAATCCGGGCGTGTTCAGCAGGCCATTGTAGAGGGTGTTGACCGCCGGGAAGAAGCTGACCTGGTACTTCGACAGCTCCTTGACGAAGCCCGCCATGTCGCGCGGATTCGGAATCAGCAGATTGGTGCCGCCGGCCCGCATGCCCAGCAGATAGCAGGCGGTGAGCGCGAAGACGTGATAGAGCGGCAGCGCGCAGACGATGACCATCTGTTCGACGATCGGCGGCTTCGCCAGCGCCGGCTGCAGCCAGGCGTCGTTCTGCAACACGTTGGCCAGGATGTTGCGGTGGAGCAGGGTCGCGCCCTTGGAGACGCCGGTGGTGCCGCCGGTATATTGCAGGAAGGCGACGTCATCGAGCGTCAGCGTCGGTTTGTTGAGCTTGGCGGCGCGGCCGGCCGACAGCGCCTCGTTGAAGCCGACGGCGCCGGGGATCGACCAGGCCGGCACCATCTTCTTCACCCGGCGCACCACCAGATTGACGATCACGCCCTTGAGGCCGAGCAGGTCGCCCATGCTGCCGACGATCACGTGCTTGACCGCGGTATTGGGAAGCACCTTCTGCACGGTGGTGGCAAAGTTCTCCAGCACGATGATCGCCTCGGCGCCGGAATCCTTGAGCTGGTGCTCGAGTTCGCGCGGGGTGTAGAGCGGATTGACGTTGACCACGGCAAAGCCGGCGCGGAGCACGGCGGCGGTCGCGATCGGATATTGCAGCACGTTCGGCATCATCAGCGCGACCCGCGCGCCCTTCTGCAGGCCCTTGCTCTGCAGGTAGGCGCCGAGCGCCGTCGACATCCCGTCGAGCTCGCGATAGGTGATCGCCTTGTCCATGCAGATGAACGCCTTGCGATCGGCGAATTTCTTGAAGCTTTCTTCCAGCAATTCGACCAGCGACGAATATTGCGTGACGTCGATATCCGCGGGCACGCCGGCCGGATAATGCTTGAGCCAGATGCGCTCCATGATGGTCAATCCCCTCTCTCAAATTTGGCTGATGTCCCGGATTGCTTCCGGGTTTTCCGACTTTTGGCCGCGTTATTTCAGTCAGTATTGAGCGATGCCGCGGCCAATGGCAAGCCGCTGCGCGTTATCGACGCATTGGAGAAAATGACGGTCGGAAATGACGGGCGGGCGCTGTGCTAGCCGGCCGGCTTGGCGTCGGCTTTCGGCTTGTCGGCAGCCTTGGGTTTGTCGGCCGCAGTCTTGGGCTTGGCGGCCGGCTTTGCCGCCGCCGGCTTGCCGGCCGGCTTTGCGGCGGCGGGCTTGTCCGCCGCGGCCGTCTTCGCAGCTGCGGCATCCGGCTTGGCGTTGGCGTGACGCGCGGGCTTGGCCGCCGCCGGCTTGCTGTCCGACTTGGAGGCACCCTTGGTGTCGGCCTTCGCGTCATCGGCCGCATCGGGCTTCTTGCCCGCGACGCGGCTGTGCTTGCCCTTGGCGCGCTTGACCGGCTGCATCTTCTCGGTGTCGGCCTCGACCGCGGCGATCAACGCAGCACCGGTCTTGGTCGGCCCCGTATAAACCACGACCGGCTCGGAGGCCGCGGCCGGCTGCGCCAGCATGTCGGCCGGCTTGGTCGGCATCGCAGCCTGCAGGCCCGAGGCGAAGAAGCTGACGCCGCCGTCGCCATTGGTGCTGGAGCTTCCGGCGCTGGCGACGGTGTCTTCTGCGTCCTCGTCGCTGGCGGGCCGCTTGTGCTTAGGACCGCACATTTCCTCGCGCAGGTTCGGCGGCGTGGAATCAATCGGCACCAGATTGTCGACGGTGCCGAGCGAGGGCCGCAGCCACGCCATCCCATTGTTGGCAAAGCCGCGGTCCAGGAGCTGCGCGGCGCGGATCGCGCGCATGCGGCCCGAGGAGGCGCCGAGCACCACGGCGATCAGCCGCTTGCCGTCGCGCGTCGCCGACGCCACGAGATTATAGCCGGAGGCGCAGATGAAGCCGGTCTTGAAGCCGTCGGCGCCGGGATAGCGGCCGATCAGCTTGTTGAAGTTCTGGGTGATGCGGCGGCCGAAGCGGATCGACGGGATGTGGACGAAATACTCGTATTCCGGCAGGTCGCGGATGATGGCGCGGGCGAGGATCGCCATGTCGCGCGCCGAGGTGATCTGGCCGTCGGCGGGCAGGCCGTTCGGATTGACGTAGCTCGTTTGCGTCATGCCGAGCCTTTGCGCGGTCTGGTTCATCATCCCGGCAAAGCCGTCGATCGAACCGCCGATGCCCTCGGCCAGCACCACGGCCATGTCGTTGGCCGACTTCACCAGCATCATCTTCAGCGCGTTGTCGACGGTGACCTGGGTGCCGGGCCGGAAGCCCATCTTCGAGGGCGACTGCGACGACGCGGTCGGCGACACCGTGAGCAGCGTGTCGAGCGAGACGCGGCCGTCCTTGACCGCCTTCAGCGTCACATAGGCCGTCATCATCTTGCTGAGCGAAGCCGGGTACCACGGCATCGTCGCATTGTCGGCCTGCAGCACCTTGCCGGAATCGGCCTCGACAACCAGCAGTGCCTCGGCTTGCGCCATTTGCGGCGAGGCGATGGCGAGCATCGCGACGGCCAGAATCCATTTCAATGACGGGCGAGGAAGGTGCACGAATCCGGTTCCGGTCCTTTGAGACCCGCCTTGAAAAAAGGAGGTCTTGCGATTGTGACGTACGGGTTTCAAGCGTGTCCGGCGCCGCATTGCGGCGATGCAAACCCTATACCGGCTTGCCCGCAGAGAACAGAGGCCGGGGAATTATATCGTGGACGAAATCGGCTGAATTTCGGCAGCCGCCTCAATTGGAAAGGCGGGAATTATGGTGTCTCGATGCCGGCGCGCGCCTGTTCCTGGACCATGAACTGGGCCCGCGCCAGCTCGGCAAAACGCCCGCCTTTCGCCACCAGTTCATCGAAAGTTCCGCTTTCGATCACCCGTCCCTGGTCGAACAGCAGGATGCGGGTGGCGTGGCGGATGGTGGACAGGCGGTGCGCGATCACGAAGGTGGTACGGCCCTTCATCACTTCGTCGAGAGCGGCATTCACCTTGGCCTCGGTGACGGCGTCGAGGGCGCTGGTGGCCTCGTCGAGGATCAGGATCGGCGGATCCTTCAGCAGCGCACGCGCGATCGACAGCCGCTGGCGTTCGCCGCCGGACAGCATGCGGCCGCGTTCGCCGGCATGGGTATCGAACTTCTTTTCGCTGCGCTCGATGAAATCCAGCGCCTGCGCGCGCGCCGCGGCGGTGCGCAGCTCCTCGTCGGTGGCGTCGGGCTTGCCGACGCGCAGATTGTCGGCGAGCGAGCGGTTGAACAGCAGCGCCTCCTGGAACACCACGCCGATGTTTCGCCGCAGCGCCGTCAGCTTCAGCGCGCGTATGTCCATACCGTCGATCCTGATGATGCCCGATTGCGGATCGAACGCGCGATGCAGCAGCGCGATCGCGGTGGACTTGCCGGCGCCGGTCGAGCCGACCAGCGCGATGGTCTGGCCCGGCAGAGCGGTGAAGCTGAGATCCTCGATCGCCGGCCGCTTGCCGTCATAGGAGAACGAGACGTCGTCGAACTCGACGAGGCCGGACAGCCGTCCGGGATCGACCGCGCCGGGCCGGTCGCGCACCGCCGGCACCGCGTCGAGCACGTCGAAGAACTCCTGCAGGCGCGGCGCTTCCATGAACACGTTGTTGATGAAGCTGACCACCTGCTCGAGCTTCTGGATCAGCATGGTGGCGAACGAGACGAACATCACGATCTCGCCGACCGTGGTGAGGTCCTGGTTATGCAGCGCGATGCCGACGGTGAAGATCGCGAGCACCGTGATCGTGGTCGAGGCGCGTGTGATCACGGTGACCAGCGCCCACCATGACAGCACCGGCATCTGCACCGCGAGCAGCTTGTCGGCGACGTAGCGCAGGCCCTGCACCTCGGAATCGATCCGCACGAAGCTCTGCACCAGCGCGACATTGCCGAGCGCGTCCGAGGCGCGTGCCGAGAGGTCGCTGTAATAGGCCTCGACCTCGCTCTGCATGCCGTAGGTCTTGCGCACCACCAGCGTGGTCAGCACGGTGAACACGACGCAGAGCCCGAACAGCAGGATCGCCAGCCGCCAGTTGATGTAGAGCGAAAGCGGTAGCAGCACGATCAGCGACATGATCGCGGCGAAATGCTCGCGGAAGAAGCCGAGCCAGAGCCGCCACAGGGCGTCGGTGCCGTTCAGCATCACCTTCATCAGCCGCCCGGAATGGGTGCCGGAATGGAAGGTCAGCGGCAGCTGCAGGATGTGCTCGAAATAATCGGTCAGCACCGCCTGGCGCTGGCGGTGCGCCAGCCGGTCGGCCTGCAGCGCCACGATCGCGCTGCAGCCGATCGTGAACAGGCCGAACACCGCCCAGGCGACGAGCAGCGGCCATGCCGAGGAGGTCGCGAACAGCCCGGTGACCGGCCGGCCCGACAGCACGTCGACGATCTTGCCGAACAGCACCGGCTCGGCGAATTGCGCGCCGGCGAGTAGCACGTTGGCGATGGCCAGGATCCAGCCGAGCCGCGCCTCCTTGCCGAGCAGTTCGAGGACGCGGGTATAGAGGCGAAGCATGGACATGCCGGCGGCACTCGTCAGCGGTGGGCGCCCGATCAGGCGAGAATGCAATTTAATCAGGGTTCGCGATGCAGGGCCAGCGGTGCATCGCACTCCGTCATGGCCGGGCTTGACCCGGCCATCCACGCCTTTCTTGCAGGCGGTCATCGAAGACGTGGATGCCCGGGTCAAGCCCGGGCATGACGAGCAGAGCGGAGCCGTCAATTCACCAGCCGGCCGTCGATCGGCGGCAGGAAAGCCTCGTCGAAGATGTCGGCGGCGTGCGGCCGCTTCTGGAATTTGAAGTCCTCCGCGAGCTGGTCGACCGAGCGCTCGAAGCGCTCCGCTTCGATGCCGCCGATGCCGTCGCGCTTTACCTCGCTGGTCAGGATGTTGTCGCGGATGATGGCGTTCAGCCGCTCCAGCTCCAGATCGCGCGAGCCGCCATCCATGCGGCTCGCGACCTCGCCGGCGGCGCGGGCCGGATCCTTGATCGCGAGGTTGGTGCCGCGGATTGCCGCGCGCACGAATCCTTTCACCGCATCCGGCTTCGCGGCGGCAAGGCGCGGGCTGACGATCACGGCAAAGCCGTAGGCCTCGCAGCCATAGTCGGCGAAGCGCAGCACCGCGAGATCGTCGGCGGGCACGCCGCGATCGCGCAAATTGATCGCCGAGAGATAGGAGAAGCCGGTGACGGCATCGACCTGGCCGGCGGAGAGCATCGGCTCGCGCACCGCGGCGCTGATCGTGCTCTGCTTCACGCTCGACAGCTTGATGCCGTTCTGCTTCGCGACCGCGGGCCATAGCCGGATCGAGAGGTCGCCCTCGGCGACGCCGAGGCTCTTGCCCTGCATGTCGGTCAGCGTCCTGATGCCGCGGCTCTTGCGCGCGATGATCGCATAAGGCGCCTGGTTGAACAGCACGAACACCGCCTTGACGGGCGCAGCACCGGGCTCGTCGCGAAAGCGGATCAGCGAGTTGATGTCGACGAGGGCGAAATCGCTCGAGCCGTCGGCGACGCGCGCGATGGCATCCGCCGAGCTGGTCGCGACGTTGGTGCCGACGCTGAGGCCCTCGGCGCTGAACAGGCCGCCGGATAACGCCATCACGAAGGGCGCGGCCGCGGCATCAAGCGGACGGTCGAGCGTGAACTGGATGGTGAGCGGCGGCGGCGGATCGCTGGCGCGCAGCGGCGTCAGCGCTGGCCACACGCCTCCTGCGAGGCCGATCATGCCGGCCAGCATCCAGCGGAGAACGGTGGTCCGACTTACCTGCATCATGACATCCGGGAGGCGAGACAAAGTGCCGCGCCGGCGCGCCTGCTTCATGACATCGAATGCGCCAGAGCAAGCGTCAATTTCAAGCGTTATTTACAGGCATTTTGCCCCAGGCAAGGTGAACGGTCGATGACTGCCAGGCTTCGGCTTGCCATGTTTTCACCTCAGGTCGTTCAGCTTGCATTCGGTTTGGGGAACCTAATCTGGAGGCAGTGGGTTAGCTAACCAAGGCCCGTCGGGCCGGCTTCCACAAAGGATGACTGCAATGTTTGCGCGAAAAGGTGTTTTTTCGTCCATTGGCCGCGCAGCCACATTGGCAACGGTTGCTGCAGTGACGTTGACGGCCGTCGAGCCGACGATGGCGTTCGCAGGCTCCGCTTCGGCAGGCAAGGCGACCGCTGTGACGACGTCACAAGGCACGAGCGGCGCGACCGACATCAGTGCCCGCCGTCGCTACTATGGCGGCGGTGGCGCAGCGGCTGCGGCTGCGTTCGCCGGGATCGTCGGCACGGGCCTCGCGATCGCCGCAGCCCAGAGCCGTCGCGACTATTACGACTCCTACGGCTACTATGGTGGCCCGGGCTACTACGGTGGTCCCGTCTACTATGGTGGCGGCCCGGTCTATTACGGCGGCGGACCGTACTATGGTTACCGCGGCTATTACGGGCGCCGCTCGCAACTGCCGTATCAGCCGTACTGACGGCCGTCGGCGGTTCTCAGAACTGTCACAAAGCATCCAATCCACCGGCCGCGGGCCGGTGGATTTTTTCGTTGTCGCCGTTAACACGCTGGCGACGCGTTTCGATTAGGCTCGAAGCATGAGTGATTCGATCGAGCGGCTTTACCAGGCGGTGATCGCGGCCAAGGATCTTGATCCGGCTACGTCGCGCACGGCACGGCTGTTCCAGCGCGGCCCGGCCAAGATGGCCAAGAAGCTCGCCGAGGAAGCGATCGAAGTGGTGATCGACGCCGTCAGCGGCAAGTCGGATGCCGTCATTCGCGAAAGCGCCGACCTGTTCTACAATCTCGCCGTTCTCTGGGCGTCGACCGGCGTGAAGCCGGAGGATGTCTGGCGCGAGATGGAGCGGCGCGAGCGGCTGCTCGGGATCGCCGAGAAGCTGCCGAAGTCGCCGGTCAAGCTGCCCAAACCGGGGCCGGTCCCGGTGGTTCGGCGCCGAATTGTCGCGCTGGAGAACCGGCTGCGCAAACGGTAGCCGTAAATCAACCAGATTCAGCTCAATCCCGGCATGGACAAATCCGCTCCATGATGGTTCATCGCGCCCATGTTGAAACGGACTTACGACTGGTGCGTCGAGGCGGCCGACAAGCCCTATGCGCTGTGGATTCTCGCGGCCGTCGCCTTCGCCGAGAGCTCCTTCTTCCCGATCCCTCCCGACATCATGCTGCTGCCGATGTCGCTGGCGCGGCCGAAGCGGGCGTGGTGGTTCGCCGCGGTCTGCACGGTGGCGTCGGTTGCCGGCGGCGTGCTCGGTTACGCGATCGGCGCACTGCTCTACGACTCGCTCGGGCAGTGGCTCATCCATCTCTACGGTCTCTCCGACAAGGTCGACGCGTTCCGCGCCTCCTACGCCGAATGGGGCGCCGTGATCATCCTGCTGAAGGGACTGACGCCGATCCCCTACAAGCTCGTGACGATCACCTCGGGCTTTGCCGGCTACAACATCTGGCTGTTCATTCTTTGCTCGATCGTCGCGCGCGGCGGCCGCTTCTTCTTCGTCGCGGTGCTGCTCAACCGCTATGGCGATTTCATCCGCGCCGAGCTCGAGAAGCGGCTCGGCCTGTGGGTCGCGATCGGCGCCATCGTGCTGGTGCTGGGCTTTGTTGTCGCATTCAAGCTGATCTAGCGACCGACCGCTTGCGGCTTTGCCTGCGCGTGGCTTCGGGTTACGCTCAGCACGATGGTTGATGGAATCGCGGACCTGCTCGATCCTGCCGGGCTCACGCTCGTCAGGCTTACGCGCGCAAAGGCACGCATTGTGCTGAGCGCGGCCCGAACGACTGCAGGACGGAAAATTTCGTGACACGGGCCGTCTGCCAATAGCGGCGGCAGGCTTTGCGTCTGGGATGCCAGGCGCCCGCGAAAACACGGTTTCAGGATGAGGATTTGTCATCTTTTTTGCAGCGCCAAAACGCAATACTTGACACTGGAAAGATTGCCTTGTTGGTATGACGGTCAGCATTCGAGATCAACCAACGACCAACGCTTGAGGATCCGCTTCAAATGTCCATGCCTGCTCTGTTCAAGGGCCGCCTGTCTCTTCCCGTGATCGGGGCGCCGCTGTTCATCATCTCCGTGCCCGACCTCGTTATCGCGCAGTGCAAGGCCGGTGTGGTCGGCTCGTTTCCGGCGTTGAACGCGCGGCCGCCGGAGTTGCTCGACGAATGGCTGTACCGGATCAAGGAAGAGCTCGCCGCCTATGACAAGGCGCATCCGGAACGGCCGTCGGCGCCGTTCGCGGTGAATCAGATCGTGCACAAGTCGAACAACCGGCTCGATCACGACATGGCGCTTTGCGAGAAGCACAAGGTGCCGATGATCATCTCCTCGCTCGGCGCGCGCGAGGAGCTCAACCAGGCCGTCCACGGCTGGGGCGGCATCGTCTTCCACGACGTGATCAACCAGAAGTTCGCGCACAAGGCGATCGAGAAGGGCGCCGACGGCCTGATCCTGGTTGCGGCCGGCGCCGGCGGTCATGCCGGCACGCTGTCGCCGTTCCCGTTCGTAGCGGAGACGCGGCAATGGTTCGACGGGCCGATCGCGCTGTCGGGCACCATTTCCAACGGCCGCGCCATCCGCGCCGCGCGCATCATCGGCGCCGACTTCGCCTATATCGGCTCCGCCTTCATCGCGACCAAGGAGGCAAACGCGGTCGAGGGCTATAAGGACATGATCACCAATTCGTCCGCCGAGGACATCGTCTACTCCAACCTGTTCACCGGCGTGCACGGCAATTATTTGAAGCCGTCGATCGTCGCGGCCGGCATGGATCCGGAAAACCTGCCGATCTCCGATCCCTCCAAGATGAGCTTCGGCACCGATGCATCCGGCGAGCGCGCCAAGCCGAAGGCGTGGAAAGAGATCTGGGGCTCCGGCCAGGGCGTCGGCAGCATCTCCAAGGTGGTGCCCGCGGCCGAGCTGATTGGCCGGTTCAAGAAGGAGTACGACGAAGCCGTCGATCCGGCGCTTGCCTGAAGCGCGATGAGATCATGATGAATCATCATCGCGCTTCAGCTCTTCATTTCAGCATGATCCACGCGCAAACGCTTCGCGTTTGTCGCGGGGAAAACCGCGTCCCACTTTGCCGGATCATGCTGTGATGGAACCGATCTTTCGCGTCGACGGCGATCGCGTCGTCACCAGTCCTGACGCCGCGGGTCCGTGGGATCCGCGGATGCAGCACGGCTCCGCACCGGCAGCGCTGGTGGTGTGGGCGGCCGAAGCCATTCCGACGCCGGTGCCGATGCGGATCGCGCGCGTCACCATCGACCTGATGCGCCCGGTGCCGGTGGCGCCGCTGACGGTCTCGAGCGAGATCTTGCGCGACGGCCGCAAGATCCAGCTCTGCGGCGTCAGGCTGCTTGCCGACGGCGTTCTCGTGGTTTCGGCCAGCGTGCTCAAGATCAAGCAACAGACGGCCGAATTGCCGCCTGACATCGCCCCGCTTGCCGTTGATCTGCCGGGCCCCGACGAAAGTATGATCGAGCCGGGCAATCTTGCGAACAGTCCGTTCGTGAAATGCATCTCGATGCGGGCCGCGCGCGGCCGCTTCGGCGTGACGGGACCTGGCGCGATATGGTTCCGCGTCGACCGCCCGCTGATTGCGGGCGCCGCCGTCTCGCAGGCGATGCGGGCAGTGGTTGCCTCGGACTTCTCCAACGGCACCTCGCCGGCGCTCGATTTCAGCCAATGGACCTTCATCAACGCTGATCTCTCGGTGAGCCTGGCGCGCGAGCCGGTCGGCGACTGGATCCTGCTCGACGGCCAGTCCTGGATCGGGCCCGACGGCGCCGGGCTTGCAATGTCGCGGCTCGCCGATCAGCGCGGCTATTTCGGCCAGGCGGTCCAGAGCCTGGTCATCGAGCGGCGCTAGGACGCGCTGCGCTTCTTCCATCTCCCCTCGAAAAAGGGGAGGTGGCTTTGCTCGCCAGAGCAAAGCGGGTGGGGATCAGCTGACCCCAATCCCGACCTTCCCCCGTTTCAGGGGCTGGCGAAGACCGATCACGTACTGTGCATGGGGTTGTTTCACCGATTCGCGGTGCGGGAGCCGCGCCAACCGGCTGCCCCTGCGGCAAAAATAACTCGGCTTCCCGGGAACGGTTGGGCGCACGTGCGAGTTTCGCTCCCGTTAGGGGGTCCCATGATGCGTATTGATCCCGCCGCCGGCATCGTGGCCATGGCCGTCCGGCGGTTGTGTGATGTGCCGGACGGTGTCGACGCCCGGCCGCCGCGGGGACAGACGCGATGAAGCCTGGTCCGTCCTCGGAACGCGCGGTCATCCTCGCCGCGAGCGAGCGGGACGCCGTCAAGACTGCTCACCTGATCAAGGAAGCCGGCTATTACGCCAACATCTGCGGTGATCTCGCCGAGCTCGAACGCCAGATCGCAAGCGGGGCGGGCCTTGCCATCATTGCCGACGAGGTGATCAGGGCCGCCGATCTCGCCGGCCTGACGCACTGGCTGAACGAGCAGCCGTCATGGTCGGACTTTCCTATCGTGCTGATCAGCGAGAAGGGGGGACCCGAGCGCAATCCCGAAGCAGCGCGGCTCGGCCGGGCGCTCGGCAATGTCACCTTCATCGAGCGGCCGTTTCATCCGACCACGCTGGTAAGCCTGGTCGCCGCGACGGTGCGCGGCCGCCGCCGCCAATACCAGACCCGTCAGATCCTCGAGGATCTGACCGAGAGCGAAGGTCTGCTGCAGACCGCGCTCAATGCCGGTCATCTCGGCGCGCTCGAGCTTCATCTGCCGGATTTCGAGCTCGAGGCGTCGCCGACCTGCAAGACATATTTCGGGCGCAGGCCGGGCGATACCTTCACCTATCAGGATCTCCTGGCCGCGGTGCATCCCGACGACCGCGCGCGCCGGAGCGAGATCGTCGAACAAACGTTGCGCACCGGCTCGGATTATCAGATCGAATACCGCAACATCTGGCCCGACGGCACCGAGCACTGGGTTGACGTGCGCGCCCGCGCGGTGCGGCGGCCCGACGGCGGCATCCGCTCGCTGGTCGGCGTCTGCTCCGACATCAGCGCACGCAAGACCGCGGAGATCGAGCGCGAGGCATTGCTGGCGCAGCTCGCCGCCGAGCGCACCGCACTCGCCGAACTCACCGCGACGCTGGAGCAGCGGGTCGAGCAGCGCACCGCCGACCTGATGAAGGAGGTTGCGGCGCGCGAGCGGGCGCAGGAACAGCTCCGCCATGCCCAGAAGATGGAGGCGATCGGCCAGCTCACCGGCGGCGTCGCGCACGACTTCAACAATCTGCTGATGGCGGTGATGGGCAATCTCGATCTGCTGCGCAAGCGCTTGCCCGAGGACCCACGCCTGCGTCGCCTGGTCGACGGCGCATTGCAGGGCGCCGAGCGCGGCGCGTCGTTGACGCAGCGGCTGCTGGCATTCGCGCGGCAGCAGGATCTGCGCGCGGTGCCGGTCGATCTCGGCGCGCTGGTGCGCGATATGAGCAATCTGCTCGAGCGCTCGCTCGGACCGCGCATCATGTTGCGGCTCGACATTCCCGGGGGGCTGCCGCTCGCCTGCGTCGACAGCAACCAGCTTGAGCTTGCGGTCCTCAACCTTGCGATCAATGCGCGCGACGCGATGCCGGATGGCGGCGTGATCGAGATCCGCCTCGCGACCTGGCAGGCGAAGAATGATCCGGCGCTGCAGCCTGGCGACTATTTGAAGCTCTCGGTGATCGACAGCGGCACCGGCATGTCGCCGGACGTGCTGAAGCGCGCGATCGAGCCGTTCTTCTCGTCGAAGCCGGTGGGCAAGGGCACCGGGCTCGGCCTGTCGATGGTGCATGGGCTCGCCGTGCAGCTCGGCGGCGAGCTGGAGCTGTCGAGCGCGGTCGGCAAGGGCACCACGGCTGCACTGGTGCTGCCGGTTGCAACGGCGGTGCCTGAAGTCGAGAGCCCGGCGCCCGCAGCGCAAACGGTCAAGCGCTCGGCGGTGATCCTGCTGGTTGACGATGATCCGTTGATCGCGATGTCCACCATGGAAATGCTGGAGGACCTTGGTCACCGCGTGATCGGCGTCAATTCCGGACCGCAGGCGCTCGAAATCCTCAGGAGCGACCAGGAGATCGACCTGATGATGACCGATCACGTGATGCCCGGCATGACCGGCATCGAACTCGCCGCCGCTGCGCGCAAGGTGCGGCCGCAGCTTCTGGTGCTGCTCGCCACCGGCTATGCCGAACTGCCCGACGGCACCCAGGTCGACCTGCCGCGGCTGGCCAAGCCCTACCACCAGGATCAGCTGCGCGACCGACTCGATCAGTTGCTCGGGCAGGGCACCGGTCAGCAAGCTGCTGCCGCCAGCGCCGACAGTCTCGCCACGCCTTCCACTCTGTCCCCGTCACCCTGAGGAGCCGCGAAGCGGCGTCTCGAAGGGCGCCGGCCCGGCTGGTGCCGCAAGCAGAGATAGCGCAAGCTGAAACATCGGGGCCGTGCATCCTTCGAGGCTCGCTCCGCTCGCGCCTCAGGGTGACGGTGCGCACAGCTCCATCCGCGTCATTGCGAGCGAAGCGAAGCAATCCATAGCCCGGCAGGTCGGAGAGATGGATTGCTTCGTCGCTTCGCTTCTCGCAATGACGGCGGAGCAAAAGCGTCACAACCTCTCAGGATG
Source organism: Bradyrhizobium sp. 33ap4 (assembly GCF_032654765.1). Classification (NCBI taxonomy): domain Bacteria; kingdom Pseudomonadati; phylum Pseudomonadota; class Alphaproteobacteria; order Hyphomicrobiales; family Nitrobacteraceae; genus Bradyrhizobium; species Bradyrhizobium sp. 33ap4. The sequence goes on along the minus strand of NZ_JAUMTJ010000016.1, from coordinate 5,021 downwards.
ACGGGACCAGCAATCGTCGTGCGAGCATCCTACCCCACCATGCGGTCGCGGCCGGTCCAGAAGCGCGCCTTCAGCACCTTCTTGTCGACCTTGCCGACGCCGGTCATCGGCAGTTCCTTGACGAACTGGATCTGCTTCGGGGCGTGCGCCGAGCCCTTCTTCGCCTTCACCAGTCCGATCAGCTCGTCGGCGTCGGGCACAGCGCCCTCGCGCGCGACCACGACGGCGGTGACGGCCTCGCCCCATTTGTCGTCGGGCACGCCGACCACGGCGACCATCGCGACGTCGGCGTGTTGCGACAAGACATCCTCGACTTCGCGCGGGAAGATATTGAAGCCGCCGGAGACGATCATGTCCTTCTTGCGGTCGAGGATGAACATGTAGCCGCGCTCGTCCATGCGCGCGATGTCGCCGGTGTGCAGCCAGCCGCTCTTCAGCGTCTCCGCCGTGATGTCGGGCCGTTTCCAGTATTCGGCCATCACATGCGTGGCGCGCACGCAGATCTCGCCGGCCTCGCCGGTCGCGACCTCCTCGTCGTCCTGATCGAGGATCTTGACCTGGCAGGCGGCGATCGGGAAGCCGCAGGACAGGAACAGGTCCGGCGTTTTCGGGTCATGATCCGCCTTGCGCAGCACCGAGACCGGATAGCATTCGGTCTGGCCGTAAAGCTGGGAGAACACCGGTCCGATCCGCTCGATACCCTCGACCAGCCGGCTCGGCGACATCGCGGACGCACCGTAGAGCAGGAGCTCGAGCGAGGAGAGGTCGGACCTGTCGAGCGCGGGATGATCCAGCATCACATAGATCATGGTCGGCACGAACAGCGTGAAGTTGATCTTCTCGCGCGCGATGGTCGTGAACACGGCCTCCGGATCGAACCCTTTCAGCATGTGCACGGTGCCGCCGCGCATCAGCGTCGGCAGCACCTTGGTGCCCGCGACATGGCTGATGGGGGCCACGGTGAGGTAGCGCGGCGTCTCCGGAATCTCGAAATCGGCGAGGATCGCGGCGGCGAAGCCGCCATATTCGCGGTGATAGCGCAGCGCGCCCTTGGATTTGCCGGTCGTGCCGCCGGTGTAGTTCAAGGTCGAGATGTCGTCGGCGCGGGCGAAATTCTTCGCGCTTGCGCTGCCGGCGTCCCCGGCCACCTGCAACAGGTCGGCGCCGTAATCCGCCGGGCCGAGCGTGAACACGGTCTTCAGGCCCTGCGCCTTCGCCGTGAGCTCGCCGCCGCGATCGCGAAACGTGATGCCGTCGACGATCAGCATCTGCGCTTCGGAATCCTCGATCTGGAACAGCTGGTCGTCGAGCGAGCCCAGCGGATGCAGCCAGGTAATCGCGAGCCGCGACAATTGCGCGGCGACGCCGGCGCACCAGCTGTCGGCGCGGTTGGCGGTAAGCAGCGCGACGCGGGTGCCGGGCGCAAAGCCGAGCCGCATGAACACGCTTTGCATTCGTCCGATCAGATCGGTCGCGCCCTGATAGGTGAGCGAGCCGCCCGGCCATGCGAAGGCGGTGCGCGATGGATAGCGCGCCAGCGCCCGCAGGGTCTGTTCGCACACCGCCGGAAATGCATAGAGCGGATTGCTCATCTGGTTGTCCCTCCCGCCTTTGTCTTTGGCTTTTGTCGTGCCAATGTTGGCGGCAACGCTAACACAATGATGATGGGAAGGAACAACTTGTCCGCCGATCTTCTCGCGCGTTTTCGCGATCGCCTCCGGCTGCCGCTGATTGCAGCACCGATGTTCCTGGTCTCCGGTGTCGAGCTGGTGGTAGCCGCCTGCCGCAACGGCGTGATCGGTTCGTTTCCGACGGTGAATTGCCGTGAGACGGAACAGCTCGATGCCTGGCTCGACGACATCGCGCGCCGCCTACAGGCGCATGCCGATGCCAGCGGCAAAGCAGCGGCGCCGATCTGCCCGAACCTGATCGTGCATCGCTCCAACACGCGGCTGGCCGAGGATCTCGCCGTGCTGCTGCGGCACAAGCCCGAGCTTGTGATCACCTCGGTCGGCTCGCCCGCGCCGGTGCTTGGCCCTCTGCACGATGCCGGCGCGCTGGTGTTCGCCGACGTCGCCTCGATCCGCCATGCCGAGCGCGCGGCAGCAGTCGGCGCCGACGGGCTCGTGCTGCTCACTGCGGGTGCGGGCGGGCAGACCGGCTGGCTCAATCCATTCGTGTTCGTTCGCGCGGTGCGTGGCTTCTTCGATGGACCGATCGTGCTTGCCGGCGGCATCAGTGACGGCCACGCGCTCCGCGCCGCAGAGGCGCTCGGCTGCGACCTCGCCTATATGGGCACCAAGTTCATCGCGACGCGCGAGAGCATGGCGGACGGCAGGTACAAGCAGATGCTGGTCTCTTCCACCGCCGACGACATCCTGCTCACAACGGCGTTCACCGGCTTGCAGACCAACATGCTGCGGCCCTCGATCGAGGCCGCCGGTCTCGATCCCGACGACCTGCCGGCACGCGGCGCGATCGACATCGGCAAGGACATCGACATCGGCGCCCGCGAAAGCCGCCCCAAACGCTGGCGCGATATCTGGAGCGGCGGTCATTCCACCTCCGGGGTGACCGGGGTGCTCGGCGTCGACGAACTCGTGGCGCAGACGATCGCGGAGTATGAGGCGGCGAGCGCGCGGGTGCGGCTCTAGAGTCGCTGCTTTGACGCGTTCCCTTCGCGCCAACCGGTGCACGAAAGCGCGCTGGTTCGCGAAATAGCAGCACTCAAATCCCGCCCATCCGCTTAACGCGACATTAACCATGCCAGTCCCAACAATAGCGTCACGGGTCGCCACGGCTGGTCGCCCGGCAGTTTGTGGGAATGCGACATGGCCTTTGAGGCGCTCTCCAAGACCCCGGCATCGCTCGACGAGCTCCGGACCCGGGTGTTTTACGCCCTGCAGCGGCATCCGCTGTGCCGTCAGGTCGAATTCGACATTGTCAGCACGCCGCGCACCCGCCGCACCAACTGGACGGTCAGCATGCACACGGTCCAGCCCGGCGCGCTCTGGACGGCGCATGAGATCGTCGCCGACATCCAGGAAGCCTATGAGCTTGACGTCGCGGCCTGATTTTCCGGCCGTTTCGGGACAATTTCACCTATTTGGCGCCGTCACGGCACGCTACCGCCGCATTTCGCGCGCAGTTTGCGGTGACACCGGCCGGCAATGGAGTAGTTTTTGACCAGAGCCATCACCCTCGCCGCGCTGACATGCTTCCTCCTCGCAGGCGCCGCGGTAACAGCCATTTTGGGCCGTGACAGCCTGCCGGCGGCGCAGGCCGACATTGGACCGGTCGCCAATCGTGCCAGCAAGCAGGACAAGCTCGCCGTCTCGACGCTTGCCGCGGCCGCGTTTGAGGCGCCCCAGCCGATTGAGCCTCCCGCCAATCCGTCTCCGCTCTTGTTACGGGCCCAAGCCGCGATTCCGGGCGCGACTGACACGGTGCGCCAGGCCTATGCCTCCGTCGAGCCGACCGATGTCGGCCTGCCGAAGATCACCGACCCCGTCGATGCGGCTCAGCCGAAGATCGCCGAACCCGCGCCGGTCGCCCCGGCGCCGCCGAAGCCCAAGGCTGCGGCCAAGCCGGCGCCGCAGAAGAGCTACGCGCTGCTGAGCGACGCCCAGATCGCCGGCATCAAGGACCGGCTGAAGCTGTCGTCGTCGCAGGAATATTACTGGCCGGCGGTCGAGACCGCATTGCGCGCCGTCGCCCGCAAGATCCACGCCAAGCGCCAGGGCGATCCCGCATCCGGCAGCATGCCGATCGATCCGAACTCCGAGGAGGTCCAGCAGCTGAAGTCGGCGGCGATGCCGCTGCTGTTCCAGCTCCGCGAGGATCAGAAGAACGAGGTCCGTTCGCTGGCGCGCCTGATTGGCCTCGAACGTGTCGCTGCGATGATCTGAGCGGCAGGGTCCGGCCGAAGCGGATCTGCGCTCCTTGTGCTCTAGCGGGCCTCCAGCGGCCGCAGCTTCTCCACCTTACCCTGGGTTTCGACGAGCAGCTGTTTCATGAAGTCCTTGTTGCGCTTCAGCCAGGGCTCGAACGTCTGCCTGACGTCGCTTGGCGACTTCTTCTCGATGGCTTGCGCCAGCCGGGTCTGAAACGTCCCCCAATCCTTGAACATCTCCTTCAGCAGCGCATCGTCGGAAATGTTGATCGCCGACTTGGCCGCCATTGGATCGGCTGCGTTCGCTGGTGCACGCCTTCATCCGCTCCGAATGCGAGGAAGCCGCGGTACGCGTCGCGCTGAGCGATGCCGCGCCGCTCTATCGCGATGCCCCCGAGGCGCGCGAGGCGCGGGCATCCGGCGAGCGCATCGTCGAAGCGTTCATGCGCGAGGCGTTGCCGAAAGCGTCCGGCGCGGTGCGCGACGGCGGGCGATCTGATCACGACGACGCTAAGTACGGTGGGCAAGGATTTTTCCGAGAGCCCGCGAACGCCCGCCGAGATCGCGACCTATGCCGACGCCATGGTCGACATGTTCTGCGCGATCTGAGGAGTCTCGGAAAGCGCTGAAGTTCACAGATAGTGCTTGGCGACCAGCAGAAACCCGAGCACGCCGCCGGTCACAGCGAAAACCGTCACGCCATTGCAGAGACTGACGTAAGCGGCCGACCAGTAAGAAACAGTCTGAGCGGCCGTCGCAACTTTTTTCGACTTCTGGGGCAAGCCAATTGGCTCCTGAAAAAGGCGCCGCCATCTGGTCAACACAGATGACGGCGCCCGTCTGAGGGCTTCAGGGCGAAACCCTGCTGCAGCGTAAGGTGCGATCATGAACGGTTCGTATACCGCCCGGCTGTCGCAAGCTCGCATGTCAGCTGAAGCGTCGAGGTTCCCTAAAGCATCATCCGGAAAAGTGCGCAGCGGTCTTCCGAAAAAGATCATGCTCAAACAAGAGGCCAAAGCGCGATGACGATTCGACCCAATCTCATCGCGCTTTAGTCTTACTGTGTCATAAGTGGATCGGCGGGTCGCGCCCTTTGATGAGCCGGATGCAGCAAGGACACCTTTGCATG